>CALWYL010000005.1 GCA_944385765.1 uncultured Oscillospiraceae bacterium
CAGGCTCCGCCTGGCGATTTTCTCTTGGGAGTCTGAGGGGGTTCTTTTTGACAAGCCAAAAAGAACCCCCTCAGGATATCCCTGGGGCCGCCGCCCCCTCACTATTCTATCTTATCCTCCTGCATTCGAGATAATATCTCTTATCCCGCGCGTCGCCGATGGAAAAGCTCTTTTTCGGGTACGGCCCGAACTCCGCCACGGCGGGGAACAGCTCGTCTTTCCCCAGGCGCGGCAGCAGTATGGCCGCGCCGCCGCGCTCCCGCGCCAGGGCACGGGCCTCCTCATCCCCGTGGATATAGTCAGGCTCGCCCTTGAATACAGACTTATAGTCGGCTATCAGGCAGTCGGCCACGCCCACCAGCTCTCCCAGCGAGAGCGGCACGTCCAGCGTCAGCTCCTCCTCCCCCGCCAGCACCGTCACCGGCTTGGATGGCTCCCCCTCCTCCGCCTGCGGGAAGGCGCAGCGGGCAGCTTCCAGGAACTCGCCCGTCCTGGTGCCCAGCAGCACCCGGTGTATGGGCTCAAAGGTCACCGCCGGGTCGTGTATGTTCACCAGCTCCACCAGGGCATACCGCGCGGGATGGAGGGCGCGGGCATCCTCCGGGATGGAGGGCTTTAGCTCTTCCCAGCAGCGCTTGGCCGCCGCCAGGCTGTGGTTGCCGTCGCCCATGGCGAAGGCGAAGTCGCCGCCCAGGGCGTCCAGCCGCGAGAGCACCCTCTCGGCGTGCCCGCCGCTGACGCGGCTGCCCCGGATGTGCCCGCCGCCCAGCATCAGTTCAAAGTCATAGAGTTCCTCCCCGCCCGCCGCCGAGGGTATGATATCCCCCTGCGGGTCGTCGATGAACACCATTATGTGCGGCATCTCTATGGCGGCGGAGCGCCGCACATGCACCCGCGCGGGCAGGCGGCTCTCTATGGTCCCCTCTGTGGCCCTCACGGCTGAGCTGGAGTCCGGAGCCCAGTCATAGCTCTCCAGGTCCAGCTTGCCCACCAGCCCCCGCCTGACGGCGCCCGAATGCAGCGTGCGCTCCACATATACCAGGCTGTCCTCCAGCGTGCGGAACACGCCGCCCGAGAGGTACTCCTCCATGGCCGCATAGATTTTCTCCCTGGCCGCGTCCTCGTCCCGCGCTCCGATATACGCCTCGGGGAAGATGAGCCTGAGCGCGCTGGGCGCGGCGCCGGCTATGCGCTCCGCCTCGGCCCAGTACTCCGGCTCCGCGGTGAACTGGTCGCAGGCGATGCAGGCCCATCTGGCCATGTCCGCCTCCGCGGGTATCAGGATATCCGCCGTAGAAAAAACTCTCATTCAATTGCCTCCAGCGCTATCTGCGACCAGCCCTCCAGCTGGTCGTACACCTCGCGCAGCCGCTCCACGCCCACGAATTCGCCGCGCAGCTTCTCCGTCTCGCGCACCGTGACCTCCCCGGCGACCTCCATGCGGAAGAGGAAGCCCAGGTGCACCCTGCCCACCTCGTCCAGGTCGTTGTTTATCACGCCCAGCGGCGTGAGCGAGAGGACGTGCTCCACGCCCACCTCCTCGTCCACCTCCCGTCGCAGCCCGGCCATCAGCGCTCCGCCCTCGGCGTCGTCCACCGGATTTATGTGTCCGCCCACGCCGATGGATATCTGCCCGTGCAGCCGTTTCTCGCCGCCCTTTTTCAGCCGGCGCAGCGCCAGTATCTCCCCCATGCGCGAGAGCAGCACATAGGGTATTATCTGCTTGAATGTGGGGTCGTCCTCCATCTCCGGCCGGGGATGGAATTCGTGCTTTTCGTTCACCACGCGCAGTATGTCCCCGGCCCCGCTCCTTATGAGCCCGAAGTCCTCCGTCAGATATGGCGCCAAAAACTCCCGGCGCACAACCAGTATGCTCTCCGCCATCAGTTCTGCTCCCATTTCAGCGCCCGCTGCAGCGCGCGCTGCCACTGCCTGTAGTAGCCCTCGGCCCTCTCGGCGTCCATCTGCGGCTCAAACACCCTCTCAGAGCGCCTGAGGCCCGTTATCTCCTCCGGGCTGCTCCACACCCCGGCGGCCAGTCCGGCCAGGAAGGCCGCGCCGAAGGCCGTGGTCTCCACCATGGCCGGCCTGTCTATGGGCCGGTGCAGTATGTCCGCCTGGAACTGCATGAGGAAGTCGCTCACCGAGGCCCCCCCGTCCACTCTCAGCGCCGGCAGCCGCGTGCCGGAGTCCAGCTCCATGGCGTCGAGCAGGTCGCGCACCTCATAGGCTATGCCCTCCATGGCCGCGCGGACGATGTGCGCGCGGGTGGTGCCGCGGGTGATGCCCACTATCGTGCCCCTGGCGTACATGTCCCAGTGCGGGGCGCCCAGGCCAGTGAAGGCGGGCACCATATATACCCCGCCGTTGTCGGGCACGGTCTCGGCCGTGGGCCCGCTCTCGGCGGCGGAGGAGATGAGCCCCATCTCATCGCGCAGCCACTGTATGGCGCTGCCGGCGTTGAACACGCTGCCCTCCAGGGCGTAGGTGATGGAGCCGTTCAGGCACCAGGCCACGCTGGTGAGCATGCCGGATATGCTGCGCACGCTGCGGGAACCGGTGTTCATCAGGGTGAAGCAGCCGGTGCCATAGGTGTTCTTCCCCTCGCCGGGCCTGATGCAGCCCTGTCCCAGCAGCGCGGCGGCCTGGTCGCCGGCGCTGCCGCAGATGGGCACCCCCGCCAGGGCCTCCACGCCCTTTATGCCGGGGGCCACGCGGCCGTATTCGGCCGAGCTGGGCACTGGCGCCGGCAGCATGAGCATGGGCACCTTCAGCACGCGGCAGAGGTCCTCGTCCCAGCGCAGGCGGTCGATGTCGAAGAGCATGGTGCGCGAGCAGTTGGAGTAGTCGGAGATGTGCTCCCGCCCCCCCGTGAGGTTCCAGATGAGCCAGGAGTCCACGGTGCCGAAGAGCAGCTCCCCTCTCTCGGCCCTCTCCCTGGCGCCAGGCACGTTTTCCAGTATCCAGTTTATCTTGGTGCCGGAGAAGTAGGCGTCTATCAGCAGCCCCGTCTTGTCGCGTATATAGGCCCCCATGCCCTCGGACGAGAGCTGGTCGCACAGCCCCGCCGTGCGCCGGCACTGCCATACTATGGCGTTGTAGACCGGCTTGCCGGTCTGCCGGTCCCAGACGATGGTGGTCTCCCGCTGGTTGGTGACGCCGATGGCCGCTATGTCCTCCGCCTCCAGGCCGCTCTTGGCGAAGGCCTCGGACAGGGCCTCCAGCTGGGAGGAGAGTATGGCGTAGGGGTCGTGCTCCACCCAGCCCGGGCGGGGGTATATCTGCGGGAACGGCCTCTGCGCCAGGGAGACGACGGCCCCCTGCGCGTCAAAGACGATGGCCCGCGAGCTGGTAGTCCCCTGGTCGAGCGCTATGACATATCCTTTCATTTGCATATCCTCCAAAACGTTGACTTGGGCGTTTTTTTCGACTAAAATGCTGTTTAGAGTATAATAACACACAATGCTTACGGGAGGCAAACACAAATGCCAATAATCACGGAAAATGAGTATACCTTCCTCTCCTCCAACGGCGAGACTCCCATACACGTCCGCGAGTGGGTGCCCGACTGCGACATAAACGGCGTGGTGCAGATAGCCCACGGCATCTGCGAATACGCCGGGCGTTACGAGGGCTTCGCGCGCTATCTGGCCTCCAAGGGCTTTGTGGTGGCCGCCAACGACCATCTGGGCCACGGGCAGAGCGTCCTCAGCGAGGAGGACCTCGGCTATTTCGGCCCCCTCGGCAGCTGGGAGCTGGTGGTGGAGGACATCGAGCGCCTCCGCGCGCTGACGGCGGAGAAGTGGCCGGAGGCGCCCTACTTCCTGCTGGGCCACTCCATGGGCAGCTTTCTCACCCGCACCTATCTCATCCGCCACCCCGAGGCGCCGCTCAGCGGCGTCATCCTCTCCGGCACCGGCCAGCCGCCGGCAGCCGTGCTCGCCGGCGGCAGGATGCTCTGCGACGCGGACGTGCTGAAAAACGGCCCGCGCCACCGCAGCCTGAACATCTACGGCATGGCCTTCGGCAGCTACAACAAGGGCATAGAGCCGCGCCGCACCCCCTATGACTGGATTTGCCGCGACGAGGCCGTGGTGGACGCCTACGCGGCCGACCCCCTCTGCACCTTTGTCCCCACCAGCAGCCTCTTCCGGGAGATGCTCTCCGGACTGGCCACCGTGGGCAGCCTGCACGAGGTCTCCGCCATGCGCAAGGACCTGCCGCTGATTCTCATGAGCGGCGACGCCGACCCCGTCGGCGGCCGCGGCGTGCAGGTGGCCAAGGTCTACAGCCTCCTGGTGCGCGCCGGCTGCAAGGACGTGGCCTACAAGTTCTACCCCGGCGCCCGCCACGAGATACTCAACGAGACGAACAGGGCGGACGTCTACAAGGACATCCTCGACTGGCTCTTCGCCCACATGGAATAGTAATTTCCCGCCCCCGGAGCGAATAAGCTACCCGTATGGGACAGCTTTTATTTCAATCCGGGGGCTTTTTTGACGCCCTGGGGCGCGTCGTCTGGGGCGCGCCCATGGCCCTGCTGCTGTTGGGCACGGGGCTCTACCTCTCCTGCCGCCTGGGCTGGGTGCAGCTGAGGCACTTCGGCGAGGCCATGCGCGGCACCGTCGGGCGCATGTTCTCGCCCGTCTCCCGCTGCCCCGGCGCGGTGACGCCCTTCCAGGCCATGTCCACCGCCCTGGCGGGCACCATGGGCACGGGCAACATAGCCGGAGTGGCCCTGGCGGTGAGTCTGGGTGGCCCCGGCGCGCTCTTCTGGCTCTGGGCCACGGCGCTGCTGGGCATGGCCACCAAATACTCCGAGGTGCTGCTGGCCGTGCGCTACCGGGAGCGCAACTCCCGCGGCGAGTGGGCCGGCGGCCCCATGTACTACATAAAGAACGGCCTGGGCCGCCGCGCGCGGCCCCTCGCCGCGCTCTTTGCCCTTGCCGGCTCCCTGGCCGCCCTGGGCATGGGCGACGCCGTGCAGGTGGGCGAGATGTCCGCCGCCGTGCGCTCCGCCCTGGAGCTCATCTCGCCCGGCGGCGGGCTGGACCTCCCGGCCTCCGTGGCCGTGGGGGTTATCGCCTCCGGTGCCGCCGCCCTGGTGCTGCTGGGCGGCGCGCGCCGCCTGGGGGCGGTGGCCGAGCTGCTGGTCCCCGCCATGAGCCTCGTCTACGCCCTCGCCTGCCTGGCCGTGATAGGCTCCAACCTCGGCCGGCTGCCCGGCGTGCTGGAGCTCATATTCCGCGGGGCCTTCGAGCCCCGCTCCGTGGCCGCCGGGCTCAGTTTGCGCGCCTGCCTGGGCTGGGGGCTGCGCCGCGGCGTGTTCTCCAACGAGGCCGGCCTCGGCTCCGCGCCCATCGCCCACGCCTCCACCAGCGAGACGGAGCCCGTGCGCCAGGGCTTCTACGGCATCTTTGAGGTGTTCGCGGACACCATGGTGGTCTGCACGCTCACCGGCGTCACCCTGTTGATATCCGGCGTGGGCATCGACTACGGCTCTCCCGCCTCCACCGCCCTCTGCGCCGGCGCGCTGGGCACGGTGCTGGGCCGGGGAGGCGGCGCCCTGGTCATCGCCGTCGGCATGTGCTTTTTCGCCCTGTCCACGCTGCTGAGCTGGGGGCTCTACGGCGCGCGCTGCTGCGAATTTTTGCTGGGCGCGCGCTCCGTGCGGCCGTATCTGGCGCTCTTCTCCGCCGTGGCCTTCCTGGGCGCGGTCATGGACCTGGACCTCGCCTGGGCGCTCTCCGACGTCCTCAACGGCTTGATGGCCCTGCCCAACCTCTTCGCCCTGCTGGCCCTCTCCCCCGTGGTAGAGCGGGAGACCGCGTCCTATTTCCGCCGGAAGGGCGCGAAAAAAACTGTTGACAATTGCCGTACCATGAGTTAAAATAACACTCGCCCTGAAAAACGGACGATTAGCTCAGCTGGTATGAGCATCCGCTTGACGTGCGGAGGGTCACAGGTTCGAGTCCTGTATCGTCCACCACTGAAACAGCCTTGAAACCCTTGAGTTTCAAGGCTGTTTCCATATCCGCGCGTGCGCCGCGCCGGGGGAGGGGAATCCGCATGGCCTTCGATTACAAAAAAGAGTACAGAGAGTTCTATCTGCCGAAGGACACGCCGTCCATCGTCACCGTGCCGCGCATGAATTACATAGCCGTGCGCGGGCATGGCGACCCCAATGTCGAGGGAGGCGAGTACAAGCTCTCCATAGAGCTGCTGTACGGTGTGGCCTACACAATAAAGATGAGCCGCCTGGGAGGCCGCCGGATAGACGGTTATTTCGACTTCGTGGTGCCTCCCCTGGAGGGATTCTGGTGGCAGGACGGCTCGGCGGGCATCGACTACTCCCGCAAGGCGGAGCTCAACTGGCTCTCCGCGCTCCGCCTGCCCGACTTTGTGACGGAGGCCGACCTCAGCTGGGCGCTCGCCGAGGCGGAGCGCAAAAAGAAGCGGGACTTTTCCAAGGTCACCTTCATGTCCCGCGAGGAGGGGGTGTGCGTGCAGTGCATGCACATCGGCCCCTACGACGACGAGCCGGCCACCGTCGAGCTGATGCACCGCCGCATGGCTGAGGAGGGCTACGCCCTCGACATATCGGAAGAGCGCCTGCACCACGAGATTTACCTCAGCGACGCCAGGCGCGTGGCCCCCGAAAAGCTGAAAACCGTCATCCGCCACCCCATCAGGAGGGTGTAGCCCCCCGGTTCCCCGGCGCCGGCGGGGATGCGAAAGCCGTTGAAAATCTCCCCTCCCGGTGCTACAATTGTCATATCCTGTTCCAGAGGTGAAAGCTATGCCTGTGTTGTCGGTGGTTGTGCCCTGTTATAACGAGGAGGAGGTCCTCCCCAAGCTCTATCCCGAGCTCTGCCGCGTGGCCGAGTCCATGGGCGAACTGACGTTCGAGTTCGACTTCGTGGACGACGGCTCCTCCGACGGCACGCTGGAGATACTCCGCCGCCTCTCGCGGGAGGACGGGCGCGTGCGCTTCACCTCCTTCTCCCGCAATTTCGGCAAGGAGTCGGCCATGCTGGCCGGCCTGCGCATGTCCACCGGCGACTACACCGTTATCATGGACGCCGACCTCCAGCACCCGCCCGGGATGCTGCGCGAGATGTACGACGCCGTGAAGGACGGGGAATACGACGTCTGCGCCGCCCGCCGCGTGAAGCGCGAGGGGGAGCCCAAATTCCGCGGCGCGGGCTCGCGGCTCTTCTTCAGGCTGATGAACGCCATGTCGGACACCGAGTTTGTGGACGGCGCCACCGATTTCCGCCTCATGCGCCGCGGCGTGGTGGAGGCAGTGCTCTCCCTGCCCGAGTACAACCGCTTCACCAAGGGGATATTCTCCTGGGTGGGCTTCAGGACCAAGTGGCTGCCCTTTGTCAGCGCCGAGCGCGCGGCCGGCGAGACCAAGTGGTCCCTCGCCGGGCTCATACGCTATTCCGTGGACGGCATGCTGGCCTTCTCCACCCGCCCGCTGGCCCTCTCCTCCATCCTGGGCGCCATCTCCTGCGCCGTGGCGCTGATAGTGATGATAGTCACCGTGGTCAAGACCCTGGTGTTCGGCAACCCCGTGGCCGGCTACCCCACCATAGTCTGTCTCATCCTGCTCATCGGCGGTCTGCTGATGTTCTTCATCGGCGTCCTGGGCCAGTACATGTCCAAGACCTATCTGGAGACCAAGTCCCGCCCGGCCTACGTGGTCCGCGAGACGGAAGAGGGGCTCAAATGACCCGGCGCGAGCGGTTTCTCCTGGCCGGCGGCCTCGCCATGGCCGCCGCGCTCTTCTACTGTCTGAATCTCATAACGCCCCTCTACGCCGACGACTACTCCTACTCCTACACCTTTGCCGCCGACACGGAGAAATACCGTATCGGGACCCTGCACGACATCTGGCTCTCCCAGCTCAACCACTATCAGGTGATAAACGGCCGCGCCATCGTCCACTCCCTGGTGCAGCTGCTGCTCATATGGGACCGCTCCGTGTTCAACGTGGTCAACACCCTGGCTTTCCTCGCCCTCGGCTTTGCCGTGTACTTCGCCGCGTACGGCAGCTTCCGCCAACTGCGGGCCGCGCCCCTCTTTGCGGTCTACATCCTGCTCTGGCTCTCCATGCCCGGTTTCGGGCAGAGCTGTCTCTGGCTCACCGGCTCGGTGAACTACATGTTCACCGCCCTCGGCGTGCTGCTCTTCCTCATGCCCTACCGCTCCGACTCCCCGGAGGGCCGGCACGGCGCGCTCAAGGCCGCGCTCATGCTCCCTGCCGGGCTGCTCGCCGGCTGGTCCTCCGAGGCCGTGTGCCTGGCGGGGCTGGCGGCGGCCGTGCTGCTCTGCGCGCGGCGCGCGGCGCTGGGCGGGAAGCTGCGCTTTTGGATGTTCACCGGCCTTTTGGGCATGCTCTGCGGCGCGGCCCTGCTGTTCCTGGCCCCGGGCCAGTCCGTGCGCTCCGACGGCATGGGCGGCCTCGGCAATCTCTCCGTCTGGCTCTCCCGCATCCCCGGCGTGACCAGGGACGCCGTGAAATACCTCGCCCTCCCCGGCGCGCTGGGCCTGATGCTGCTGGCCGTCAGCGTATATCGCTCCCGCGGCGACGGCGTACTCGGCTGGCTGAGGAGATACTACGCCGCGCTCGTCTGGCTCTGCGCGGCGCTCATCTCCGCCTACGCCATGTGCGCCGCGCCCTACTTCCCTCTCCGCGCCTGGTGCGCCCCCGCGGTGTTCGCCGCCGCGGCGGTCCTCTCCGCCTTTGCCGCGGCGCCGCTGCCCCCCATCCCCCGCCGGCTGAAGTGCGCCGCTGCCGCCCTCGTCTGCGCCGCCTGCCTCTGGACCTACTCCACAGCCGTGCGGGACATCTCCGCCACCGCCGCGGCCAATGGGGCCCGCCTGGAGAGCATAGCCTCCCAAAAGGCCTCCGGGCAGGGCGAGATAGTCCTCGAGCCCCTTACCGGCCACACCCGCTGGAACTGCTACCCCCCGGAGGGCGACCTCAACGACGACCCCGATGTCTGGCCCAACACCGCCCTCGCCATGTATTTCGGCGTGGAGCGGGTGTTGAAGGCCGATTGACGCATAATGCCCCGCGGTTTTTCGTAAATTAACCGCGGGGTGATTTTTATGAAACCGAACTACAAGCTGCTCGCCGCCTGCATAGCCCTGCCGCTGCTCGTGGGCGGCCTGTCCGCCCTGATATCCGGCGGCGGCATGAGTGAGTATCAAGAGCTCCGCCAGCCTCCGCTCTCCCCTCCGGGCTGGCTGTTCCCCGTGGTCTGGAGCGTCCTCTACGCGCTGATGGGCGCGGCCTCCTATCTCGTGCTGCGCGCCGGCGCCCCCAGGGAGGAGCGCGCGGGCGCACTCAGGCTCTACCTGGCGCAGCTGTCGGTGAATTTCCTCTGGCCGCCGCTCTTCTTCCTCTGGGGCCTCTTCCTCGTCTCGCTGCTGTGGCTCATGCTGCTCTGGGGCCTGGTGCTCGCCGCCACGCTGCGCTTCGCCCACATCTCCCCCGCGGCGGGGAAGCTGCTCGTGCCCTACCTGCTCTGGACCACTTTCGCCGTCTACCTGAATTTCGGCGTATACCTGCTGAACTGACACATTCCCGCCGGAATTTTCCGGCGGGTCTTGCTTATACCGGCGCTTCATGGTATGATGCACCCAACAAATAATAGGAGGCAGCGCCATGGAATTCCTCGGCATATCCCTCGATGTGAAGAACCTCCCCGAGCTCGACCCCGGGCACATCCCCCTGCACAAGTTCAACACGGCCTTCCTTGAGGGAGCCGGGGAGCCCCTCGGCATCGCCGTGGAGCGCTCCGGCGGCGAGATAGCCGTCAAGCGCACCTTCATCCACGGCACCCCCCGCTTCGCCGAGGCCGACCGCTACTATGTAGGCCGCCTGGTCAAGAGCATGCTCTGGCTCTACGGCGGCTGGAAGGTCTATATCTGCGGCGACAGGGATATCTGCGAGTCTCTCCGCTCCGACTACGCCCCCGGCGGCGCGCGCGAGTTCGACGCCGGCTTCATGTCCGACGTCTATGAGCGCCCCTTCGAGGTCGTGTACTGCGAGGCCCTGCCCCAGGAGTACAGTCGTCCACAGGCCGTGGGCCGCCATCTGGAGGGCTGCCGCATAGGCTTCGACGCCGGCGGCTCCGACCGCAAGGTCTCCGCCGTCATCGACGGGGAGAGCGTGTTCTCCGAGGAGGTCGTCTGGTTCCCCAAGGTCACCGAGGACCCGGATTACCACTTTGAGGGCATCGTCTCTGCCCTCCGCTCCGCCGCCGCGCACATGCCCCGCGTGGACGCCATCGGCGTCTCCTCCGCCGGCATCTACATCGACAACCGCACCATGGTCGCCTCCCTCTTCCTCAAGGTGCCGCGGGACAAGTTCGAGGAGAAGGTGAAGGACATCTACATCCGCGCCGCCCGCGAGATAGGCGACGTGCCGCTCACCGTGGCCAACGACGGCGACGTCACCGCCCTCGCCGGGGCCATGAGCCTGGGCGAGAACAACATCCTGGGCATAGCCATGGGCACCAGCGAGGCCGTGGGCTATGTGGACGGCCACGGCAACATCACCGGCTGGCTCAACGAGCTGGCCTTTATGCCGGTGGACGCAAACCCGGACGCCATGACCGACGAGTGGTCCGGCGACATAGGCTGCGGCGTCAAGTACTTCTCCCAGGACGCCGTGATTAAGCTCGCCCCCGCCGCCGGCATAGAGCTGGACCCCTCCGTCTCCCCCGCCGAGAAGCTCAAGGCCGTGCAGGCCCTGATGGAGTCCGGCGACGCCCGCGCCGAGGCCGTCTACCGCAGCATCGGCGTCTATCTGGCCCACGCCCTGGCCCTCTACGACGGCTATTACGGCTTCAAATACGTGCTGCTGCTGGGCCGCGTCATGTCCGGCCGCGGGGGGGACACCGTGCTCGCCAAGTGCCGCGAGGTCCTCGCCGACGAATATCCCCGGCTCGCCGCGCGCGTCATCCCCACGCTGCCGGACGAGAAGTTCCGCCGCGTGGGCCAGTCCGCCGCCGCGGCCTCCCTGCCGGAGATAAAATAACAGCCCCAACGCCCAAGGCGGCGAGCTGAACGCTCGCCGCCTTTTTTAAGTCCACAGCCGCGGCTTATCGGTTGTTATAGGCCTCTATGCCCAGCGCCAGCAGCTCCATGGCCCGCTCCAGCCGGTCCTGCTTGAGCACATAGGCCAGCCGGGCCTCGTTCACGCCCTTGCCCGGCGTGGCGTAGAAGCCCTCGCCCGGGGTGAGCATGACGGTCTCCCCGTGGTCGTTGAACTCGTTGAGCAGCCACTGCTGGAAGGTGTCCGTGTTGTCCACCGGCAGCTTGACCATGAGGTAGAACGCCCCCTCGGGCTTGCGGCAGACCACGCCCGGTATGCGCATCAGCCGCTCATAGGCCGTGTCGCGCCTCCGCATGTACTCCTCGCGCACCCCCGCGAAGTACTCCGGCCCCACGTTGTAGAGGGCCGCCGCGCCCACCTGGTCGAGCGTGGCCACGCACAGCCTGGTCTGGCAGAGCTTCATCACCTGGGTCATCAGCTCCCTGTTGCGGGATATCAGCGCGCCCACGCGGGCTCCGCAGGCGGAAAAGCGCTTGGACACCGAGTCGATGACTATCACGTTGTCCCGCGCGTGCTCAAACTCCAGCATGCTGGCCATGGACTCCTCGCCGTAGGTGAACTCGCGGTAGACCTCGTCGGAGATGAGGTACAGCCCGTGCTCCACGGCTATGTCGGCCAGCACGCGCATCTCCGCGCGGGTGAGCACGTTGCCCGTGGGATTGCCGGGGTTGGTGACTATTATGGCCCTGGTCCTCTCGTTTATCAGCGGCTCGATTCTGTCGCGCTCGGCGTAGCGGTAGCCCTCCTCCGCCGTGGTGGGGATGGGCCTTATACGCGCGCCGGCGAGCTGGGCGAAGGCCGCGTAGTTGGGGTAAAAGGGCTCCGGCGCCAGCAGCTCCGTGCCCTCATCCAGTATGCACTGCGTGGCGAAGGAGAGAGCCTCGCTCCCGCCCGCGGTGGCCAGTATGCAGCCCCGCTCCAGGGGCTGTCCCAGGCGCTCGTAGTAGCCGTGCACGGCGTCCAGATACGCCGGTATGCCCGCCGACGGCGCGTACTCCAGCACCGGGTCGGAGAAAGCCCTCGCCGCCTCGAAGAACTCCCTCGGCGTCTCCACGTCCGGCTGCCCTATATTCAACGGATAGATGCTTATTCCCCTCGCCCGCGCTGCGTCCGCCAGCGGTGTGAACTTGCGTATGGGCGAGAGCTCACAATTCATTACCCTCTCAGAAATTTTCATGTCTCTTTACCTCCTTTTGCGCGCGGCGCGCGCACAGATCTCACCATTAAAATTATACTCCCGCCTCTCTCCCTTTGCAACCTCCAATATGGCAGACATACTCCCCCCTGCCGCCACATAGCATTAAACAGCAGCCCGCCGCGCGGGCGCCGAATGACGCGAAAATGGGGGATAAGCATGAAAAAAACCATATCCAGGGCCCTGGCATACATAGGCTCTCACCGGCAGGCGGCCTCCGGCGCGGCGCTGGTGCTGGCGGTGATACTCATCTTCACTCTCGTCAGCAGCCCGGCCGTGGTGGGCGTCTCCGCCTCCCGCCGCTCCCTGCCGGTGTACAGCGTGGAGCGCGACGGCAAATACGCCGCGCTCACCTTCGACGCCGCCTGGGGCAACGAGGACACGGAGGAGCTCATCGACATCTTGACCCGCTACGGCGTGCGGGCCACCTTTTTCATCGTGGGCGACTGGGTGGACAAATACCCCGAGTCGGTGCGCGCCCTGGCCGATTCCGGCATGGAGGTCATGAACCACTCCGACGACCACGCCCATTTCTCCCAGCTCTCCGCCGCCGAGATAGAGGCCAACATCAACGCGTGCAGCGACAAGATAGAGTCCGTGACCGGTGCTCGTCCCACGCTCTTCCGCTGCCCCTACGGCGAGTACGACGACCATGTGATAGACACGGTGCGCGGCATGGGCGTCACCCCCATCCAGTGGGACGTGGACAGCCTGGACTGGAAGGGCCTCGACGCCGCGCAGATAACCCGCCGCGTGACCAACGGCGTCAAGCCCGGCTCCATCGTGCTCTTCCACAACGCCGCCGAGCACACGCCGGAGGCCCTGCCCTCCATCATCGAGTCCCTCCTCGCCGACGGCTACACCCTGGTCCCCGTCTCCGAGCTGCTGCTGGAGGGCGAGTTCGACATAGACCACACCGGGCGCATGCGCAGCGCCGGCTGAACACCGCCCCCGGCCCGCCGGCCGGGGGCGGTCTATTTGTGCGCCGCCGTCATAAAAGCGTTTGCTATTTTCCCCGTCCCAAGTTACTATTATAATAGTGTATGTCCGCACATTCAGCCCAACGAAAGGAAGAGAGATATGGAAAAATCTAAAGTCTACTTCACCGATTTCCGCACCAAGCTGGGCGAGGGCCTGCCCTCCAAGCTCAAGCGCCTCATCAAGGCCGCCGGCATCGGTGACATAGACATGGAGCAGCAGTTCGTGGCCATCAAGATGCACTTCGGCGAGCTGGGCAACCTGGGCTTTCTGCGCCCCAACTACGCCCGCGCCGTGGTGGACGTCGTCAGGGAGCAGGGCGGCATCCCCTTCCTCACCGACTGCAACACCCTCTACGTCGGCAGCCGCAAGAACGCCGTCGAGCACCTCTACTGCGCCTGGGAGAACGGCTTCACCCCCCTCACCGTGGGATGTCCCATCATCATCGGTGACGGCCTCAAGGGCACCGACGACGTGGAGGTCCCCGTGGAGGGCGGAGAGTACGTCAAGGCGGCCAAGATAGGCCGCGCCGTTATGGACGCCGACATCATCATCAGCCTCACCCACTTCAAGGGCCACGAGCTGGCCGGCTTCGGCGGGGCCATCAAGAACCTGGGCATGGGCAGCGGCTCCCGCGCCGGCAAGAAGGACCAGCACTCCAGCGGCCACCCCAGCATCGACCCCGAGCTCTGCCGCGGCTGCCGCCGCTGCCAGCGCGAGTGCGCCAACGGCGGCCTGGTGTTCGACGAGCAGACGCGCAAGATGGGCGTCAACGACGACAACTGCCTGGGCTGCGGCCGCTGCATAGGCGCCTGCTCCTTCGACGCCATCAGCTTCGCCGACTACTCCGCCCCCGAGCTGCTCAACTGCCGCATGGCCGAGTACGCCAAGGCCGTGGTGGACGGCCGCCCCAACTTCCACATCTCCCTGGTGGTGGACGTCTCCCCCAACTGCGACTGCCACGCGGAGAACGACGCGCCCATCCTGCCCAACATCGGCATGTTCGCCTCCTTTGACCCCCTGGCCCTGGACCAGGCCTGCGTCGACGCCTGCCTCTCCGCCCAGCCCATGCCCAACACGCAGCTGACGGACCACCTCTCCGAGGCCGGCTTCCACGACCTGCACGACCACTTCCTCAACACCGCCCCCGAATCCGAATACCGCACCTGCCTGGAGCACGCGGAGAAGATTGGCCTCGGCACGAGGGAGTACGAGCTCGTCACCATCAAGTGAGTTTCGCCCCGCGCGGCCCCGTCCCCGGAACAGGGACGGGGCCTTTTTCAGCCGCAGTCAGTTTTTACATGTTCTGCACGAAAAATTAACTCCCAAACTGTAGGAAAGGACAAACGAGCCGTCTTAGATATTCTAAACATTCCAAACATTTTATGCATTTATTCTAAAATTTTTTCGTATTTTCGGGCAAAATGCGCACATTTTGTTTGCTTTCTCCTGCTCCATAGTTTACAATGCTTATTAGCTGAAATACCCCAAGCCTGAAGCAAGGAGTGATGGAAACTATGGAGGATATGTTCTGGATAGGTGTGGTGGGCGCGTTCATCGCCCTGCTCTTCGCCTTCTCCCAGGCAAAGAAAGTAAAGCAGTATTCCGAGGGGACGCCCACGATGCAAAAGATAGCCTCGGCCATCCGCAAGGGGGCCAACGCCTATCTCAAGCGCCAGTACAGGACCGTCGCCATTATCTTCGCCATAATAGCCGTGGTCCTCGCGCTGCTCGCCTATCTGCCCCTGGTGGACGGCGCCGGGCTGGTCTCAAAATTTGTCCCCTTCGCCTTTGTGACGGGCGGGTTCTACTCCTGCCTGGCCGGTTTCATCGGCATGCGCATCGCCACCTCGTCCAACGCCCGCACGGCCAACGCCGCCAGCGAGAGCCTCAACCGCGGATTGCGCGTGGCCATCTCCTCCGGCTCCGTCATGGGCTTCACCGTGGTGGGGCTGGGCATACTCGACGTGTCGGTCTGGTTCCTGATACTCAAGTACGGCTTCCACTGCGATTCCGACACCATTGC
The DNA here is from genome assembly GCA_944385765.1 of uncultured Oscillospiraceae bacterium. Lineage (GTDB taxonomy): Bacteria > Bacillota > Clostridia > Oscillospirales > Oscillospiraceae > Scatomorpha. The sequence continues at coordinate 15,334 of CALWYL010000005.1, forward strand.
CAACACCATGGTCATGTTCGGCATGGGCGCCAGCTGCGCGGCCCTCTTCGCCCGCGTGGGCGGCGGCATCTTCACCAAGGCCGCCGACGTGGGCGCCGACCTGGTGGGCAAGGTGGAGGCCGGCATCCCCGAGGACGACCCCCGCAACCCGGCCACCATCGCCGACAACGTGGGCGACAACGTGGGCGATGTCGCCGGCATGGGCGCCGACCTGTATGAGAGCTACGTGGGCTCCATCCTGGCCACCTTTGCCATCGGCGCCAGCGCCGGCTACGGCTGGAACGGCATGTTCCTCCCCCTGGCCATCGCCGTGGTGGGCGTCGTCTGCTCCCTCATAGGCTCCTTTATGATACGCACGGGCGAGAAGGCCAGCCAGCGCGAGCTTTTAAAGAGCATGCGCACCGGCACCTATTTCGCCGCCGCGCTCTGCGCCGCGCTCTGCATCCCCCTCACCTGGTGGGTGATGAAGGACGTGGAGGGCGCGAGCTGGATAGGCATCCTCGTCTCCATATTCTGCGGCCTGGCCGCCGGCTGCGCCATCGGCTATGTCACGGAGTACTACACCTCGGACACCTATAAGCCCACGCAGAACCTCTCCGACGCCACGGAGACCGGCGCCGCCACCACCATAATCGGCGGCATCTCCCTGGGCATGCTCAGCACCGCCGCGCCCATACTCATAGTCAGCGCCGCGGTCATAATCAGCTTCATCGCCGCCGGCGGCACCCTGGTCACCAACTCCGCCGGCTACGACCTCAGCTTCAACAACGGCCTCTACGGCATAGGCATCTCCGCCATCGGCATGCTGGCCACTTTGGGGATAACCCTGGCCACCGACGCCTACGGCCCCGTGGCGGACAACGCGGGCGGCATAGCGGAAATGAGCGGCCTGGGCGAGGAGGTGCGCGAGCGCACGGACGCGCTCGATTCCCTGGGCAACACCACCGCCGCCACCGGCAAGGGCTTTGCGATAGGCTCCGCCGCCCTCACCGCCCTCGCGCTGCTCGTCTCCTACGTGGAGGTGGCCGAGGACTACATGGGCGGGGCCCGCATCGACCTCTCCGTGACCAACCCCGCCATCCTGGTGGGCCTCTTCGTGGGCGTGATGCTGGTGTTCATCTTCGGCGCGCTCACCATGAGCGCCGTGCAGAAGGCCGCCCAGCACGTGGTGGTCGAGGTGCGGCGGCAGTTCCGCGAGATTGCCGGCATAATGGACGGCGAGGCCGAGCCCGACTACGAGAGCTGCGTGGACCTCTGCACCGGCGGCGCCCTGCGCGCCATGGTGCTCCCCGCGCTGCTGGCGGTCATAGTGCCCATAGCCACCGGCCTCATACTGGGCGTGGAGGGCGTGATAGGCCTGCTGGCCGGCACCACGGTCTGCGGCTTCGGCATGGCCGTGTTCATGTCCAACTCCGGCGGCGCCTGGGACAACGCCAAGAAGTACATAGAGTCCGGCCACCACGGCGGCAAGGGCAGCGAGTGCCACAAGGCCGGCGTGATTGGCGACACGGTGGGCGACCCCTTCAAGGACACCTCGGGCCCCAGCCTGAACATCCTCATAAAGCTCTGCTCCACCGTCTCCATAGTGTTCTCCGCCGTGATTGCGAACGTCCACCTCTTCTGATGCCGGGAGAGCGGGCAGCCGCTCCCTGCCCGCTCTCATCTCTCCTCTTAAAACGGCCCCTGTATCCCGCGGGATACAGGGGCCGGCTTTTTATGCGCTTTTCTCTCAGGTGCCCAGGTACGCCGCCTTCACCGCCTCATTGCTGAGCAGCTCATCCCCGGTGCCGCTGATGGTTATCCGCCCCGTCTCCAGGACGTAGCCCATGTCCGCGGTCTGCAGCGCCATGTTCGCGTTCTGCTCTATCAGCAGTATGGTGACTCCGCGCTTGCGTATCTCGGTGATTATGGAGAAGATGTCCCTCACTATGATGGGCGCGAGGCCCAGGCTGGGCTCATCCATCATCAGCAGCTTGGGCCGGCTCATCAGCGCGCGGCCCACGGCCAGCATCTGCTGCTCCCCGCCGGAGAGCGTGCCCCCCGCCTGCCAGGAGCGCTCCTTCAGCCGCGGGAACAGGCTGTACACCCAGTCTATGTCCTCCTGCAGGCTGTCGCGGCGCATATAGGCCCCGATTTTCAGGTTCTCCAGCACCGTGAGGTCGGGGAATATCCTCCGCCCCTCCGGCACCAGCGTCACGCCCTTTTTGACAATTCCCGTGGTGTCCGCGCCGGTGATATCCTCGCCGTCGAAGACTATGCTGCCCCCGCGCGGCTTCACCAGGCCCACGATGCTGCGCAGCGTAGAGCTCTTGCCGGCGCCGTTCGCGCCGATAAGGGTGACTATCTCGCCCTCCCGCACGTCGAAGGATATGCCCTTCACGGCCTCTATGCCGCCGTAGCTCACCTGCAGGTCCCTTATGCTCAGCAAGACTTTGTCGCTCATTCGACCACCCCCAGATAGGCGTCTATCACCCTTCTGTCCGCCCGGACAGCCTCTGGGCTGCCCTCGCAGATGAGCTTGCCGAAGTCTATGACGTAGATTCTGTCGCAAAACTGCATGACCAGATCCATGTGGTGCTCTATCATGAACACGGTGAGCTCATATTTCTCCTTAATCTTCACGATGAACTCACCCAGCTCCTGGGTCTCCTGGGGGTTCATGCCGGCCGCCGGCTCGTCGAGCAGCAGCAGCCTGGGCTCAGTGGCCAGCGCGCGGGCTATCTCCAGCCTGCGCTGCAGGCCGTACGGCAGGCTGCCCGCCACCTCGTCTTTAAACCGGGCTAAATCCTGCTCCTCCAGCAGGGCCATCGTCTCCTCGCGCATGCGCCGCTCCTCGCGGCGGTTCAGGCGCAGGGTGGCGGAGAACACGTTCTGCCTGGCCCGCATGTGCTTGGCGATGAGCACATTGTCAAACACGGAGAGCGAGGAGAAGAGCCGTATGTTCTGGAAGGTCCTCGCTATGCCCAGCTGGGTTATACGGTCCGGCGTGGGCGCTATCACCCTGTTGGTCAGGGCGTCCGGGTCGCGCCTTTTCGCGCTCTCCAGCCGCTCCCTGGCCTCGGCGTCGAACTGCGCGCGCAGCTGTGCCCTGCGCTCGCCGTCGCCCTCCCTCTCAATGGCCTCCAGGGCCTCCGGGTCGTCCTCGCCCCGGTATGCGGAGGTGTACAGGGTAGCCCGCTCGCCCATGTACTGCCTGGCCATCCTGCCCTGCGGGTGGTTGCGGACTATGGTCTCGCCCATGAACTCTATCCTGCCGTTTGTCGGCTGGTACACGCCGGTTACGCAGTTGAAGGCCGTGGTCTTGCCCGCGCCATTGGGGCCTATGAGGGCCACGAACTCGCCCTTGTTCACCTCCATCGAGAGGCCGTTCACCGAGACCACGCCGCCGAACTGCATGGTCAGGTTCTCTATGCGCAGCACGTTCTCACTCATCTCCGCCGGCCTCCTTTCCCGCGGCGGCCCCCGGTTTGCCTCCGCCGGCAGAGGGCCGTCTGATTTTCGCCGCCAGCCGCCTTATGAACGCGGCCAGTTCCCTGAGCCGCGCGGGCAGTTCCTTGTCGCCCATCAGCCCGCGTCGGAAGAACAGCACAACCACCATGATGATGACGCTGAACACCACCATGCGGAAGCCCGTGCGCAGGAACGGCACCTCCATGCTGCCCGAAGCCGCGTAATAGATGTCATATCCCAGCACCACGGCCCCCAGCAGGCAGGCCGTCCAGAGCTCGGAGAACTTACGTGCCCCCTGCCTCTTGCGCCGCCAGAGGAGCAGCGCGGTGAGGGCGGCGGCGGCAGCCGCCAGCACGATTATGAAGGCCCAGCGGTCCGAGGCGCTCTTGAATGCCGCCTCGCTGTCCAAAAAGCGCAGCCACCACTCGCCGCAGGCGACGTACAGGAAGGCCGCAATGGCGCTGCCGGAGATGGAGCCCATGCCGCCCAGCACGACTATGAGCAGCAGCTCATAGGTCATGGCGGAGTTGAAGGTCTTCGCCTGCACCTGGTTCACGTACATGGCGAAGAGCGCGCCGCCCACTCCGGCGAAGAAGGAGCTGATGATGAAGCTCAGCCGCTTGTGCTTCGCCAGGTTTATGCCCATGGCCTCCGCGGCCACCTCGTCCTCGCGTATGGCCTTGAACGCGCGGCCGTAGCTGGAGTTTATCAGCAGCACGATGAGGAAGATGCAAAGCGCGGATATGGCGAAGCACACGGAGGTGGAGAGCCGCAGCACTATCTCGCCCTCGGCGTCGGTTATGTTGAAGTTGTTGAAGGTGGGGAAGCTCTTGAGGGCGTTGGCGCCGTTGGTGATGCGCCCGCCCGGCTCCCACTGGAAGATGGCGCGGATTATCTCCGCGAAGCCCAGCGTGGCGATGGCCAGGTAGTCGCTCTTGAGCTTGAGCACGGGCAGGCCGATAAGCCAGGCCACCAGAGCCGCCACTAATCCGGCGATGACTATGGCGATAAGCATGCCCAGCACCATGCCGGCGGCCCCCCCGGCGCCGCTCCCGCCGAACAGGTTCGAGAAGAACTCGGGGAAGGAGAAGTTGATGGCGGAGCCGTCGTACATATAATAGACGCTCTCGCGCTGCGCGCTGGGTATGGTGAATATGGCGTAGGCGTAACCGCCCAGCAGCATGAACCCGGCATGCCCCAGGGAGAAGAGCCCCGTGAAGCCGTTCAAAAGGTTCATGCTGACGGCCACCAGGGCGTACACCGCACCCTTTTTGAGGGTGGTAAAGACAATTATGTTGCGGTTGGGGTCCAGGGTGTTCTCCAGCACAATGACAAGGGCCAGCACGGCGGCCACTCCCGCGAGCGAGAGGAACGCCCCCCTTTTGCTCTTTTTTTCAAGCGTTGCGGCAGGCATAGCGCACCTCCTCAGACCTTGTCGGTGACTTTTTCACCGAACAGCCCGGTGGGCTTCACGCCCAGGACCACTATGAGTATTATAAACGTCACCGCGTCGGAGAATATGGAGTATGTGGGGTTCACCTTGACGATGTTCTCGCAGATACCTATGATAAAGGCGCCCACCACCGCCCCCGGTATGGAGCCGATGCCGCCGAACACCGCCGCCACGAAGGCCCGCAGCCCCGGCAGGGCGCCCGACTGCGGCATGATGGAGGGGTAGTTGGTAAAGTAGAGTATCGAGCCTATGGCGGCGAGGGCGCTGCCGATGACGAAGGTGAAGCTTATCACCGAGTTTATCTTGATTCCCATCAGCTGGCAGGTCTCGAAGTCCTTGGCCGCCGCGCGCATGGCCAGGCCAATCTTGGTCTTGTTTATCAGCAGCAGGAGCAGCAGCACGAGGGCGACCACCAGGAACGGCGTGACGATGGTGACCCAGCGCGTGGTGGCGCCGGCGATGGTCACGCTGTCGTAGAGGAAGGGGATTTCGGGATAGAAGCGCGCGAGGCCGCCGGTGTAGTATGTGGCGAAGTTCTGGATGAGGAAGCTCACGCCTATGGCGCTTATCATCACCGACATGCGCGGCGCGCTCCTCAGCGGCTTATAGGCCGCGCGCTCGATGCAGAAGCCGAGCACGACTATAAAGACCACCATCAGCGGCAGCGCCACGTACAGCGGCATGCTGGCCGTCATGTATATCACGACCAGTCCGGCCACCATGAACACATCGCCGTGGGCGAAGTTTATCAGGCGCAGTATGCCGTAGACCAGCGTGTAGCCTATGGCGATGAGCGCGTACTGCCCGCCCGCCGAGATGCCCGACAGCAGTGTTGAAACAGCTAGTTGCATGTCCCCTCTTCCTTTCCTTCCGCGCCGGGCGCGCGCACATGACGTCCGGCGCGCGGCGCTCTTTCTCTGACACCGTTTGGCGGGGGCACGCAGCCCCCGCCAAGGCAAAGGTCGGTTTTAATTCATCAGCCGGGAGCTCACTCGGCCACGGTCTGCGTGCCGCCGTTCTCCCAGGTGTTGTTCGCGGTGTCGGCGATTTTGATGTAGGCCACGTCGCGTATGGCGTCGCCGTTGTCGTCGAACTGGATGTTGCCGGTCACGCCGTCCCAGTTGGTGCTCTTGAGCGCCTCGTAGATGGCGGCGGGATCCGCGCTCTGGGCGCGCTCTATGGCGTCGTAGGCCACGTTGTAGGCGTCGTAGCCCATGACGGACACGGCCGCTATCATGTCGTTGCCGCCGTTGTTCTCCAGGTTCACGCTGTCGGAGTTGATGAACTCCTTGAACCCGGCGTCAAAGTCAGGGTCTCCGCCCTCGTTGTAGAAGGTGGTGACGACGAACTCGCTCTTCAGGCCCTGGGCGGCCTCCAGCACGGCGTTGTTGTCCAGCGTGTCGGAGCCGAGGATGGGTATCTCGAGGTTCATGCTCTTGGCCTGCTGCATGATGGCGGTGCTGTACTGGATGGCCACTGGCGTCAGTATGGCGTCCACGCCCTCGCTGACGGCGCTGTTCAGGTAGCTGGAGAAGTCGGCGTTGTTCTCCGTGAAGTTGGCGTCCACCACCTCGCCGCCCAGGGCGACGAAGGCCTCCTCAAAGTAGTTCTTCACTCCGCCGTCGTACTCCTCTCCGGAGCAGCCGAGCATGTAGACCTTCTGCGCGCCCAGCTGTTCCCAGGCGTAGTTGGCGAGCACGGTGCCCTGGAAGGGGTCTATGAAGCAGGTGCGGAAGTAGTACTCGTTGCCCTCGGTGACCTGCGGGTTGGTGCAGGTGACGCCGATGGCGGGTATCTTGGCGCTCTCAAAGGTGGGCGCGGCGGCTATGGACGCGCTGGAACCGTAGGTGCCGAGGACCACGCTCACTCCGGCGGAGACCAGCTCGGCGGCCGCGCTGGGGGCCACGTCTGCGGTGGACTCGTTGTCGGAGGGCACCAGCTCGATGCTGTACTCCGTGTCGCCTATCATGACGGTGGGCTTCAGGGAGTGGGCGTACTCCATGCCCAGCATCTCCTGTTTGCCGCCGGCTCCGGAGGCGCCCGTCAGGGGCTCAAAGACGCCTATCTTTATTACGTTGTCGCCCCCGGCGGACTCCCCGGACCCCTCAGGGGCCGAGCTCTGGCCGCTGGGCTCCTCGGCGCTCTCGCCGCAGGCGGCCAGGGCAAAAACCATGCAGAGGGCGAGAAGCAGTGCAAGAATCTTCTTCATTTCAAATCCTCCTCTTTAACCTGGGCGCTCAGTCCGTATCAGACGGACATTTGTGCGCCGTTCATGCCCCAGATTATAAACCTTCCCCCAGGCAATTGCAACAGAATTTACGCATTTTTTCGCTTTAATTGAATAGAACGTCATTGTGCCGGAAACGCCCGGCTCAATGACGTTCATTTCTGTGCACTTTTACGGTGGACATTTGTCCGTCACAGCATGGCAGGCCCCGTGCGCCAGTCGCTGCCGCCGCGCCGCTCCTCCCGGGCGGAGCAGCCCAGCACATAGAGGTCCCGGGCCATGGCCCCCAGCTCGAAGGCCTCGCGTATCTCCCGCGGCATGGAGCGGGCGGCCGCCGCCTTGGTGATAATGGGTATGCGGGCCCTGCCGGAGGCCATGCGCAGCACCTCCCGCCCGCGCTCGTTGGCCGCCAGGACGCGGGCGTAGGCCGGCGTGCCCTCCGCCATCCCTGCGCGGATGCCCAGGCAGGCACACATGCACATGCGTCTCAGCCGCGAGAGGGCGTAGCGCTTCGACTTGGCCGCCGAGAGCACGCCGTCCCAGCTGGGCTCCTCCCGCGCCGCGGCGCGCAGCCGATTGCCCAGCCCCTCCGTGGCGTCCGGCAGGTCGTCGTAGGCCCCGTCCGGCAGCATCCTCAGCCGCGAGAGCAGCATGGGCTCCAGCGCCGAGGGCAGCACCGGCCCCCGGCCCAGCTCCCTCTCCCGCGCGAACACCCGCGCCGCCTCCGGCGGCATGCAGCCGTCCACGTCCCTGCCCGCGCCGATGCGCGTCCTCAGCTCAGCGGCGGAGCGGATGTTCCCCTCCCCCGCGCCGTCGTGGGCCGCCCCCTCGCGGCGGAAGGTGAGCACGCCCATGTCCAGCCGCTGGTCGAATATGGCCTTGATGTACTCCACGCCGAGGATGTTGTTCGGCGTGTCCAGCAGCGCGGCCAGCTCCGGCGACCTCCTGGCCAGCGCCCTCTGCCTGGCGGCGGCGAAGGACAGCCCGCCCGAGAGCTCGGACCTTATCTCCGGGGCCAGCGCCGGGTCCAGCAGCGCCTCGGCGGCGGCCTCCAGGGCCCCGGCGTCCCCGCACTCGCTGCCGAAGGACAGACTGTCCACCACCCCCAGGCCCCCCAGGACGCCCACCGCGCCCCGGGCAAAGCCCTCCGCCGAGCTCAGGGCCCAGGGCAGGGGCAGCTCCACCACCAGGTCGGCCCCGCAGCGCACGGCCGCCTCCGCCCTGGCGAACTTGGAGTACACCGCCGCCTCGCCCCGCTGCACGAAATCCCCCGACATGCAGCAGACCACCGCCGCGTCTCCGCCCAGGGCCGAGCGCGTGCGCTCGATGTGCAGCGCGTGCCCGTTGTGGAAGGGGTTGTACTCCGCCACGATGCCCCCAATAACCATTTTTTCTACCTCCATATTAAAAGCTCTTGCGTTTTGCTCCGCATGAGGATAAAATAGCCTTATATATGCCCCATATTACTATATGCCCCGGTAACTTTACAATAGTTAAGGGAAGAAAGGAACCTGAAAATGAAAGTATTGGTCATCAACGCCGGCAGCTCCTCGCTGAAGTATCAGCTGATAGATATGGAGACCGAGACCGTCCTCGCCAAGGGCCTGTGCGAGCGCATAGGCATCGACGGCCACCTCAAGCACACCCCGCTGGTCGGCGGCAAGAGCGTGTTCAACGAGGATCTCCCCCTGCCCACGCACTCCGAGGCCATAGCCGCCGTCATCGACAAGCTCACCAGCGCCGAGTACGGCGTGGTGTCCAGCATGAAGGAGATAGACGCCGTCGGCCACCGCGTGGTCCACGGCGGCGAGAAGTTCGCCAGCTCCGTCCTCATAAACGGCGAGGTTATGAAGGCCATCGAGGAGTGCATCCCCTTTGCCCCCCTGCACAACCCCGCCAATATCACCGGCATCAACGCCTGCATCGACGTCATGGGCCGGGACGTGCCCCAGGTCGGCGTGTTCGACACCGCCTTCCACCAGACCATGCCCCCCAAGGCCTTCACCTACGCCGTCCCCTATGAGTACTACCAGAACGACGGCATCCGCCGCTACGGCTTCCACGGCACCAGCCACCGCTACGTGTCCGCCCGCTGCGCCGAGCTGATGGGCAGGCCCATAGAGGAGCTCAAGCTGATAAGCTGCCACATGGGCAACGGCTCGAGCATCTGCGCCATCGACGGCGGCAAGAGCGTGGACACCTCCATGGGCTTCACCCCGCTGGTTGGCCTGCCCATGGGCACCCGCTGCGGCGACCTTGACCCCGGTGTCATGCAGTTCATCATGAACAAGTACGGCCTGGGCATCGACGAGATGCTCAACGTCCTCAACAAGAAGTCCGGCGTGCTGGGCGTCTCCGGCGTCAGCAGCGACTTCCGCGACCTGGAGGCCGCCGCCGGGGAGGGCAACGAGCGCGCCAAGCTGGCCCTGGACCTCTTCGACTACTCCGTGGCCAAGGTCGTCGGCAGCTACGTGGCCGCCATGAACGGCGTGGACGCCATCATCTTCACCGCCGGCGTGGGCGAGAACGCCCCCACCACCCGCGCGGGCATCGCCAAGTACCTGGGCTATCTCGGCTGCGAGATAGACCCCGAGGCCAACGGCAGGCGCGGCAGCGACAACCTCATCTCCACCGCGGACAGCAAAGTGCAGCTCTGGGTCATCCCCACCAACGAGGAGCTGGTCATCGCCCGCGACACCCGCGACATCGTCTCCGCCCTGTAAAACCCAACACAGCGCAGAGGCCGCCGTCCCGCTGGACGGCGGCCTCTTTTTCCATGTGGAGCCGGGATTATTCTCCCGGCCCCCTCCTGCCCCTCTTTTTCTCCATCGCTGCCGATATCCGCAATCCGGCCAGGGACACCGCGGAGACCCCCGCAATACGCAAAAACCTCCCATACGCCGCCGCGTCCCCGGTAATGGCCACATATCCCAGCGCGCAGGCGATGCTCCCCCAGACCACGACATCCGCCGCCTTGGGCTTTTTCACCGTCCTCACCCCCCGGCACAGCCGTTTTGCCCCATTATATCCCCCATCCCGCCCCTTTTCAACTCCCTGTTCCATTCCTCGGCCGGCCGTGATATAATTCAGCCATGACCCACATGCAGGAGGTGTCCCGGTGAGAGACATGATAGCGTATTGCGGGCTGGACTGCGAAAAGTGCGACGCCTATATTGCGACAGTCAACGACGACCAGGCCCTGCGCGAGAGGACCGCGGAGCTCTGGGCCGCGCTGAACGGCGCCCCCATTCGGCCTGAACACATCAACTGCGAGGGCTGCCGCGCTTCGGGGCTGAAGACCGTGTTCTGCGAGAGCCTCTGCGGCGTCCGCCGCTGCGCGCTGGAGAGGGGCGTGGAAACCTGCGGCCGCTGCCCCGAGCTGGGGAGCTGCCCCGCCGTGGGCGCCATCCACTCCGGCAGCCCCTCCGCGCTGGAGAATCTCCGCGGATAGTCCCCCATTTTTGTGTTGACAGGCCGCCGTTTCCATGCTATGATATTCAGGCCGCGTCGAAGGGGCTCTAAGTGGCCATGCCCGCCCCCAGAGCGAGTCTCTTGCAGAGAGGAATGAAAGAAAAGCATGAAACACGCCATCATCGAGACCGGGGGCAAGCAGTACCGCGTGGCCGAGGGCGACGTCATCTTCGTGGAGAAGCTGAGCGCCGAGGCCGGCGAGAGCGTCAAGTTCGACCGCGTCCTGGCCGTCATCGACGAGAACGGCTCCGTTTTCGGCACCCCCGTGGTGGAGGGCGCCGTCGTCACCGGCAGCGTCGTCAAGAGCGGCCGCGGCAAGAAGGTCCGCGTCTATAAGATGAAGCCCAAGAAGGGCTATCAGCGTCTGCAGGGCCACAGGCAGCCCTACACCAAGGTGCAGATAGAGAGCATCGCCTGAATAAGTTCCGCACTTAAGACATCGGAGGTGTAACACATGGCACATAAAAAGGGAATGGGCTCCACCAAGAACGGCCGCGACAGCGAGTCCAAGCGCCTCGGCGCCAAGAGGGCGGACGGCCAGTTCGTCCTGGCCGGCAACATCCTCGTCAGGCAGCGCGGGACCAAGATCCACCCCGGCACCAACGTGGGCAAGGGCAAGGACGACACCCTGTTCTCCCTCGTGGACGGCACGGTGAGGTTCGAGCGCTACGGCAAGGACCGCAAGAAGGTCTCCGTTTACGAGGAGATTGCCCAGTAACAACAGCGGCGGACGAGGGAAACCTCGTCCGCTTTTTTGACAGCGCGGCCCTTCGCCGCGCCCGTCTCCGCCGCTGGCCCGGCGCAGGCGCCCAACACACGGCCCGGCGGCCGTGAACTGCAAGGAGTGATCCCAATGGCCTCGCCATTTGTTGACAAAGTGACTATACAGGTCCGCGCCGGCCGCGGCGGCGACGGCGCCGTGTCCTTCCACCGCGAGAAGTACGTGGCGGCCGGCGGCCCCGACGGCGGCGACGGCGGCCGCGGCGGGGACATCGTCTTCCGGGCGGACGACAACATGTCCACCCTGATGGACTTCCGCTATAAGCGCAAGTTTGCCGCCGGGGACGGCCAGAACGGCCAGGGCAAGCGCTGCTCCGGCAAGGACGGCGAGAGCGTGGTGCTGCGCGTCCCCCGGGGCACGCTGCTGCGCGACGCCGACAGCGGCGCCATCATGCACGACATGTCCTCCGGCGAGGACTACGTGGCCTGCCGCGGCGGCCGCGGCGGCTGGGGCAACAAGCACTTCGCCACCCCCACCCGCCAGGTCCCCCGCTTCGCCAAGCCGGGCCTGCCCGGCGAGGAGCACACCATACTGCTGGAGCTCAAGCTCCTGGCCGACGTGGGGCTCGTGGGCTTCCCCAATGTGGGCAAGAGCACCCTGCTCTCCGTGGTCTCCAACGCCCACCCCAAGATAGCCAACTACCACTTCACCACGCTCTTCCCCAACCTGGGTGTGGTGTACGTGGACGAGCACGTCTCCTTCGTCCTGGCGGACATCCCCGGCATCATCGAGGGCGCCAGCGACGGCGCCGGCCTGGGGCACGACTTCCTGCGCCACATCGACCGCTGCCGCCTGCTGATACACCTGGTGGACGTCTCCGGCAGCGAGGGCCGCGACCCGGTGGAGGACTTCGAGACCATCAACGCCGAGCTGGAGCGCTACAGTCCCCAGCTGGCCTCCCGCCCGCAGCTGGTGGCAGCCAACAAGTGCGATTTGCTGGACGACGCCGGGCGTGAGAACCTCAATCGCCTGCGCGCGCACGTCGAGGGAATGGGCCTGCGCCTCTTCGAGATTTCCGCCGCCGCCACCACGGGCACGCGCGAGCTGATGAGGGCCGCCGCGGCCGAGCTGCAGCATCTGCCGCCCATCGCGGTCTACGAGCCCGACTACGTCCCCCCCGCCCCCGACCCGGGCCGCGCGGAGGACGTGCAGATAAAGCGCGAGGGGGACACCTGGTACCTGGAGGGCGAGTGGCTCGCCCGTCTGGTGGCCAGCGTGAACTTCTCCGACTACGAGAGCCGCATGTATTTCGACCGCAACCTGCGCGCCGCCGGCATCTACGACCGCATGGAGGCCATGGGCATCCGCGACGGGGACACGGTCAGCATCTATGATATAGAATTCGAGTATCAGCGGTAATGAACTCCGGGGGTTCCTGCGTTCTGCCCGCAGGGGCCCCCTCTCCGCGGCAAACCGCAGGACGCCCCTCCGCCCTCTCCCCATCCCAATCAGGGCCTCATCGGTGTTTTTCGGCCCGGCGGGCAATTGGGGTTCATTATCTCTTGACAAGCCCATCCCATCCTGTTAAACTATTGAAAGTTTGAGGTTTTTGCCGGAAAGGGGCGCGCATCATGGATCTCATCATCAAGGGCTGCAGCGTTTTCGCCGGCGGCGCCTTTGTCGATTCGGACGTCGAGCTTCGCGGCGGCAGTGTTTTCCGTCTCGGCCGCGATCTTGTCCCCGGCGACGGCGTTTCCGTCGTTGAATTCAATAATTGTTTCCTTTTTCCCGGTCTCACAGACGTACACGTCCATCTGCGAGAGCCGGGCTTTTCATATAAGGAGACCATTGGGAGCGGCACCCTCGCGGCCGCCCGCGGCGGCTTCACCGCCGTCTGCGCCATGCCCAATCTCGACCCCGTGCCGGACAGCGCGGAACACCTGGATGTCGAGCTCGCCGCCATACGCCGCGGCGCGCGCGTCCGCGTCCTGCCCTACGCCGCCATCACCCGCGGCGAGCGCGGGCAGGAGCTGGCCGACATGGCGGAGCTCGCGCCGCGCTGCGTGGCCTTCTCCGACGACGGCAAGGGCGTGCAGAGCGAGGCCATGATGCGCCGTGCCATGCTGCGCGCGGCGGAGCTGGGCAAGATAGTCGCCGCCCACTGCGAGGTGGACAGCCTCCTGCGCGGCGGATATATACACGACGGCGAGTACGCCAGGGCGCACGGCCACCGGGGCATCTGCTCCGAGAGCGAGTGGCGCGAGGTCGAGCGCGACGTGCGCCTCGCCGCTGAGACCGGCTGCAAACTTCACATCTGCCACGTCTCCACCCGGGAGTCAGTTGACATAATACGTGACGCCAAGGCCCGGGGCGTGGATGTCACCTGCGAGACCGCCCCCCACTACCTGCTGCTGACGGACTCGGACCTGCAGGAGGACGGCCGCTTCAAGATGAACCCCCCTCTGCGCTCGGCCGCCGACCGCAACGCCCTGCTGGCCGCTGTGCTGGACGGCACGGTGGACATGATAGCCACCGACCACGCCCCCCACTCCGCGGAGGAGAAGTCCCGCGGCCTGGAGCGCAGCTCCATGGGCATCGTGGGCCTGGAGACGGCCTTCCCCGTGCTCTACACCCGCCTCTGCCTCGGCGGCGCGCTCCCTCTCGGGCGGCTGCTGGAGCTGATGAGCTCCGCCCCCGCGGCCCGCTTCGGCCTCCCCTGCGGTATTGAGGAGGGGTCCCCCGCCGACCTCACCGTCTTTGACCCCCACACGCGCTGGACGGTGGAGCCGGAGAAATTTGCCTCCCTCGGCCGGGCCACGCCCTTTGCCGGCTGGGAGCTGTGCGGCCGCTTCCCGCTCACACTGTGCGCCGGCCGTGTGGCCTGGGCTGACCCCGGCCTCGGCGGCGCTCTGGCCGCCGACAACTGAACGGGCAGGTGAAATCATGAACAAGGGAATTTTTACCGTCATATCCAACGAGCAGCTCATCCCCGGCGTCCACCGCCTGAGGCTGCGGGGGGACACATCCGGCGTCACCGCGCCCGGCCAGTTCGCGGACGTGCTCATCCCCGGCTGCTTCCTCCGCCGCCCCTTCTCCGTCTGCGGGGCGGAGGATGGGGTCCTCACCCTCTGCGTGCGAAACTCCGGCCGCGGCACGGCGCTGCTCACCGCCTCCGCCCCCGGGACGGAGCTCGACATACTGACCGGCCTGGGCAACGGCTTTGACCTCGCCGACGCCGGCGAGCGCCCGCTTCTCCTCGGCGGGGGCACCGGTTTCCCCCCGCTGCACCCCCTCTGCGCCGCCCTTCTGGCCCTGGGCGCACACCCCATGGCCGTGCTGGGCTGCCCTTCGGCCGGCTCGGCGCCGTATCTGGACGAATTCCGCGCCCTGGGCGTGGAGCCCCTGGTCTACACGCTGGACGGCAGCCTGGGCGAGACGGGGCTGCCCACCCAGGCCCTGCACAGCCTGGACTACACCTCGGTCTACGCCTGCGGCCCCCTGCCCATGCTCTCCGCCATCGACCGGGAGTCGGAGAGCCCCCACGTCCAGCTCTCGCTGGAGGCGCGCATGGGCTGCGGCTTCGGCGCCTGCATGGGCTGCACGGTGCAGACCATATCCGGCCCCCGGCGCGTCTGCAAGGACGGCCCGGTGTTCAGAAAGGGGGAGATAATATGGTAGACACCTCCGTGGTCCTCTGCGGAGAGACCCTGGCCAACCCCATAATCCCCGCCTCCGGCACCTTCGGCTACGGCCGCGAGTTCGCCAGGTTCTACGATTTGAACTGCCTTGGCAGCTTTGCCCTCAAGGGCACCACCGAGGCGGCGCGCTTCGGCAACCCCACGCCCCGCATAGCCGACGCCCCCTGCGGCGTCCTCAACTCCGTGGGACTGCAGAGCCCGGGCGTGGACGCCGTTATCGCCGAGGAATTGCCCAATATCCCCCGCATCTTTGCCGGCAAGGTCATGGCCAACATCTGCGGCTTCTCCGTGGGCGAGTATGTCCGCGTGGCCGAAAAATTCGACGCCTGCCCGCAGATAGGCTGGCTGGAAGTGAACGTCAGCTGCCCCAATGTCCACGGCGGCGGCATGGGCTTCGGCACCACCCCCCAGGGCGCCGCCGAGGTCACCCGCGCCGTGCGCCGGGCGGTGAAAAAGCCGCTCATCGTCAAGCTCACGCCCAATGTCACCGACATCTGTGAGATTGCCAGGGCCTGCGAGGCCGAGGGCGCCGACGGCCTCTCCCTCATCAACACCGTCCTCGCCATGCGCATAGACCTCAACTCCCGCCGGCCCGTGCTGGGCACCGGCACCGGCGGCCTCTCCGGCCCCGCGGTGTTCCCCCTGGCCGTGCGCATGGTCTGGCAGGTCTATGAGGCCGTGGGCATACCCATAGTCGGCATGGGCGGCGTGCGCAGCGCCGCCGACGCGCTGGAGCTGATGCTCGCGGGCGCCACCGCGGTGGGCGTGGGCGCGGCCAACCTGGTTGACCCCTACGCCGCGCGCGACATAGCTCTCGGTCTCCCGTCAGAGATGGAAAAATACAATATAACAGACCTGAAAAGCATAATAGGAGGAGCACACAATGGCTAAAGACGTGATAATCGCCCTTGATTTTCCCAATAGGGAGCGCACCATGGACTTTCTCTCCCTGTTCGGCGGCGAGAGGCCCTATGTCAAGATTGGCATGGAGCTCTTCTACGCCGCGGGCCCCGAGATAGTGCGCGAGATAAGCGGGCGGGGCCACAAGGTCTTTCTCGACCTCAAGCTCTGCGACATCCCCAACACCGTGCGCGGGGCCATGCGCTCTCTGCGCGGGCTGGGGGTTGACATAATCAATCTCCACGCCTTCGGCTCCTCCGCCATGATGAGCGCCGCCCTGGAGGGGCTCACGGAACCCGACGGCAGCCGGCATACCAAGCTCATAGCCGTCACCATCCTCACCTCCACCGGCGAGGAGACTCTGCACCGCGAGCTGCTCATAGACGCCCCGCTCAGCGAGGCCGTCATGCGCTATGCGGAGAACGCCCGCGCCGCCGGGCTCGACGGCGTGGTCTGCTCGCCGCTGGAGTCCGCCGAGGTGCACACGCGCTGCGGGGCGGATTTTCTCACCGTCACTCCCGGCGTGCGTTTCGCCGGCGGGGAGCAGGGGGACCAGGTGCGCGTCACCACCCCCGCCAAGGCCCGTGCCCTCGGCTCCGACTACATAGTCGTCGGCCGTCCCATAACCGGCGCCGCCGACCCGGCGGCCGCCTGGCGGCTCTGCCGCTCTGAATTTCTCGGAGGTGAAATGTAATGGAAAAATTCGATGCTTCCCGCGCGCTTCTCGACATCGGCGCCGTGTTTCTGCGCCCCGACGAGCCCTTCATCTGGGCCAGCGGCATCAAGGCCCCCATCTACTGCGATAACCGCCTCATCCTCTCCGCGCCCGAGATGCGCTCCCATGTGGAGCAGGCCCTGGCGGACATGATAAGGCGCGAGTTCCCCGGCGCCCAGGCCCTCATGGGCACCGCCACCGCCGGCATAGCCCACGCCGCCATAGCCGCCCACATCCTGAGCATACCCATGGGCTATGTCCGCGCCAGCGCCAAGGACCACGGCCGCCAGAAGCGCATCGACGGCCGCCTGGAGCCGGGCGAGCGCGTCGTGGTGGTGGAGGACCTCATATCCACCGGCGGCAGCGCCCTGGACACCGTGGAGACGCTGCGCGAGGCCGGGGCCGAAGTGCTGGGCGTGGCCGCCCTCTTCACCTACGGCATGGCCAAGGGCAGCGAAAACCTGGCCGGGCACGGCGTGCGCGCCGTCTGCCTCACCGACTTTGACTCCGTGGTGGCCTCGGCCGTGGAGGACGGGAAGATACCGGCGTCCTACGTGCCGGCCCTGATGGCCTTCCGCGACCATCCCGAGGACGAGAGCTGGGTGGAGGCGCTGAAATGAGGCATCTGATAGATATACGCGAGCTCTCCACGGGTGAGATAGCCTCCCTGCTCGACATCGCCGACGACATCATGCTCCATCCGGAGGACTACCGGGAGCTCTGCCGCTACAAGAAGCTGGCCACGCTGTTCTTCGAGCCCTCCACCCGCACCCGCCTCTCCTTTGAGGCCGCCATGTACGAGCTGGGCGGACAGGTGCTCGGCTTCTCCGAGGCCGCCAGCTCCTCCGCCGCCAAGGGTGAGAGCGTGGCGGACACCATCCGCGTCGTCGGCTGCTATGCGGACATCATCGCCATGCGCCACCCCAAAGAGGGCGCTCCGCTGGTGGCCTCCGGCGTATCCACCGTGCCCATCATCAACGCCGGCGACGGCGGGCACAACCACCCCACGCAGACGCTGACGGACCTGATGACCATCCGCCGCGAGAAGGGCAGCCTCAGCGGCTTCACCATAGGCCTCTGCGGCGACCTCAAGTTCGGCCGCACCGTGCACTCGCTCATCTCCGCCCTGGCCCGCTACGACAACGTGCGCTTTGTGCTCATCTCCCCCGAGGAGCTCAAACTGCCCAGCTACGTCAAAAACGACGTGCTGCGCGCCGGCAATCGCGAGTTCAAGCAGACCGCCGCCGACCTGGCCGACGTCATCCCCCAGCTGGACGTGCTCTACATGACCCGCGTGCAGCGCGAGAGGTTCTTCAACGAGGAGGACTACATCCGCCTGCGCGACAGCTACATACTCACGCCCTCTAAGCTGGCCAACGCCAAATCCGACCTCACCATCCTCCACCCCCTGCCCAGGGTCAACGAGATTTCCCCCGAGATAGACTCCGACCCGCGGGCCTGCTACTTCCGCCAGGCCCTGTGCGGCAAATACGTCCGCATGGCCCTGATACTCAAGCTGCTGGAGGTCACGAAATGAACATAGATTCCATCAAAAACGGCCTGGTGATAGACCACATACACGCCGGCGGCGCCATGCGCCTCTACAACCTGCTGGGCCTCGACGAGCTCGACTGCACCGTGGCCATAATCAAAAACGCCCAGAGCGGCAAGCTGGGGCGCAAGGACATAATCAAAATTGACACCGTCACCGACATCGACCTCGACGTGCTCGGCTATGTGGACCCCGGCATAACCGTCAACGTGATACGCGGCGGCGAGCTGGTGGAGAAAAAGCAGCTCTCGCTGCCCGAACGGCTGGAGAACGTCCTGCGCTGCCGCAACCCCCGCTGCATAACCTCCGTGGAGCCGGGGCTCAAGCAGGTATTCCTCCTCTCCGACCGCAAGAGCGAGACCTACCGCTGCATCTACTGCGAGGCCAAGGCGGAGAAATAGCCCCCGGCGTATTTTGCCCAAACTCCTTGCCCGCCGGCGGGGCCTGTAGTATAATCAATGTATCAAAATCAAGAGGTGACGGCAATGGAACTAGCACTCAGGGACTTTGAAAAAGCGTCAAAGCGCATCTCCGGAATGATACACATGACCGACCTCGACTTCAGCTCCACCTTCTCCGCCATGACCGGCGGCGAGGTCTGGCTGAAATGTGAAAACCGCCAGAAGACCGGTTCCTTTAAGATTCGCGGCGCGGCGAACAAGATTGCCTCCATGGTAGAGCGCGGCGAGGCCACGCCCGTGGTGGCCTCCTCCGCCGGCAACCACGCCCAGGGCGTCGCCTACGCGGCCACCAAAAACGGCATTAAATCCACCATAGTCATGCCGCGCACCGCCCCCATAGCCAAGGTGCAGGCCACCGAGGGCTACGGCGCGCGCGTGGTGCTCTACGGCGACTGCTTCGACGACGCCTACGCCCGGGCCCTGGAGATATGCGAGGAGGAGAACTCCACCCTCCTGCACGCCTTCAACGACTATGAGGTCATGGCCGGGCAGGGCACCATAGGCCTGGAGATACTCAGCCAGCTCCCCACGGTGGACACCGTGGTCGTGCCCGTGGGCGGCGGCGGCCTCCTGGCCGGCGTGGCCGCCTGCATCAAGCAGGCCAACCCCCGCGTGCGCCTGGTGGGCGTGCAGGCCGAGGGGGCCGACTCCGTGGTGCGCAGTTACCGCGAGGGACATCTCACCTCCCGCGACAGCATCTCCACCATAGCCGACGGCATTGCCGTCAAGGCCCCCGGCGACAAGACCGTGGAGCTCATCATGAAGTACGTGGACGACATGGTCACCGTCTCCGACAACGAGATATCCGCCGCCATACTGCTGCTGATGGAGCGCACCAAGCAGGTGGTCGAGCCCTCCGGCGCCGCCAGCGTGGCCGGCGTGCTCTCCGGCCGCGTGGACGTGAAGGACCGCAAGGCCGTCTGCCTGCTCTCCGGCGGCAATATCGACGTCAGCGTCATACACCGCATCGTGGAGCTGGGCCTGGTCACGCGCCACAGGCGTCTCAAGTTCGCCGTGCGGCTTCCCGACACTCCGGGCAGCCTGATGCACCTGCTGCAGGTGATAGCGGACAGCGGGGCCAACATTCTCACCATCAACCACGACCGCATGTGCCTCACGCTCTCGCCCAACGAGATATTGGTGCACATCGCCTGCGAGGTGGGCGGCCAGGACCACGCCGATTCCGTGGTCGAGAGTGTCACCTCCGCCGGCTACAGCCCCACGCTGGAATGAGCCGCTGGATAGAGGCGGCCTTCAGTGCCGCGCCCGGCGGGCTCGACGAGCTCTGCGACAAACTCACAGAGCTGGGGGCCGAGGGGCTTGTTATAGAGGACGAGGCGGATTTCCGCCGCTTTCTCGAGCAGAACCGGCAGTATTGGGACTATGTGGACTCTGAGTTGGAGGAGCGCTACCGCGGCCTCTCCCGGGTCAAGGTCTACGTCGGCGACGACGACGCCGGCAGGGCCCAGCTGGCCGTTTTCACGGAGGGCACCGGCCTGGAGCCCGTCACCTCCGTGGTAGACGAGGCCGACTGGCAGGACAACTGGAAGAAATACTACCGGCCCATGGAGATAGGCGAGCAGCTGCTGGTGCTCCCCCGCTGGGAGCCCATCCCCCAGGACATAGAGCGCAAGGTGCTGCGGCTGGACCCCGGACTGGCCTTTGGCACCGGCGGGCACGCCACCACGCGCATGTGCCTGCGCGCGCTGGAGAAATACGCCGCTCCGGAGAAGTTCGTGCTGGATTTGGGCTGCGGCAGCGGCATACTGGGCATCGGCGCGCTGGTCCTCGGCTGCGCCTACTGCGCCGGCTGCGACATCGACCCCAAATCCCCCGATGCCGCCGCGGAAAACTCCCGGCTCAACGGCATAAATCCCGCCATATACCACATGTACGTGGGCGATATTCTCTCCGACGCCTCGCTGCGGGACGAGCTCGGCATGGGCTACGACATAGTTCTGGCCAACATCGTCGCCGATGTGATTATCCCCCTGGCGCCCCATGTGCGCGGCTTCATGTCCCACGGCGGCGTGTTTATCACCAGCGGCATCATCGACGGCCGGCAGGACGAGGTCCGCGCGGCGCTCGAGAGGGCCGGCCTCTCCGTATTGGGGCACGAGAGTGAAGATGGCTGGCACATGTTCGTGTGCGGCCAGCGATGAGCGCGTGCGCCCCCCCGTCCGGCCGAAGGAGAAAGTCACACCATGTTCAGCTACATAATGAAGCAAAAACGCCTCCTTTTTCTGGAGGCCGCCGCAGCTACCCTCCGGGCTGGCTGCGGTGTTCTTCTCTCTTTCGCCATGGGAGAGATGACCAATTCGGCGGTGGACGGCCAGTTGCCCGTCCTGCTGAGCTCAGGCGCGGTGTGCGTCGTCTGCCTGGCGGCGCTCTATGGCCTGCAGGTGCTGGAGACATATCTGCGCAAGACGCTCAGCGCCCGCTGCATCTGCGCCGTCAAGGCCGACCTCTACTCCGCCCTGGTGAGGCGCGGTCCGGCCGCCCTGCACGGGCAGAGCGACTCCTACTATCTCAACATGCTGCAGGGCGACATTGAGCTGCTGGAGCGGGACTACTTCGACTCCATCTGGCGGGCGATAAACCTCTCCATACAGGTCGTCTGCTGCGCCGCGGCGCTCATAGCCGTGAGCGCCAGGCTCTTTGTCATCTTCGCCCTGGTCTCCATAGCGCCGCAGCTGGCCTCGCGCTGGTTCAAGCGCCCCCTGCAGAGGCGCAAGGACGAGTTCTCGCGGCAGAACGCCCGCTGCGTGCAGCGCGGGCGCGAATTCATCGGCGGCTTCGACACCATACTCTTCTTCTCCCGGTCGGAGCTGTTCATCTCAAGGCTGCTGGACGAGGACCGGCGCCTGGAGGCCAGCCGCCGCCGGCGCGACACCTACTCCAGCGCCGCCTCCGGCGGCGCCAACGCCATCAACATGGTGGCACAGATTCTCTGCATGGGCGCCGCCGCCTACTTCATCGCAGTGGGCGAGCTGCGCATAGGCGCCCTCACGTCCTCCACCCAGCTGCTGAACTTCATCTTCACTCCGCTGAACACCGTCATAAACTGCGCCCTGGCCATAGTGTCCACCCGCGGGCTGAGGGATAAATTCACCGGGCTCACATCCGCCCGGCCAGTGCGCGGGGACATGGAGTTCCGCCGCGGGGACATCGTCTTTGAGGGCGTCACGGCGGGCTATGCCGGGCGCGAGGTGCTGAGGGATTTCTCCTGCCGCCTGCGCCAGGGCGGCCGCTACGCGATTGTAGGCGCCTCAGGGGCCGGCAAGAGCACGCTCGTGCGCGCGCTGATGGGCACCGCCCGCGTGAGCGCGGGCCGGATAACCCTGGGAGGCGTAGATGTGGGCCGAATCCCCCTCAGCGAGCTCTACCGCCATGTGCTCTATGTGCCGCAGACCACCTTTGTCTTCGAGGGCACGGTGCGAGACAACATAGGCCTCTTCTCCGGCGAGCCCGGGGTGGAGGAGGCCGCGCGGCGCGCGGCCCTGCCCGATTCCCTGCTCGACGCCCCCGCCGGAGGGGACAGCGGCGTCTCGCTCTCAGGCGGAGAGCGGACGCGCATCGCCGTGGCCAGGGCCCTGTGTTCAAAATCGGAGGTGCTCATCTTTGATGAGCCCACCAGCGGCCTGGACCCGGAGACCGCCGGCGACGTGGAGCGCGCCATACTCTCCATCACCGGGCGCACCGTGGTCGTGATTACACACAACTGGGACGAGGCCTATCTCAGCTCCTTCGACGGCGTCATCGACCTGGGCGGGGAGCGTTGAGGGCGCGAATAAAAACAAACAACCGGCCTTGCGGCCGGTTGTTTGTTTAAGAGAGGGGAAAATGTATGGAAAAGGAGTGAGAAGTATCAATATATATCGCTGGTCTCCACCAGGGCGACCTCCACTTCAAAGGTCTCTCCCTCGCGGTAGACGGTGAGCGTTATGGTGTCGCCCACCTCCAGGTCCTCTATGAGCGCGCCCACCTGCGCGGTGGTAGTCACGCTCTGGCCATTTACCATGGTGACAATGTCGCCCTCCACCAGGCCCTTTGCCTCCGCGTCGGAACCCGCGGCCACCGAGACCACATACAGCCCTTCGGGCAGCTCATAGGCCTCAGAGGCGCTCTCCGGTATGGGGCCGATTGTTATGCCGATGGCCGCCCGGCCGGTAACTTTGCCGTTTTTCAGCAGCTGGTTCACCACCTCCTGTATGGTGGAGGTGGGAATGGCAAAGCCTATGCCCTCGACGCTGGAATATCCCGTGGTGGACATCATCTTCATGTTCGTGATGCCGACCACCTGTCCGTACATGTTCAGCAGCGGGCCGCCCGAGTTGCCCTCGTTGATGGCGGCGTTGGTCTGCAGCAGCGTCATGCTGTGGCTGTTGTAGGACACGTCCCGGTTGATGGCGGAGACGATGCCGTCCGTGAGTGTGCCGCGCAGTTCCATACCCAGGGGGTTGCCCAGAGCCGCCACCCGGTCTCCGATGGACACCGAGGTGCCGCAGAACTCAGCCGGCGTGAGGCCCTCGGCCTCTATCTTCAGCACGGCGATGTCGCTCACGTTGTCCGCGCCGACCAGCTTTGCCTCGTACTCGCTGTCGTCCCAAAGCGTCACCACGACCGAATCAGTCCCGTCGAGGACGTGGGTGTTGGTCACGACGTAGCCGTCCTCCGTGAGGACGATGCCCGTCCCCCAGAAGTAGCCTGTGGAGTCCGGCACCGTGGCCGCTATAGCCACCACCGAGGGGGCGCACTTCTCGTATATCTCGTGCAGCGTCAGCTCCTCGGAGGGCTCAGGCACCGGCACCGTGGTGAGGCTGACGCCCTGCGGGAGCTCCGCCCGGGGGATGTCGTTCTCGCCGGTTATGGTGCTGGTGGAGTCGTAGTAGTTGTCAAAGAACTCGCGGAAGTCGTCATACCCGCCTGGAAGCGTCACCTGCGGGGAGGGCTGTACCTCCTCCCTCTCCGCGGCGCTGTCCCTGGCGAACAGCAGAGAACTGGCTGCTATCACCACGAGGCAGACCAGGCAGATAGCCACGGCCCTGATGGCGCTCCCCCTCCTCCCCTGCGGCGCCGGGGGGTAGCCGGCGCCGCTGCGGGGGGGATTGCCGGCGGTGCGGTGGGGAGGTATTTGTGGTGTGGGATGGGGGGCCGCGTCCGCCGGCAGGGATTGTGTGAACCAGTTGGGGGCGCCGCCGCCATATGCCGTATCGTACCACTCAGAGCGGCGGGAAAGTTCGTCTTCGTTCATGGAAGGTTACCCCCTGTGGCTGAATTTAAGATAAGCCTGAAATTTGTGCCTGATATGAATAAAATCAAAACAAAGTGTGAATTCGCATCATTTTTTGCTCTTTTTCCGCCCCTCCTGCTCGCGCGACTTCTCTGGCTTCTGCTTTGAGGCCAGGCGGAGGGTGAACACGAATTCCGTCACGCCGTCGCGGCTGGTGACGGCGATGTCCTCGTTGTGGGCGTCCAGTATGCTCTTCACCAGGTAGAGGCCCAGGCCCACCCCGTCGCGGTCCAGGCTGCGCGAGCGGTCGGACTTGTGGAAGCGGTCGAAAATCATGGGCAGGTCGTCCGGCGGTATGGTCGCGCCCCGGTCCTTCACGGAGACGTAGGCCTTGCCGTTCTCCTTCCAGAGCGACACGGTGAGCACGCTGTTCACCTCGGCGAACTTCACGGCGTTGTCTAACAGGTTATAGAGCACCTGCGTGATGGCGTCCGGGTCCGCCGTGACCAGCATGTGCACCTCCGGCAGCTGCAAATCCACGTCGAGCCCCTTCTCCTCCGCCCTGGCCTCAAAGCTGAGCAGGGTGCTGATGATAAGCTCGTTCACGTCGAAGTCGCGCCGGCGGGAGAGGTCCACGCCCTTGCTCTGCATGCGGGAGAGGTCCAGCATCTGCCGCACCAGGCGCGCCAGGCGCCTGGTCTCGTCGGCGATGGTGGTGAGGTACTTCTCCTCCTGGTCTTTGGGTATCGTCCCGTCCAGTATGCCGTCGGCAAAGCCGGCAATGGTCGTCATCGGCGTCTTCAGCTCGTGGGAGACGTTGGCGATGAACTCGTTCCTCATCTGCTCCGAGCGCTCCAGGGAATCCGCCATGTTGTTGAACGAGGATGTCAGCGAGGCGATTTCGTCCGTGCCCGCGTCCTGCTTGACTCGCACGGAGAAGTCCCCGTGGGCGAACTTGCGCGCCGCGGCCGCCATCTCGTCCAGCGGCTCGGCCATCTTCTTAGAGGCCACCAGGCTCATTATGAGCGCGAGGAACATCACGGCCAGCGCCACGGCGAAGAACACCCAGACGAAGGCCTGCCAGGCGCCGATTATGCTGGAGCTGTCGGAGCTCATGAACACATAGCCTATGGGCTTCTGCCCGCCGCCCGGGTCAATAGCGTCGGCCACGATGTACTTCATCGAGCTGTATATCCCGTCCAGGTTGCCGGCCGTGCTCAGAGTTCCGCCTGAGCGCAGCTGCGATATCGTCGCCTCGCTCACGCTCAGGCCGATATGCGTGCAGGTGCCCGGCGCATCGCAGCAGGAGACCACCAGTCCTTCCGAGTCGGTGACGAGTATGTCGTTGCCGCTGAGCAGAGAGGTGCCGTTGAGCAGTATCCTCACCTCCGCGCCGCGGAGTATGGTGCGCACGTTCTCCTGGCTGTACACGCCGTCTTCAAACTTCGTCAGCACCATGAGCGAGACCACG
This sequence comes from uncultured Oscillospiraceae bacterium, assembly GCA_944385765.1. Taxonomy (GTDB): domain Bacteria; phylum Bacillota; class Clostridia; order Oscillospirales; family Oscillospiraceae; genus Scatomorpha. The sequence continues at coordinate 40,686 of CALWYL010000005.1, forward strand.
TCCGCGCTCTCCTCCATGTCGTCCCTGTGGGAGCTGATTATGAAGTCGCGCCCCAGGAACACAAAGGCTATCCCAATCATCAGAAAGCTCATCAGCACCATGGCGGCGGTGGAGGTGAAGTTTCTAAAGTATATGCTCTTCATGGCCGTTTATTGGTTGAGGACCTCAAATTTATACCCCACGCCCCACACCGTCTTCAGCGACCACTGGTCGGACACGCCCTCCAGCTTCTCCCTCAGGCGCTTTATGTGCACGTCCACCGTGCGGGAGTCGCCGAAATAGTCAAAGCCCCAGACCTCGTCCAGCAGCTGGTTGCGGGTGTAGACCCGGTTGGGCGTGGAGGCGAGGTGATAGAGCAGCTCCATCTCCTTGGGGGGCGTGTCTATGCGCTTGCCGTCGACTATCAGCTCATAGGAGTCGAGATTTATCACCAGCTTGTCAAAGGTGAGCTTCTTCTCCCCGCCGGCCTCGCCGCCCTCGGCGCGGCGCATCACCGCATGTATGCGGGCCATCAGCTCCTTCACGTCGAAGGGCTTGGTCACGTAGTCGTCCGCGCCCATCTCCAGGCCCGATATCTTGTCCAGCGTCTCGCCCTTGGCGGTGAGCATGATTATGGGCACCTTGGAGCTCTGCCTTATCCCCCGGCAGACCTCCCAGCCGTCCTTCACCGGGAGCATGATGTCAAGCAGCACGATATCCGGGTGCTCCTCCAGCGCCAGCTCCAGGCCCCGCGCGCCGTCCGCGGCTATCAGCACCTCAAAGCTCTCTTTCTCCAAATAGAGTCTCAGGAGCTCAGCTATGTTCTTGTCGTCCTCCACCACGAGAGCTTTTTTGTTCATATATCCACCTTCTCAGTCAGCAGTATCGTTTATGAGGCAGATTATCCACTCGCCGGCGGAGTTCTTCCAGCCGGTGAGCGGCCCCTCCTCACAGCGGGCGCTCATGTTCAGCACCTCGCCGTCACAGTCCGTCGCCAGCAGTGCGCCGTCGGAGCCGTAGAGCTCGCCGTCATCCGTCAGCGCAAATCCGACTCCCGTGAGCCCGTCGGCCACCAGGCGCTCCACGCCCGTGGCCACCACGCGGCTGTACTCGTCCATGGCCGCCGTGGTGCCGTCCGCCAGGCGCACCAGATAGAGGTAGCCCACCTGGTCCAGCAGCTCCACCGCGCCTGAGAAGTAAACCTGCGTCCCGTCGGCGCGGAAAACACGCACGCCGTTCGCCCCCTGGACCCAGAAGCCCTCGTCGCAGGGCGTGCCGGTGTAGCCGAAAAAGACCGCCTCGGTGTAATCGTTCACCGTGTAGTACTTCCCGTCGGCCTCTATCCAGCCCCGGTTGACGGTCACCTCGGAAACGGCCCCCAGCTCCAGCACCACATTGCCCGCGGTGTCTATGACGCTCCAGCCGTCGGCCCCGCGCACCGCCGCGTGGCCGCCGCTGAAGGCCCCGGCCTGCTCATAACCAGGCTCGACTACATACTTCCCCTCGGAATTCACATAGCCCCAGGCCCCGCCGCTGTACACGGCCGCCAGGCCGTCGGAGAAGGGCTGGGCATCGTCGAGATAGATGTCTCCCCCGCAGCTGAGCACGCTCCCCTCGGTGTCCAGGAAGCCCTTCTGGCCGTTGGCGTACTCACAGAGCATGTAGCCGCTGCCGTAATTGGCCAGGCCCGCCGCTCCGCCGGAGGCGAACTGGCTGCGGGCGGTGAAATCCGCCGTGTCAAAGACCACGCTGCCGTCGCTCGAATAGCACACCGCGAGGTTCTCCCCGGCGTCGTATACGCAGAGCACCCCCAGCTCGAAGGGGATGACCTCCGTATACGCGAAATCCGTCACCCAGTCCCCGAAAGCGGAGCACACGGCGTACATGCCGTCGGCGTTCTCCAATATATAAATCTGCAAATTGAACTCCTCGCCCTCCACGGAGCAGACCGCAGGCACCGCCGAGTGCAGGACGGGGTCGAGCACAATCTCGCCCTCGCTGGTGGCCAGCCCTCCGCCGATGGGCAGCAGAGTGCCGCTCCAGCCCTCCTCCAGCACGGACATATAGCCGCTCTGCGCGCGGGAATAGACGGCCTCATATGTCTCGGGCTCGCCCAGCAGCGAGCGGTCCGTGCTCACGTTGGGTCCGGCCTGGGCGACCTCCTCCATGGGCTGGTCCAGGTCGCCGCTGTCCGCCCGCTCTATCGCGGGGTCAATATATTCCTCCCTCACCGTCGCCATCTGCTCCGAGAGGCCGCAGCCGCTGAGCAGCAGAGCGAGGCAGAGGGCCATTGGTATGAGTCTTTTCATTCCGTCACCTCATTGTCCCCGGGGGCGCCCACCGGGCTTAAGAATCCCTGCGAGGAGATGAACGCCTGGCCCACGGCGCCCTGCATCCATTCCCAGAGCGTGCGCTCCGGGGAGCCCTCCGCCGCGCCGGACATCACCCCCACGAGGTAGTCCACCGTGAGGGCGTACTCCTCGGAGGCCACGGCGGATTCCGCCGGAAGCACCCCGTCCACCGCCAGCAGCTTGCAGCCGCCGGCCAGGCCCTGCTTCACGCAGGGGTAGTAAAAGCCGAATCCGATGACCCCCTCGGAGGTCTCTTGGCCCCTCACGTCCGTCACCAGGCCCTCGTCGCAGCCGATGAGGCTCTTCAGCGCCTCCACAGAGCCCGAGCCCGGCTCCCGGCCCATTATCACTATCTCCGCGTCCGGGCCGCCGAAGGCGGACCAGTTGGTCTCCGCGCCCGTGAAAATCTCCTCCAGCTCGTCCAGGGTGAGGCTGTCCACGGGGTTGTCCGGCGAGACATAGAACACCAGCGCGTCCGTGGCCACCGCCGCGACGTCCACCCCCTCGGGCAGGTCCCAGGTGTCCGCCGCCAGGGCCAGTCCGCCGCCGGCGGAGGCGAGGGCCTCCCAGGCCGCGGCGCTGGTGCTCTGGCTGACGAGCTCCGCGGCGCCCTCGCGGTCGAGGCCCAGCATTATGGCGGTCACCGCCCGCGCGAGCTCGCCCGCCGCCGCCCCGGCGTAAATCTGGGGGTAGGTCTCCCCGGTGAAGGTATATTCAGCCGCCACCGTGGGCTCCACCGTGGCCTCAGGGGCGAAATCGCCGCAGGCCGTGAGCAGCAGCATCAGTATAATTGCAATGGGCAAGAGTTTCTTCATGTGCGTCCTCCCACTTAATGTCTGTATTTGTATTATATAATATCATTTATGAACAATCTGTCAATTATTCATTTGGGCCTATTGACATTCCCGATGGGCGGTGTTATATTAGCACTCGAGGTCAGAGAGTGCCAATATTGAGCTCTCTGTCTCAGAGGTGAGAGATGGAACTCAGCGAACGGAAAAAGAAAATACTCACCGCCGTCGTCGAGGAATACATCCGCACGGCGGAGCCCGTGGGCTCCAAAACGGTGGCCAGCACGGCCAAGCTGGGCTGCTCCTCCGCCACGATACGCAACGAGCTCTCGGAGCTGGCCTCCATGGGTTACCTGGAGCAGCCGCACACCTCGGCGGGGCGCGTGCCCACGCCCCTGGGCTACCGCATATACGTCAACGAGCTCATGGAGCGGCACAAGCTCTCCCTGGAGGAGACGGAGGAGATAAACCGCAGCCTCAATGAGAAGCTGCGCGAGCTCGACCATCTGGTCAGCAATGTGGGCGCCCTGGCCTCCAGTTTGACGAACTACCCGGCCATGGCCATAGCCGCCTCTCCCCCGGCCACCATCTCGCGCTTCGACCTCATCTATATTGACGCGAACACCTTTATAATCGTGGCGATGATGAGCAACAATACCGTGAGGAACAAGCTCGTCCGCCTGCCGGTATCCGTCGGCCAGGATATGATACAGCGTCTCTCCTCAGTTTTCAATGCCAATTTCACCGGCATCACCGAGGACCGCATAACTCCGCTGATGATACGCTCCGCGGAGCGGGCGGTGGACGACACCATGGGCCTCACGGGCGTGATAGCCTCCTTCGCCATCGAGATTCTCTCGGACTCGCAGACGGCGGAGGCCGCCGTCTACGGCGCCAACCGCCTGTTGTCCCAGCCGGAGTACCGCGACCCCGACAAGGCGCACGCGCTGATGAGCTATATCTCCGACGCCGACCACCTGCGCGAGCTGCAGCTCACCGACTGCGGCGGCGGGGTGAGGGTCCTCATAGGTCCCGAAAATGTGGCGGAAGAGCTGCGCGACAGCAGCGTCGTCCTGGCGGAGTACGACATGGGCGGCGAGGCCAAGGGCCTGATAGGCGTCGTGGGCCCCACCAGGATGGATTACTCCTCCGTGGCGGCAAAGCTGAGCATGATAGCCGAGATGCTGTCGATGCGCCTCGGCAACGGGGCGGCGCCGCCGCCCGGATTGGACAACAAACTCGTGATAAAGGGAGATTCAAATGAGCAGCAATAAGGACCCGCAGGAGCGAAACGAAAACGTCCCCGCCGGCGAGGATACGCCGCAGAGTGAGACCCCGGACACCTCCGTTCCGGAAGAGGGCAGCGCCCCCAAGGACAAGAAGTCCAAAAAAGAGGAGAAGAAGCAGAAGTCAGAGGAGAAAAAGCAGCCGTCCGCCGACGAGCTGCTAAAGTCCGAAAAGGACAAATATCTCCGGCTGCTGGCCGAATATGACAACTACCGCAAGCGCAGCGCCAAAGAGCGCGAGAACATATACTCCGACGCCCTGACGGACACGGTGACGAAGTTCCTGCCCGTCTACGACAATCTCGTGCGCGCGCTGCAGCAGTCCACCGAGGACGAGGCCTACCGCAAGGGCGTTGAGATGATAATGACTCAGTTCAACGACATCCTCGCCAAACTGGGCGTGACACCCATCGACGCCCTGGGCCAGAAGTTCGATCCCCTGCTGCACAACGCGGTTATGCACGAGGAGGACACCGAAAAGGGCGAGAACGAAATCGTGCAGGAGCTGCAGAGGGGCTTTAAACTGGGCGACAAGGTCATAAGGTTCGCGATGGTCAAAGTCGCCAACTGAGGCCTTTCACATAATTTCAGTATAATACAATCTTTCATAAATTTCGGGAGGAAATAACAATGGGTAAGATAATAGGCATAGATTTGGGCACCACCAACAGCTGCGTGGCCGTCATGGAGGGCGGCGAGGCCGTCGTCATCCCCAACGCCGAGGGCGCGCGCACCACGCCGAGCGTCGTTGCGTTCAGCAAGACCGGCGAGCGCATGGTCGGCCAGGTCGCCAAGCGCCAGGCCGTCACCAACCCCGACCGCACGATAAGCTCCATCAAGCGCGAGATGGGCAGCAACTACAAGGTCAACATTGACAACAAGGCCTATACCCCGCAGGAGATAAGCGCCATGGTGCTGCAGAAGCTGAAGACCGACGCCGAGGCCTACCTGGGCGAGAAGGTCACCGAGGCCGTCATCACCGTCCCCGCCTATTTCACCGACAGCCAGCGCCAGGCCACCAAGGACGCCGGCAAGATAGCCGGCCTGGAGGTCAAGCGCATAATCAACGAGCCCACCGCGGCCGCGCTGGCCTACGGCCTCGACAAGGAAAACGACCAGAAGATAATGGTCTACGACCTGGGCGGCGGCACCTTCGACGTCTCCGTGCTGGAGATAGGCGACGGCGTCATCGAGGTCCTGGCCACCGCCGGCAACAACCGCCTGGGCGGCGACGACTTTGACGAGTGCATCACCAAGTACCTGGTAGACGAGTTCAAGCGGGACCAGGGCATCGACCTCTCCACCGACCGCGTGGCCATGCAGCGCCTGCGCGAGGCCGCCGAGAAGGCCAAGTGCGACCTCTCCGGCGTCACCAGCACCAACATCAACCTGCCGTACATCACGGCCGACGCCAACGGCCCCAAGCACATGGACGTCACCCTCACCCGCGCGAAGTTCAACGAGCTGACCCACCACCTGGTGGAGAAGACCACCGGCCCCGTGCGCCAGGCCCTCTCCGACGCCGGCCTCAAGGCCAGCGACCTGAGCAAGGTCCTGCTCGTCGGCGGTTCCACCCGTATCCCCGCCGTGCAGGAGGCCGTAAAGACCCTCACCGGCAAAGAGGGCTTCAAGGGCATCAACCCCGACGAGTGCGTGGCCATCGGCGCGGCCATCCAGGGCGGCGTGCTCGGCGGCGACGTCGAGGGCATACTGCTGCTGGACGTCACCCCGCTCTCCCTCGGCATTGAGACCCTGGGCGGCGTGTTCACCAAGCTCATAGAGCGCAACACCACCATCCCCACCAAGAAGAGCCAGATTTTCTCCACCGCCGCCGACAATCAGACCTCCGTGGAGGTCAACGTGCTGCAGGGCGAGCGCGAGATGGCCGCCTACAACAAGAGCCTGGGCCGCTTCCACCTTGACGGCATCGCCCCGGCGCGGCGCGGCGTGCCCCAGATAGAGGTCACCTTTGACATCGACGCCAACGGCATCGTCAACGTCTCCGCCAAGGACCTGGGCACCGGCAAGGAGCAGCACATCACCATCACCGCCTCCAGCAACCTCAGCAAGGAGGACATCGACAAGGCCGTCCGCGAGGCCGAGCAGTACGCCGCCGAGGACGCCAGGCGCAAGGAGGAGATTGACGCCCGCAACGCCGGCGACCAGATGGTCTATCAGACCGAGAACACCCTCAAGGAGATGGGCGACAAGCTCGACGCCGCCGACAAGAGCGAGATTGAGAGCAAGCTCTCCGCGCTCAAGACCGCCCTCCAGGGCAGCGACACATCGGCGATAAAGTCCGCCACTGAGGCCCTCACCCAGGCCTTCTACAAGGTGAGCGAAAAGCTCTATCAGCAGAACGGCCAGCAGCCGGGCCCCGACGCCGGCAACCCGGGCGGAGGCAACGGCGGCGACAACGGCCAGCAGTACTACGACGCCGACTACGAGGTCGTCGACGACGACAACAAGTGATTACCCATTTCCTCTCTCATATATGGCAAATCCCCGCGTGCAGGAGCGGGCGCGCCGTCAGGTGCGCCCGCCCCAGGCGCGCTAAGACGAGGTGAGGCTCATGCCTGAGCAGAAACGTGATTATTATGAGGTCCTCGGTCTCCAGAAAGGCGCGACCGAGGAGGAGATAAAAAAAGCATACAGGAAGCTGGCCAAGCAGTACCACCCGGACCTGCATCCGGGGGACAAGGACTGCGAGGCCAAGTTCAAGGAAGTCAACGAGGCCGCCCAGGTCCTGGGCGACCCGGAAAAGCGCGCCAAGTACGACCAGTTCGGGCACGCGGCCTTCGACCCCAATGCGGGCTTCGGCGGATTTGAGGGCGGCGGTTTTGGTGGATTCGGCGGATTTGGGGATATCTTCGGCGATTTGGGGGACATCTTCGGCTTCGGCGGATTCGGCGGACAGAGCTCCCGCCGCAACGGGCCCCGTCGCGGCGAAAACGTGCGCGCGTCTGTCACCATCACCTTCGAGGAGGCGGCCTTCGGCTGCAAAAAAGAGGTGCAGGTGGGGCGCGTGGAGGAGTGCCCCGACTGCAAGGGCAGCGGCTGCGCCGCCGGTACGACGGCCGAGGTCTGCTCCAACTGCAACGGCACCGGCAGCGTAAAGACCACCCAGCGCACGCCCTTCGGCATGATGCAGTCCACCGGCCCCTGCCCCAAGTGCGGCGGCACCGGCAAGATAATCCACCAGCCCTGCTCCACCTGCCGCGGCAAGGGCAAGGTGCGGCGCAACCGCCGCATAGGCGTGAACATACCGGCCGGCATAGACGACGGGCAGACCATCTCCGTCAAGGGCCAGGGCGCGGCCGGAGACCAGGGCGGCCCCGCCGGCGACTTGTTGGTCACGGTGAGCGTGCGCCCGCACGAGAGCTTTGAGCGCGACGGCTCATCCGTGCTCTCTTCGGTTGACATAACTTTTGCGCAGGCCGTGCTGGGGGCTGATATAGAGGTCCCCACGCTCGACGGCAAGGTGAAGCTCACCATACCCGAGGGCACACAGCCCGGCTCAGTGTTCCGCCTGCGCGGCAAGGGCATACCCTATCTGCGCGGCGGTGGGCGCGGCGACCAGTACGTCACCGTGAGCATAGCCGTGCCGCAGAGCCTAAACTCCTCACAGAAGGAGGCCCTCCGGGCCTACGCCAAGGCCATGGGCGAACCTCAGGAGGAGCGCGCGGGCATCTTCGGTCGGAAAAAGAAATAGGCAGGCAGCAGTCAGGGGAATGGCCCGCGCGTCGGCGCCATTCCCCTGACATTTACTCCCCCTTGTATTTTCGCCGCGTGGCCAGGCCGCCGCGGATGTGGCGCTCGGCCTTGTTGAGCTCCAGCAGCCGCCGCACCTCCGCACAGAGCCCCGGCTCCACCGTCTCCAGCCGCTCGGTTATGTCCTTGTGCACGGTGGACTTGGACACGCCGAACTTCTTCGCGGCCGCGCGGACGGTGGCGCGGTTCTCAACTATGTACTCCGCGAGCCTGACGGCGCGCTCCTCAATGTCAGTCCTCATATACACCACTCCCGGCTTATCGTGGTTGATTATATGAGCGCGGCCGGGCCCATTATGCTTGCGCCGGGGGCGTGGTCATGGTAAACTGTGTCAAGGAGGGATCCCAATGGTCATTTACTATTCCGGCACGGGCAACAGCGCCCACTGCGCCCGCGAGGCAGCTTCAGCTCTGGGGGATGAGTGCATCTCCGCCTTCGCCTACATCAAAAACGGCATAGCCGCCGAGTTCTCCTCGGCGCGCCCCTGGGTGTTCGTCTCGCCCACCTATGGCTGGCGCCTGCCCGGCGTCTTTGCCGATTTCATACGTTCCGCCCGGCTCTCCGGCTGCCGCGAGGCGTATTTCGTCATGACCTGCGGCAGCGAGATAGGCAACGCGGAAAAATACCTGCGTGAGCTCTGCCGCGAAAAGCACCTGGCCTTCCGCGGCGTTCTGCAGGTGGTGATGCCGGAGAACTACATCGCCCTCTTCTCCGCCCCGGACGCACAGGAGGCGGAGCGCATCATCGCCTGCTCCCGGCCCGTGCTGGAGGCGGGCATAGACCTGATACGCCGCGGCGAGCCCTTCCCGGAGACGCGCCCCGGCGCCGTGGACCGGCTGAAGAGCGGCCCGGTCAACCGGCTTTTCTGCCGGTACATCGTGCGTGACGGGCCCTTCAGGGCCGGCGACAGCTGCATCTCCTGCGGCAAATGCGCCGAGGTCTGCCCGGTAAACGACATCGCAATCAGCGGCGGCCGCCCCGTGTGGCAGGGCCACTGCACCCACTGCATGGCCTGCATCAGCCGCTGCCCCGTCCGGGCCATAGAGTACGGCCGCTCCACGCGGGACAAAGAGCGCTACTTTCTCGACAAATGACAAAAGCGCCCCCTCCGGGGCGCCCCCACACGGCGGATATAGAAAAGAGAGGGCGTTGAGCCCTCTCTCTCGTTTCATATCCTCTCTTTGACCTTGGCCTTCTTGCCCACGCGGTCGCGCAGGTAATACAGCTTGGCGCGGCGGACCTTGCCGCGGCGCAGGGTCTCCACGGAGACGATGGTGGGGGAATGCACGGGGAACACCTTCTCGCAGCCCACGCCGTAGCTGATGCGGCGGACCGTGATGGTCTCGTTGATGCCGCCGTGCTTCTTGGCGATGATGGTGCCGTCGAAGGCCTGGTTGCGGACACGGTTGCCCTCCTTGACGCGGACGGTGACGCGCACGGTGTCGCCGACGTTCATCTCGGGCAGCTCGCTCTTCATGTACTGCTCGGTCAGGGTCTTGACCAGATCCATATTAATCCCTCTTTCAATTACGGACGTTCATGACCGGCGGGCCCTCGCCTCGGCAGCGGACCGTCCAGACTGTGCTTTTCACTCAAAGCCAAGGTATTATAGCACATACTGCGGCCCAATGCAAGTCCTTTTTCCCGCTTTTGGTTCGCCCCCGCACAGACGGGGCCAGGCGTGCTCGCGGCCGGAATCAGACTGCGCGCTGCAAGGACTATAGTTTACATAATATTATTATTCTTCTATTACGTAATCCCTTACCAGTCCCCAGAGCTCCGGCTTCACCGTGACGCGGACCTCCATGCAGTCCTCCCGGTAATCCAGCCCGGTCACGGCGGCCTCGCGGCGCAGCGTCTCCAGCACTCCGCCCCTGTCGTAGGGCAGCCTCAGCGTGACGCGCCTGCTCTCGCGGCCGAGGATGGAGGCTATCAGCTTTACCAGCTCCGCCGTGCCCTCGCCCGTCCTGGCGCTGAGGCAGACGGCGTTCTCGCCCCGGGGCAGCTCGCCCAGGTAGCGGTCGCACTTGTTGTACACGCGTATGCAGGGCGTGGCCCCCGCCCCCAGCTGCTCAATCAGCCCCTCCACCACCTCTATCTGCGTCTGCATGTCCGGGCTGGAGATGTCTATGACGTGCAGCAGCATGTCGGCGTACTTCAGCTCTTCAAGCGTGGCCTTGAAGGCCTCCACCAGGTGCGTGGGCAGCTTGCGGATGAAGCCGACGGTGTCGGACAGCAGCACCTCCTGCGCCTCGTCCAGCTGAAGACGCCTGGTGGTGGTGTCCAGGGTGTCGAACAGCCGGTCGTTGGCCGGTATGTCGGAGCCGGTGAGGCGGTTGAGCAGCGTGCTCTTGCCGGCGTTGGTATAGCCCACAATGGCCACCACGGGCATGGAGTTGCGCTCTCGCCGCCGGCGCTGCACGGCGCGCACCTTGCGCACCTGCTCCAGCTCCTCGCGCAGCTTCTGAATCTTGCGGCGGATGTGCCGCCTGTCGGTCTCCAGCTGGGTCTCGCCGGGGCCTCGGGTGCCGATGGGCGAGGAGCCGCCGGAGGCCGTCTGGCGCACCAGGTGGGTCCACATGCCGGTCAGGCGAGGCAGCAAATACTCGTACTGCGCCAGCTCCACCTGCAGCTGGCCCTCCCGCGTGCGCGCCCGCTGGGCAAAGATGTCCAGTATGAGCCCCGAGCGGTCCAGCACCCGGACGCCCAGCTCCTCGGAGAGCACGCGCATCTGCGAGGGCGAGAGCTCGTTGTCAAATACGGCCAGCTGGCAGTCGGCGTTGGCTATGAGCTCCTTGAGCTCGGCCACCTTGCCCTCGCCGATGAAGGTGCGTGAGTCCGGGGCCTGGCGCGTCTGCAGCAGGGAGCCCACGCACTCTCCCCCCGCAGTCTCCACCAGGGCCGCCAGCTCCTCCATGGATATCTCCCCAGAGCGCTCGGATTCCGGCATGGAGGCCGCGGCCAGCCCGGCCAATACGGCGCGCTCTTTTCTCTTGCTAGTCTCGTTTATGGTCTTTTCACCCCTAAAAAACAGGTCCGCCCCGCGCTTGGCGCCGGGCGGACACATCCAATTCTGAAGTTACTTGATGCCGTACTTCTTGTTGAACTTATCAACACGGCCGCTGGTGTCGACCAGCTTCTGCTTGCCGGTGTAGAACGGGTGGCACTTGGAGCAAATCTCGACGGTGATGTTCTCGCGGGTGGAGCCGGTCTCGATGACGTTGCCGCAGGCGCACCTGATTGTGGTCTTATAATATTTGGGATGTATGCCTTCCTTCATTTCGCTCACCTCTGTATAAGCTGCCTTGAGCACGCCGCGCGTGGTTACAAAGCGCAAGGTGTATTCTAACACAGGAATGCCCCAAATGCAAGCACAATATTTGATAATCCACCCCGATTCTCTCCCGCCGTGGGAGGGAATCGGGGTGGCCCCCCGGAAAAGCGCATTCTGCTCTGATATGGCGGCCGCAAACGCGCCTAAAAGGCCCCCTCGGGCCCTTCACGTCAGATACTCCCTCAGGTGCTCCACCGCCCGGCGCTCTATCCGCGAGACCTGCACCTGAGACACGCCCAGGATGCGCGAGGCCGCCTCCTGGGTCATGTCGTGGAAAAAGCGCAAAAACACCACCTGCCGCTCGCGCTCCGGCAGCTCGTCTATGGCCTCGCGCAGCGACACGCGCTCCACCAGGCGCTCCTCCTGGCCGTAGTCGCCCAGCACCTGCTCCAGCGTGAAGCCCTCCTCCCCGCTCTCGCGCTGCAGGCTCTCCGCGGGGCCGGTGGCCGTCTCCGCCGTGGCTATGTCCTCCGGCGTCAGCCCCGTCTCGGCGGAGAGCTCAGAGAGCGTCGGTTCACGGCCCATGCGCTGCTCCAGGGCCTGGCGCGAGGCCCTTATCAGCGCGGCCCGCTCCTTGAGGCCGCGGCTGACCTTGATGGCCCCGTCGTCGCGCAGAAAGCGCCGTATCTCCCCGGATATCTTGGGCACCGCATAGGTCGAAAACTGCGTGCCGTAGCTCTCGTCATAGCCCTCTATCGCCTTTAAAAAGCCCACGCAGCCGAGCTGGTACAGGTCCTCCGAGTCCACGCCGCGGCCGAAATAGCGCCGGGCCACGCTCCATATCAACCCGGAGTTCTCCGTGACCATCCGCTCCGCCGCCTCCCGGTCCCCTGCCTGGGCGGAGCGGAGGCACTCGATGGTGTCCCCCGTCATCTGGCGCCGGTGCGCGGCTTTATGGCCCGCAGCATGGTCACCGTGGTGCCGCGCCCCGGCGAGGAGCGTACCCGCAGCTTGTCCATGAAGCTCTCCATGATGGTGAAGCCCATGCCGCTGCGCTCCTCCCCGCCGGTGGTGAACAAGGGCTCGCGCGCCTTGGCCACGTCCTCTATGCCCCTCCCGGCGTCCTTCACCACTATCTCCAGCCGCCCGCCGGACATTATCCTCAGCCTCATGGATATCCTGCCCAGCTCGTCCGGATAGGCGTGTACTATGCAGTTGGTCACCGCCTCCGAAACCGCCGTCTTTATGTCCCCCAGCTCCTCCAGAGTGGGGTCCAGCTGGGCGGCAAAGGCCGCGGCCGCCGCCCGGGCGAAGCCCTCATTCACGCTTTTTGAGGGGAACTCGAGCTTTATGTAGTTCTCGGACTTCACTGTCTGCGCGCTCCTTTCACCGATATCATCCTGTCTATGCCGGAGGCGTCTATCACCCTCAGCGGCTGCCTGGCGGGGTTTATCACGGACGCCCGCCCGCCCATCTCGCGCATGCGCCTGTCGGTCTTCAATATCACGGCTATGCCGGAGCTGTCCATGAACGAGAGGCCCTCCATGTCCAGGGCCGTGTCCCGCGGCAGATACTCGTCGATGAGGCCGTCAATCTCGCGCATGGCCTCCCTCGCCCCGTGGTGGTCCAGCTCGCCGGCGAGGCGTATCACCAGCTTCCCCGCGTCATAGGCGGTCGATATTCGCATTTGTATCCCTCCCTCTGCGACATTTTAAAATATCCGCTCTGAAAAGGCTGTCGAAGCGCGGCGTGGTCACTTTGCCCATTGGGGCAGGCGGCCCGGAAAACCGATTGTGCATTGTAACGAAATTGAAATGGGGTATTGCATACTTATTCATGTCGCGCTATAATTGACGCATAATAAATCGGCCAACACGGCCGATATGGGGGCTTTGACATGAATAAGAATGATATAAAGAAAGTCGTACTCGCGTATTCCGGCGGCCTGGACACCTCCATCATCATCCCCTGGCTGAAGGAGAACTACAACAACTGCGAGGTGATAGCCGTATCCGGCAACGTGGGCCAGGCAGACGAGCTGGAGGGCCTGGAGGAGAAGGCGCTCAAGACCGGCGCCAGCAAGCTCTATGTGGAGGACCTGACCGACGAGTTCGTGGACGACTTCGTGGTCCCCGCCGTCAAGGCCGGCGCCAAGTACGAGGAGTACATGCTGGGCACCTCTCTGGCAAGGCCGGTAATCGCCAAGCGCCTGGCCGAGATAGCCATAGCCGAGGGCGCGGACGCCATCTGCCACGGCTGCACCGGCAAGGGCAACGACCAGGTGAGGTTTGAGCTCACGCTCAAGCACTTCGTGCCCAATATGCCGATAATCGCCCCCTGGCGCGAGTGGAGCATCAAGTCCCGCGAGGAGGAAATAGAGTACGCCGAGGCGCACAACGTGCCGCTGAAGATAAACCGCGAGACCAACTACTCCAAGGACAAGAACCTCTGGCACCTGAGCCACGAGGGGCTGGACCTGGAGGACGCCGGCAACGAGCCGCTCTACGAGAAGAAGGGCTTCCTGGAGATGGGCGTCTCCCCCATCGACGCCCCGGACGTGCCCACCTACATCACCATCGACTTCGACAAGGGCGTGCCCGTGGCCCTCAACGGAGAGAAGATGAGCGCCAAGGAGCTGATACTCAAGCTCAACGAGCTGGGCGGCGCCAACGGCATCGGCCTGCTGGACATCGTGGAAAACAGGCTCGTGGGCATGAAGTGCCGCGGCGTCTATGAGACGCCGGGCGGCGCGATACTCTACGCCGCTCACGACTATCTGGAGACGCTCTGCCTCGACAAGCTGACCATGCACAAGAAGCAGGAGCTGGCCATCACCTTCGCCGAGCTGGTCTATGACGGCCAGTGGTACACCCCGCTGCGCGAGGCGCTGAGCGCCTTCGTGGACAAGACCCAGGAGCACGTCACCGGCACGGTGAAGCTCAAGCTCTACAAGGGCAACATCATCAAGGCCGGCGCATGGAGCGACTGGAGCCTCTACAGCGAGGAGATAGCCACCTTTGGGGAGGACCACGTCTACGACCAGGCGGACGCCAAGGGCTTCATCAACCTCTTCGGCCTGCCGATAAAGGTGCAGGCCCAGGTGGACGCCAAGAACGCAGGCAAATAAAACTTATCGGGGCGGGCCCACCCGCCCCATTTTCGATTAGAGCCGCAGAGGGAGATAGTTATGGAGAAGATATGGAGCGGAAGGAGCGCTGGCGCGCTGGACAAGTACGCCGACGAGCTCAATTCCAGCATAGGCATAGACAAGCGGATGTACAGGGAGGACATCCAGGGCAGCATCGCCCACGCGGGCATGCTCGCCCAATGCGGCATCATCTCGCCGTCCGAGGGCGCGGAGCTCATCGACGGCCTGGGCGGCATACTCTCGGACATAGACTCCGGCGCGCTGGCGATAGACCCCGCCGCCGAGGACATACACAGCTTTGTGGAGGCGGAGCTGACAAAGCGCCTGGGCGACGTGGGCCGGAAATTGCACACCGCCCGCAGCCGCAACGACCAGGTGGCGCTGGACACCAGGCTGTATCTGCGCAGGGAGTGCGGGGAGACCGTCGCGCTCATAAAGGACGTGATAAGCGCCCTCTGCCACGTGGCCGAGGCCAACCGCGATACCATAATGCCCGGCTACACGCACCTGCAGCGCGCGCAGCCCGTCACCTTTGCCCACCATCTGCTGGCCTACGGCATGATGCTCTCGCGCGACATCTCCCGCATAAACGACGCCGCCGAGCGCATGAACGTCTCTCCCCTGGGGGCGGCGGCCCTCGCCGGCACCACCCACCCCATAGACCGCGCCGTGACGGCCAAGGCCCTGGGCTTTTACGCCTACAGCCTCAACAGCATGGACGCCGTCTCCGACCGGGACCACTGCGTGGAGCTCTGCGCCGCGCTCTCCATACTGATGATGCACCTCTCCCGCCTGAGCGAGGAGCTGATACTCTGGTCGAGCTGGGAGTTCAAGTTCATCGAGCTCTCGGACGAGTTCACCACCGGCAGCTCCATCATGCCGCAGAAGAAGAACTCCGACATGGCCGAGCTGGTGCGCGGCAAGACCGGCAGGGTCTACGGCGACCTCACCACCCTGCTGGTTATGCTCAAGGGCCTGCCCCTGGCCTACAACAAGGACATGCAGGAGGACAAGGAGGCCGTGTTCGACGCCTTTGACACCGCCAAGCTCTGCCTGGCCGTGTTTGCGCCCATGATAGCCACCATGAAGGTAAATGCGGATAACATGCTCTCCGCCGCCAAGGGCGGCTTTATCAACGCCACCGACCTCGCCGACTACCTGGCCAAAAAGGGCGTCCCCTTCCGCACGGCCTACAAGCTCACTGGGCAGATTGTCGCCCGGTGCGCCGCCTCCGGCAAGTCGCTGGAGGACCTGACGCTGGCGGAGTACAGGGAGTACTCCGAGGCGTTCGAGGCCGACCTGTATGAGGAGATTTCCCTCAGCACCTGCGTCGCCAAGCGCACCAGCGCCGGCGGGGCGGCCCCCTCCAATCTGGATATCCAGCTGCGCTTCCTGGGAGGTGTGATAGATGACTAAGGTGTTCATAGACGGCAGCGCCGGCACCGCCGGGCTGCGCATACGCTCCCGCCTGGAGGGGCGGGCGGATCTGGACGTGACGGTGCTGGAGGGCGAGGCCCGCAAGGACACAGAGCATCGCCGGGAGATGCTCAACTCCTGTGATTTGGCCGTGCTCTGCCTGCCGGATGCGGCCTCCCGCGAGAGCGTCTCCATGATAGAGAATCTCCGGGTGCGCGTGGTGGACACCTCCACCGCCCACCGCGTGGCCCCCGGCTGGGCCTATGGCTTCCCTGAGCTCTCCGCAGAGCGCCGGGAGGCCGTAATCTCCGGCACTCGCGTGGCCAGCCCCGGCTGCCACGCCGGCGGCTTCATCGTCCTGGTGCAGCCGCTCATAGAGTCGGGCATACTCCCGGCGGACGCTCTGCTCTCCTGCCACTCCCTCACCGGCTACTCCGGCGGCGGCAAGGGCATGATAGCCGAGTACGAGGCGCCGGAGCGCCCCGCTGAGTTCGGCTCGCCCCGCGAGTACGGCCTCACCCAGCAGCATAAGCACCTGCCTGAGATGGCGGGCATATGCGGACTCGCAAATTACCCAGTATTCTGCCCCATAGTCGCCGATTTCTACAGCGGCATGCTGGTCACGGTCCCCCTCTTCAAAGAGCAGCTGAACGCGGGATACACCCTCGGGGACATCAGGGAGGTCTACGCCGCCAAGTACAACGGGCCGGTGGTCAAATACGTGGAGGCCATGGACGCCGGCGGCTTTGTGGCCTCGAACACGCTCACAGGCACCGACGCCATGGAGGTCACGGTCTGCGGCAACGGCGAGCGCATGATACTGCTCTCGCGCTTCGACAATCTGGGCAAGGGCGCCTCCGGCGCCGCCGTGCAGTGCATAAACCTCATGCTGGGCGCCGACGAGACCGCTGGTCTGGTGCTGCCGGGCTGAGAGACACAGGCAACAGGAGGAAAGAACATGCTAGAATACATCCAGGGCGGGGTCTGCGCCCCCCAGGGCTACACGGCCGCCGGAGTTCACTGCGGCGTGAGGAAGAACCGCACCAAGTGCGACCTGGCGCTGATATATTCGGAAAAGCCGGCCAGCGCGGCCGCGGTGTACACGCAGAACCTGGTAAAGGGCGCCCCGCTCACCGTCACCAAGCGGCACCTGGAAAACGGCGTGGCCCAGGCCGTGATATGCAACAGCGGCAACGCCAACACCTGCAACGCCAACGGCGAGTACATCGCCGAGACCACCTGCTCCCTGCTCGCCGCCGAGCTGGGGATAAAGCCGGAGGACGTCATAGTGGCCTCCACCGGCGTCATAGGCCAGGCCATGACCATGGAGCCCTTCGAGCGCGGCATACCGGAGCTGGTGAGGGCCCTGGGCGGCGACTGCGGCCCCGCCGCCGAGGCAATAATGACCACCGACACCCGCCTCAAGGAGGTGGCGGTCAAGTTCAGCGTCTCCGGTGTGGAGTGCCGCATGGGCGGCATAGCCAAGGGCAGCGGCATGATACACCCCAACATGGCCACCATGCTGGTGTTCATCACCACCGACTGCGCCATAGCCCCGGCCATGCTGCAGAGCGCCTTGGCCGCCGATGTGCGGGACAGCTTCAACATGATAAGCGTGGACGGCGACACCTCCACCAACGACATGGTGTCCGTCATGGCAAACGGCCTGGCCGGCAACGCGGAGATTTCCGCCCCAGGCGGGGATTACGAGGCCTTCTGCGCCGCCCTCGCCGCGGTGACGCAGCGCCTCTGCCGCGCTATAGCCGCCGACGGCGAGGGCGCCACCAAGCTCCTCACCTGCAAGGTGAGCGGCGGCGTGGACTCCGCCGCCGCCCGCACGGCGGCCAAGAGCGTGGTCTGCTCCTCCCTCCTGAAGGCCGCCATGTTCGGCGCCGACGCCAACTGGGGCCGCGTGCTCTGCGCCATAGGCTACTCCGGCGCGGACGTGGACGTGACTAAGGTCGGCGTGGCCTTCGCCTCCGCCGCCGGCGAGGTGAAGGTCTGCGAGAACGGCGCCGGCATCCCCTTCTCCGAGGAGGAGGCCAAGGCGGTGCTCAGCGAGGGCGAGATAGACATATTGGTCAGCCTGGGCGAGGGCCCGGGGGAGGCCACGGCCTGGGGCTGCGACCTCACCTATGACTACGTGAAGATCAACGGCGACTACCGTACTTGAGGTGCCGCGCATGGACAGCTTTATCGAGAAGGAAAAACGGGCCCAGGTGCTGGTGCAGGCCCTGCCCTATATACAGAAATACTGGAACCGCGTGGTGGTCATCAAATACGGCGGCCACGCCATGATGAACGAGGAGCTCAAGCGCCAGGTGATGGAGGACATAGTCCTGCTGCAGCTGGTGGGCGTCAAGGTGGTGCTGGTGCACGGCGGCGGTCCGGAGATAAACGACACCCTCTCCCGCATGGGCATCGAGAGCGAGTTCGTCAACGGCCTGCGCGTCACCGGCCGCGAGGCCATAGACGTGGTGCAGATGGTCCTGGCCGGCAAGGTCGGCAAGAGCCTGGTGAACCTCATCGGCACCACCGGGGGCAAGGCCATGGGCATCTGCGGCATAGACGGCCGCCTGGTGGAGGCCAGGAGCAAGAACCCGCAGCTGGGCTATGTGGGCGAGGTCACGGCGGTCAACGTGGGGCCCATAAACGACCTCCTGGAGAAGGGATACATCCCCGTGGTGTCAAGCGTGGCCTGCGACGGCGAGGGGAACGTCTACAACATCAACGCCGACTCCATGGCCGCCCACATCTCCGGCGCCATGGGCGCGGAGTGCCTCATCTCCATGACGGACGTGCCCGGCATCATGGAGGACCCGGACGACATCTCCACTCTGGTGCACGTGGCGGACATAAACGACGCCGTTGAGCTCTTCCGCCGCGGGGTGATAAAAGGTGGCATGATACCGAAAGTCGAGAGCTGCATCGAGGCCCTGCTCTGCGGGGTGAAAAAGGTGTTCATCCTCGACGGGCGCGTGCCCCACTCCATACTGCTTGAAATGCTGACCGACGAGGGCAGCGGAACTATGATGCTGGGGGAAAAACAATGAATAT
>CALWYL010000006.1 GCA_944385765.1 uncultured Oscillospiraceae bacterium
CAGCTTCATCGAGCTGCTGCGCGAGAAGCCGGTGGCCAAGATAAGCGTGACTGAGCTCTGCGAGCGCGCCGGCATAAACCGCGCCACCTTCTACGCCCACTACTCCGACCCCTCCGACCTCCTGCGCAGCATAGAGGACGAGATACTCAGCGACCTCTCCCGCTGGCTGGAGCCGGCCATCGCCGCCCAGGGGGACGTGGCCCTGTCGGACATGCTCACCCCCATAATCGAGTATATAGGCGAGAACGCGGACGTCTGCTCCGTGCTGCTCTCCAGCAGCGGGGACGCCGGCTTCCAGGCCAAGGTGGTGGACGCCGTGGAGCAGCCCTTCCTCGCCGGCTTCCGCCGCGGGGGCAGCCGGGAGGTGGCGGAGTATTTCTACACCTTCGCGGCCGACGGCTGCGTGGGCATGCTGAAGAAGTGGCTCTCCGGCGGCATGACCGTGCCCCCGGCCAAGCTGGCGGAGATGATGGCGCGCTTCACCTCGCGCGCCGGCTGAGAGGGGGGAGCACATGTCCAGCGAGGCCACCCGCCTCCGCCTGGCGCGGGCCATGGAGGAGTGCATGCGCGCCGCCGCGGTGGAGAACATAACCGTCACGGAGATAGCCGCCCGCTGCGGCGTCACGCGCCAGACCTTCTACCGCAATTTCCTCGACAAGTACGACCTCATAAACTGGTATTTCGGCAAGCTGCTCGCGCGCTCGTTCGAGCACATGGGCTCCGGGCGCACCATCCGCGAGGGCCTGGAGCGCAAGTTCGAGTACATAAAGGCCGAGCGCGTGTTCTTCACCGCCGCCTTCCGGGCCGACGGCACCAACTCCCTCAAGGAGCACGACGTGGAGGCCATACTGGACTTCTACTCCCGCCTTATCGGCCGCAAGACCGGCGCTCCCCCCGACGGGGAGACGGCCTTCCTCCTCGAGCTCTACTGCCGCGGGAGCGTGGCCATGACGGTGAAGTGGGTCCTCGGCGGCATGCCCCAGCCCCCGCGCGAGCTCGCGCGGCTGATGACGGAGTCCCTGCCGGGGCCTCTCTCCGCCCTCTTCGAGCGCATCGGCCTGCTCTGAGGCCCCAATACAGCGCGAGAGCCCCGCGGCCGGCGTTGCCGGCCGCGGGGCCCTTTTCACTTTTCCGGCTCGCTGCACAGCCTGAGCACCAGCTCGGCCATCTCCCGCTCCTCCAGGGGGAAGCCCTCGCTCAGCCACTCCCGCAGCAGCCCGATGACGCCGTTGACCATGAACACATAGGCGTAGCGCCCGGCCGTGCCCTCGCCCATCGGCCGGTTTCTCTCCATCACCGCGTCCACCAGCCGCCGGTTGAAGCGCGCGTCCTCCCGCTTGACTATCAGCGCGCGGAAGAGCCGCGCGTTCTGCCTCACGTGTCCCAAATACCTCTCCAGTTCGGCGCAGAACTCCCGCTCGTCATAGTCCGCCCCCTCCGGCGCGGGTATCCGCTCCAGCACCTCGCTCTCCAGCTCGCGCATCAGCCCGGCGATGTCCTGATAGTGGGCGTAAAAGCTCGAGCGGTTGA
Source organism: uncultured Oscillospiraceae bacterium (assembly GCA_944385765.1). Taxonomy (GTDB): domain Bacteria; phylum Bacillota; class Clostridia; order Oscillospirales; family Oscillospiraceae; genus Scatomorpha. Next base: position 1,531 of record CALWYL010000006.1, read on the forward strand.
CGTCCGCCGCCGCGCAGACGTCCGTCACCGTGATTTTTTCCAGCGGCTTTACTTCAAGCAGCTCCAGCAGCGCGTCCTTCATCAGGCGCTTCGTCATGCGCACGCGCCGGCTCTCCGCCATATGACCACCTCATTCACAAAAAATTTTCATCTTCCGCCGCGGCGCGCCCCACAGAAAGGCCGAAAGTGTCGGGCACAAAGCGTTTTAATAAAAACTGATTGTAGTAATTACATCACAGTGTTGCTAAAATAATATCACCGGCCGATGCCGGAATCAAGCCCTGAAGGAAGGTATACACCGTGAAAAATTGGCAAATTGCAGCTCTGAGCGCGGGTGCCGTGGCGCTGCTCAGCGGGATATTCTGGGCGGCCATAGCCATTGCCGCCGAGGACGGGCTGAAGAAGCTGGACCTCGACTGGTTTGGCCCGGCCGGGAAGGCCGGAGACGGCGCGGCGGCGCAGCCCCCGGCGGAAGAGGCGGCGGCGGAGGTCTGAGCGGCATTGACCCGCCCGCCGCGCCGTGTTATGATATCCCCAAGGCCGCCAGGCCGGTACAGAACGGAAGGAGTGGTTTTTCATGACGAAAAAGCGCGCAGGGAGGGGCCGCGCCAACTGACCCTCCCAGTATTATTAGGAGGAAAGAAAATGGAAAACCGAATAACTGTCCGCGAAGCTCTGCCGGGAGAGGAGACGGAGCGCTTCCGCGCCCGCCTGCTCGAGTACCGCCGGCGGGATGTCTTCACACGCCCGGATGACGCCGCGCACCTTGAGCGCGAGGGGGAATATTTCGCCCAAATGCTGCGCCTGCGCTCCCGGGAGGACGGCCGCAGCCGCTTCCTCTTCTTCGAGAGGGGCGGGGACGATATCGGCCTCGCCCTCGCCGTGATATACGCCGGCGAGGAGGGCAAGTGCTTCCTCACCGACTTCTGCGTGTTCCCGGAATACCGCGGCGGCGGGACGGGCCGCGAATGCGCCCGGGCCCTCCTCGCCTTCGCCCGTGAGAACAGCGCGCGTTATTTTGAGCTGAACTGCGGCGGCGACGCGCGGCGGCTGCGCTTCTGGCAAAGCGTTGGCTTCGTGGAAAACGGCGTGGACGAGTGGGGCGAGCCGCTGCTGCTCCTGCCGCCGGAGGACGAGCTGCCCATCGCCGTGGAAGCGCTGCGCGCGGAGGACGAGTGGCAGCTCCTGCGGCTGGAAAACGGCTTCCGCGCCGCTGTCGGCGAGGGCTGCCTTGACGGAGCGGGGCAGGAGCGGCTGCTGCGGGCCGTGAGGGAGGGGCGCATCGCCTTTTTCCTCGCGAAGCGCGGGCATCGCGCCGTGGGCATGTGCAGCGTGGTTCTGAGCTTTTCCACCTTCGGGTGCGCCCAGACGGGCGTCTTCGACGACTTTTTCGTGGAGCCGGCCTTCCGCGGCCGGGGCGCGGCGCGCGCTCTCGCCCGCGCGGCCCAGGACTGGTGCGCCGCACGCGGGGTGTCCAGCCTGACGGCCTGCTGCGCGAGCTGCGACGTGGGCATGTACAACCACCTCGGCTTTGACGCCTGCCTGGGGACAAACTGCGCAAAGCTGCTGTGACAAAAAAGGCGCGGGGGCTTTATGGCCCGCGCGCCCCCGAGCAGCCGATAAAGACGCCGCTCCCCCCGGGGCGGCGTCTTTTTGCGGGCAAATTGGTTTACACCGCCCGGGAAATGTCACTTTACTCGTAACAAAAGTGTGATATAATACCTGTGGTTAAAAAATTCACTATCCGCGCAGCGCATTATGGAAGGAGAAATTAAAATGCCCAACCGCATCATGCTCAACCAGACTTCCTACCACGGAGCCGGCGCCGTCAAGGAGATACCCGGCGAGGTCAAGTCCCGCGGCTTCAAGAAGGCCCTCATCGTCTGCGGCCCCAGCATCCTCAAGCACGGCGTCGTCGCCAACGTCACCGACGGGCTCGACGCAGCGGGCCTGGCCTACGAGATTTTCTCCGAGATAAAGGCCAACCCCACCATAGAGAACGTCCAGGCCGGCGTCGCGGCCTTCAAGGCCTCCGGGGCCGACTACATCATCGCCATCGGCGGCGGCAGCCCCATGGACACCGCCAAGGCCATCGGCATCATCATCAACAACCCCGAGTACGCCGACGTGCGCTCCCTGGAGGGCACCGCCCCCACCAAGAACCCCTGCGTGCCCACCATCGCCGTCCCCACCACCGCCGGCACGGCCGCCGAGGTGACGATTAACTACGTGATAACCGACGTGGAGCGCCGCCGCAAGTTCGTCTGCGTGGACCCGCACGACATGCCCGTCGTGGCCGTCGTCGACCCGGAGATGATGAGCTCCATGCCGAAGGGCCTCACCGCCAGCACCGGCATGGACGCCCTGACCCACGCCATCGAGGGCTACACCACCCTGGCCGCCTGGGAGATGACCGACATGTTCCACCTCAAGGCCATTGAGCTCATCTCCAAGAACCTCCGCGGCGCCGTCGCCGGCACCAGCGAGGGCCGCGAGGGCATGGCCCTGGGCCAGTACATCGCCGGCATGGGCTTTTCCAACGTCGGCCTGGGCATCGCGCACAGCATGGCCCACACCCTGGGCGCCGTCTACGACACGCCGCACGGCGTGGCCTGCGCCATGATGCTGCCCATAGTCATGGAGTACAACGCCGAGTGCACCGGCGAGAAGTACCGCGAGATAGCCCGCGCCATGGGCGTCCAGGGCGTGGACTCCATGAGCCAGGACGAGTACCGCGCCGCCGCCGTGGCCGCCGTCAGGCAGCTCAGCGAGGACGTGGGCATCCCCGGCAAGCTGGAGGCCCTGAAGGAGGAGGATCTGCCCTTCCTCGCCCAGAGCGCCTATGACGACGCCTGCCGCCCCGGCAACCCCAAGGACACCAGCGTGGAGGACCTCACCGAGCTCTTCCGCAAGCTCATGTGAGCCGTTTCCGGTTGAATACGCCGCCCCGGGCCTTCCCGCCCGGGGCGGTTTTTTGCCGCGGCGCGCCGCCGGCACAAAAAACGCCGCCCTCATGGGCGGCGTTTTCCTATTCCCCCTCCGCCTGCGCGGAGGCCGGCTCCGTGCAGGTGAAGAGTATCACCTGCCGTTTTTCCGCTATCTCGCGCAGCAGCTCCAGCACCCGCGCGCTCCGCGCGCCGTCGATGCCAGCGAGCACGTCGTCGAGCACTATGGGGCAGGGCTCGTCCTCGGGCAGCGTGAGGTCTACTATCGCCAGGCGGACGGCCAAATAGGTCAGCTCCGCCGCCCCGGCGCTCATGTAGAGGCAGTCGCGCTGCTGGGCGTCGCCGCTCAGCCGGGCCGTCACGCTGAAGTCCCGGGCCACGGCCACGGCGTCATATCGCCCGCCGGTCAGCCGGGAGAGGTACTCAGCCGCCCGGCGTCCCAGGGCGGGCGAGAAGCGCAGCTGCAGCTCCGCGTCCGCCTCCCTCAGCGCCTCTATGGCCAGGGACAGCGCCTCGTACTGCCGGTTGAGTTCCGAGAGGCGCTCGCGCTTTTCAATGAGCCCCGCGCTGAGCGCCAGATGGTCTCCCGCCGCGGCGGCCGCCCCCGTCAGCTCGGAGACGGAGGACTTGAGCAGCTCGATGCGGCTCATCAGCGCGGAGAGCTCCCGCGCGCGCAGCGCGTCCTCCGGGCTGTCCTTGGCGGAGATATATCTCTCCTCCGCCGCGGCGGCCGCCGAGCGGGCGGCATCCAGCTCCTCGCCGGCCCGCCGCTCCACGCGGCGGGCGTTCTCCGCCGCGGCGCAGCGCGCGGCGTGCGCCTCCGCCGCGGCCCGGATGTCCTCCGGGCTCTCGGCGTCATACCGCCCCAGCAGCCGCGCGCTCTCCCGCGCGGCCTGGGCCGCCGCGCGGCGCTTTTTGTCCGCGCGGACCAGGGCCCACACGGCCCCGCCCAGGGCGGCGGCCGCCCCCATGAAGGCGTACCACTGCCAGAATATGCCCGCGGCTATGCCCGCCAGGCACAGCAGGGCAAACGCCACGCCCAGCGCCGGGGAGCCGCGGTCCGCGGCGCGCGACTTCAGCTCGAGCAGCCTGCGGACGCTCTCCTCCGCCTCCTGCCGGGCCTCCTCCGCGCCCGCGCCGCCGAAGACGCCGCCGGCCGCCTCCGCCTCCGCCTTGGCGGCCTCGGCCACGGCCACGCGGTGCGCGGCCTCGGCCCTCTCGGCCCTGCCCCGCGCCTCGGCCAGGGACTTCCCCAGCTCGGAGCGGGCGTCGGAGCGGCTCCTGTCCAGGGCCCTGCCCCGCGCCTCCGCCTCGGACCTGCGCAGCTCCAGCTCGGCCGTGCGCCGCTCCAGCTCCACGGCGGTGGCCGTCATGCCGCGCAGTTTCTCCTCGTCGGCGGCTATCTCGCCCTCCAGGGCCGGTATGGCGCCGTATTTGTTGTATTTCCGCCTCCTGAGCCACTCGCGCAGCCTGCCGTCGGCCTCGGACCAGCTCACGTCCTCCTCCCCGGTGGAGACCACGGCGGCTATGCGCCGCTCCAGCTCCGCCGAACCGCTTATCGCCGCCTCCCCCTGCCCGATGAAGGCGCTGCGGCGGAATACGTCGCGCGGCGCGCCGACCAGCGCCTCGCCCGCCGTGGCCCCCGTGAGGCCGGGGACCTTCTCCCCCGTGCCCGTGTACACGGCCGCGAACTCCCTCATGGGCGCGTTCTGGGCCCTGGTGGAGCGGCGGAGGGTGATGTCCCGCCCCGCGTGGCTTATCTCCATCTCCCCGGCCATGGGCGCGCCCGACCAGGGGGCGTATTTCAGCTTGTCCGGCAGGAAGCCGGCGCGGGCCCGCTCCGAGCTGTCCACGCCGTAGAGCATGGCGCGCATGAAGGCGCACCAGGTGCTCTTGCCGCTCTCATTGGGCGCGCATATCACGTTCAGCCCCGGCGAGAGCTCCAGCGTGCGCCCCTCCAGGCAGCCGAAAGTGGCGGTCATCTTCCGGATGATCACAGTTCCTCAGCCTCCTCCCGCCTGTCCAGGGCGGCCAGGCCCCAGCGCGCGGCCCTGTCGACCAGCTCGCGCGTCTCCTCGTCCTCCGCCGCGTCGTACCGCCCGCGCAGCAGCCGCAGGAAGGTGCCTCTCAGCGTGTCCTCCCCGGCCCGGGCCCAGACATCCCGCCGCAGGCGGGTCTCGTCCTTCAGCCTCAGCCCGAAGCAGTGCCCCTCCAGCTCCCGCCTGAGCGCGGCCAGGTCCGGGGCCTCCTCCGTCTCGCCGGTGAGGGTTATCCTGTAGCAGTTCCTCTCCGCGTCCGCCGGCAGCGCCACCGCCTCCCCGGCTCCCAGGTCAAAGCTCAGCGTCTCATAGCGGCGCAGGCAGGTGGGCACGAACTCTATCTTCGCCGTCTGCCCGCCCACATCGGCCATTATCACGCCCTTGACCCCGCACTCGTCATAGCCGCGCCCCTCCGGGCACCCCGGCCAGGCGTAGGGCACTCTCCCCGCCCGGCGCTCCCCGCTGAAGGCGTGCACGTGGCCGAGGGCCACGTAGTCCATGCCGCTCTCGCCTATGTCCGCCTCATATATGGCGTTGTAGCGCGAGGCCTGCACTCCCACGTCGCCGTGGACGCACATTATGTTCAGCACCCCCTCCTCCCGGGGCGCGTGGAAGCCGCGCAGCAGCGGCTCGCAGTAGCTGTCCGTGAAGGCCGCGCCGTAGACTCGCGCGCCCAGCGAGGGCAGCTCCAGGCACTCCAGGCGGCGGTTTTTGAATATGTAGGCGTTCGGCGGCAGGCGCAGCCTGTCCCAGCGCCCGCCCGTGGCATAATAGTCGTGGTTCCCCGGCGAGATGACCACCGGCACGGCCATCTCCGCGATGGCGGCGCAGAGCGCCTCCTCCGTCTCCGCGAAGGCCATGTCCCTGTCGAATATGTCCCCGGCCAGCAGCACCAGCTGCGCCCCCCGCTCGGCCCTGAGCTGGGCCAGCGAGCGCAGCAGCTGCCTCTGCTCGCGGCGGCGTATGGCCGTCTTCTCCTCCGGCAGGCTCTCAAAGGGGCTGTCCAGGTGCAGGTCTGCCGCGTGCAATATCCTTATCAAGTGTACCTCACCGCCTCCGCTCTCAGGCAGGCGCCCGTCTCTGTGTCTATCTCGAATATGGCCCCCTCCAGCTTGCCGGGGCCCGGCGCGCACTCATAGCGCCGCGGCACGTCGCCCAGGAACTTGCCCACCGACTGGTCCGGCTTTATGCCCAGCACGGATTCAAAGGCGCCCGTCATGCCCAGGTCCGTGATGTAGCCCGTCCCCCGGGGGAAAATCCTGGCGTCGGAGGTCTGCACATGCGTGTGCGTGCCCCACACGGCGGAGACACGCCCGTCCAGGAAATAGGCCATGGCCAGCTTCTCGCTGGTGGCCTCGGCGTGGAAATCCACCACTATCATCTTGGCCTCCTCTCGCTCCAGCAGCGCGTCCGCCACCAGGAAGGGGCTGTCGGTGTTGGAGTCCAGCGTGAAGCGCCCCATGAGGTTTATCACCACCAGCTTGCCGAAGGGCGTGCGGAAGGCCGCCGCCCCCCTGCCGGGGCACTGGGGCGCGTAGTTTGCCGGGCGCACCACCGCCGCGCTCTCGTCCAGATAGGGCTGCAGCTCCCAGCGCGTCCAGGTGTGGTTCCCCAGCGTCACCGCGTCCGCCCCCGCGGCCAGTATGGTGTCCAGCTGCTTGGGCGTGGCCCCCACCACGTTGGCGTTCTCCCCGTTCACCACGATGAAATCCGCCCCCAGCTCCCTCTTTATCCGTCTCAGGTTCTTATCTAAATAGTCGAGGCCGGTGGCGCCCACCGTGTCGCCCACCGCCAAAACCCTGTATACCAATGCCAGCTCTCCTTCCGGGCCGGTCAGCCCCGCCCTGTGGTTTTTTACATTATATATCCGCCCCGCCCCCGCGCGCAAGCAAATTCGCCGTTGACAACAAACCGTACTACATGTATAATACAGTTAAACCGTACTATGCGAATAATACAGTCGCGGGAGGTGAGTTCCATGATTTCCTTTGAGGGCCTCCGGTTGGAGGAGGGCCAGCCCATATACCAGCAGATAGTGCTGCACGTCAAGCGGGGCGTCGTCTCCGGCGCCATAGCGGACGGCGACGAGCTGCCCTCGCGGCGCATCCTCTCCGCGGTGCTGGGCGTGAACCCCAACACCGTGCAGAAGGCCTGCCGCGCCCTGGAGGAGGAGGGGCTCATCGCCTCCCACGCCGGGGCCAGGAGCTTCGCCGTGGTGACTCCGGAGATAATAGCCGCCTGCCGCGCCGAGCTGGTGCGCGGCGGCGCGGAGAGCTGGGCCCGCGCGGCGCGCGGCCTGGGCCTGGGCCTGGACGAGGCCCTGGAGCTGATAAGGGAAGTCTGGGACTGCTCAAAGGAGGGGGAAGAACCATGAAAACACTTTCCGTCCTCGCCCTGGCGGCGAGGCAGCGGGTGTACAAGCTGCTCGCGCTCATACTGCTGCTGGCCCTCGCCCAGGGCGCGCTCTTCTGGAGGTATGTCGGCGGTTTCGGCAGCGCCTCCGGGCTGGAGAGCGCCGTGAGGGAGAGCCGCATGCCCCTGGCGCTGCTGGCGGTGTTCCTGCTGCTCTTTTTCCTGTTCTGCCGCGAGGGCAGCGAGCGCGGCGGCTCGCACCCGGGCTATACCCTCGCCCGGCTGGGCACCGGCGAGTTCGGCGCCATGCTCTGCGCCGCGGCGGCCAACGCCGCCTGCTTCCTCGTGCTCTGGGCGGCCGCGGCCGGGGTGGGGCTGGGCCTCTGCGCCCTCGGCGCGCGCGCCATGCCCGCGGACGCCCGGAACGCCCAGACGGTGTTCCTCGCCTTCTACCGCAGCAGCTATCTGCACAGCCTGCTGCCCATGGCGGACTGGACGCGCGCGCTGCGCGTCGTGGTCCTCTGCCTGGCCTGCGGCCTGGGCGCCGCCAGCTTCTCCTTCTGGCGCCGCCGGCGGGCCGCCCCCGTCCTGGCCGCGTTCTGCGCCGTGGGCGCGCCCGTCTGTTTCTCCGGGGAGATGGCCCTGCCCGTGCTGGACGTCTGCATAGTCCTGGTGGGGCTCTTCGCCTGCGGCTGCTCCATCTTCCAGATGTACCACGCCTATCCCCCCTGTGACAGCAAGGACCCGGAGGTGAACTGGGATGCCCCCTGAGTTGGAAAAACTCGTCCCCGCCGGCATGGACGCCCGCCGGGAGCTGGGCCAGGTCCTCTGCGCCCTGGGCGCGGCCCTGGCCGCCGCCGTATTCTGCTGCCTCATAGTCTATGTGGACGCCCGCAGCGACATGTACATCACCCGCAACGGCATACGCTACCTGAACCCGGACGCCGAGTTCCCCTGCTGCGCCGAGATGGCCGCCAGGTGCGTCCCCTTCTTCGCCGCCGCCGCGCTGCTGATGCTCTACAAGCTGGCGCGCTACGTGGCCTACCACTACCAGGGCAGCCGCAGCATCTACACCATGCGCCGCCTGCCGCAGCGCGCGGAGCTGCTGCGCCGCTGCCTCAGCCTGCCGCTGGGCGGCGCCCTGGCCTGCCTGCTGCTCTTCGCCGCTCTCACGGCGCTCTTCTGCGCCGTATATCTCGCCGTCACCCCCGCCGACTGGGTCCGCCCCGGCCAGTGGGAGGCGGTCAGCCGACTACTATTGGGGAGGTAAGCGATATGCTGGAAATAAAAGACGTCACCAAGCGCTTCGGGAACAAGACCGCTCTCAACTCCGTCAGCCTCAGCCTGGCGCCGGGCGAGCTCGTGGGCCTCTTCGGCGAGAACGGCGCGGGCAAGACCACGCTCATGAAGTGCGTCCTCGGCCTGTTGTCCCACCGGGGCGAGGTGCTGCTGGACGGGGCGCGCATCACGCGCAAGAACATCGCCCGCATCTCCTTCGCCACCTGCGAGCACTCCTTCTTCCCCGACCTCAGCGGGGCCGGCCACGCGGACTTCTACGCCTCACACTTCCCGGCCTTCCGCCGCCGGCGCTTCGAGGTGCTGATGGACTTCTTCGCCCTGCCCATGAAGAAGGCCCCCCGCACCTTCTCCACCGGCCAGAAGAACCAGTTCGAGGTCGCGCTGGCCCTCTCCCAGGGCGCGGACTACATCCTGATGGACGAGCCCTTCTCCGGCAGCGACGTTTTCAACCGCGAGGACTTCTACAAGGTGCTGCTGGGCATACTGGACAGCGGGGAGACCGTGCTGCTCTCCACGCACATGCTCGAGGAGGTGGACAGCTTCATCTCCCGCGCCGTGCTGCTGCACGCCGGGCGCATAGCCGGCGACGTCTCCATGTCCGAGCTGGAGGAGAGCGGCGAGAGCCTGATGGACTACGTCAAGCGGGCGTGGAATTACCGCTCCGACCGCATACGCCGCGCCATCGACGAGCTCAACGGGGACGGTGAGGACGCATGAGGCGCGCGCTCTGCTCCCTCTCCGCCCTGCTCATACTGGCCCTGTCCCTCCTGATTGCGGGCAACGCCGCCCTCAGCGGCCGCGCCGCCGCCTTCAGCGCGGAGACGGAGCCCCTCTCCGGCTCCCCCTCGGCGGCGGAGGGCCTCACACTCTCCCTCAGCGCCTCGCTGGCCAGCCAGCTCTACTGGGGCGCGGACTACTCCGTCGGCAGCGGCGGCTTCGACACCCGCTTCTCCTACGGCGAGGCCATCGACTGCCGCGACGACAGCTCCGGCCGCAGCATCTACGGCGCCGAGTTCGGCGCCGGCACCTTCTTCTCCGGCAGCCTGAGTGATAATGACGCCGTTGATTCCATCTTCAGCGGCCTGGCGGAGCGCGCCCTGGCCGCGGGGGCGGGCCGGTACGAGGACTACAGCGAGACGATATACCTCGCCGACTACTTCGACTACTACCCTGTCGACGCCCATGCCATACCCTCGAGCGAGCGGGAGGGCTTCGCGGAGTTTTTCCGCGTCCCCGTTCTCCCCGGGGACAGCATCGACGTCTCCGTCTCCGGCGTCACGCCGGGTGGCGGCGCCTCCAGCCGCGGCATGAGCTCGAACGACAACACGGTGTACCTCGCGCTGCAGAGCGTGGAGACCGGCACGGCCGACTACCTGGCCTTCGACAGCTCCAATCCCCTGGCGGACTTCGACTTCTCGCACATCCCCGGCGGCTTCGGCATCTACCGCCTGCCCCACGACCTGGACACCGGCCTCCCGGTCTCCGCCGGTCTGGAGTGCGTCTATCCGCTGGACCCGTCGCAGCTGTACTCCGTGTACCTCCACTCCACCAACGACGGCAAGCTGCTGCTCGCCGCCGTCCAGTCCCTCTCCGGGGACATAGAGCTCTACGTGTTCGACGCCGCCTCCCCCGGCGAGCCTCTGCAGGTCCTCCCCCTCTTCAGTTCCGCCGGGGACAGCTATCTCTCCGTCCACTTCTACGACGGCTTTCTGGTCTACATCTGCGATGAAGTGCTGGTGCTGGAGTACGACGGCTCCGCCCTCTCCCCCGCCCTGCGCGCGCCCTATCCCTGGGAGCAGAGCCAGGACGGCGAGGCGCTGTTCTACTACGGCTCCGAGTCCTCCTTTGCCTGGGACGGCCGGCGGCTGGCCATCGCCTGGCTGGACGTCGACTACCTCTACTCCGACGACCACCTCAGCCGGCGCGACAGCCTCTCCCTGCGCGTCTGCGTGCTGGACTCCTCCGGCGTCCTCTACGACGGCCTCCTCTCTCCCGACCTCCTGGCCAACAACCGCGGCGCTGCCGGCGTGAGCGACATCTACAACTGCGCCTGCTCGCTCTCTTTCGGGGAGGTGGGGATATGAGACGCGCCTTTGCCCTCCTCTGCGCCCTGCTCTGCCTCGCCGCGGCCCTCCTGGCCGCCGGGAACGCCGCCTTTGACCGCAGCGGCGACCGGGTGTACTTCTCCGGCGACGTGCTCAGCGGAGAGCGCGCCGACGCCGCCGGGCTCAGCGTGAGCCTGCGCCCCGTCTTTGACGGCCACCTCTACTGGGACCTGGCCTACGACCCCTCTACCGGCCGCCTGGAGTCCCCAAACGGCTTCGACCCCGACCGCATACGCTACTCCAGCGGCGCCGGCGTGCTCGAGACCTACATCTCCCTCGGCTGGGAAGCCCTGTTTGATGGCATCACCCCCAACCCCGTGTACGACTACCTCTACTCCCTCGCCGGCCCCAACAGCGAGTGGACCGGGGCCACGCTGGACCTCTCCGACTTCTACGACTACTACCCCGTCACCGTCCGCGACTACTACTCCTTAATCTCCTCCCTGGACGAGGACGGCCTGCGCTCCCTCAACGACGCGCTCGGCGACTTTTTCCGCATCCCCGTCCCCTCCGGCGACGAGGTGACGCTCTCCATCGCCTTCGGCGAGAACGCCGACGTGTTCAGCACCTCCATCACCTACGGAGACAGCTACCGCGGCCTCAACCTCTGCGGCCCGCGCGTGGCGGGCTCGGACTACCTCGCCTTCGAGTGCAGCGGCACCCAGGGCTTCGCCGGGTTCGACTTCTCGCACATCCCCGGCGGCTTCGGCATCTACCGCCTGCCCTACGACATTGATTTGGGCCAGTACGCCGTCGACGGGCTGGAGTGCGTCCTCCCCCTCGACCCCCTGACCACGGAAGATATAACGCTCTGCCCCTCGTCCGACGGGGACTACCTCCTGGCCGCCGTGAGGGACAGCTCCGGCGCCTGGACGCTCTACCTCATCGAGGGCGCGAGCGGCCGCACCGTGCAGGCCATGCCCCTCTTCGATGAGGGCGAGGAATTGTTCATCGAGCCTCAGGGGAACTTCGTGGTGTTCACCGCCGTCAGCTTTGGGCGCAGCCGCTCCCAGAGCCTGCTGGCCGCCGAGTACTCCCCCGGCCGTCTGGAGGCCGCCGTGCGGGTGGATGGCGGCGTCCAGCCCGCGCTGGACGACGACACCTATGTCTTTGAGACCGTCTACGCCCTGGACGCTTCCTCCCGCCGCCTGGCCCTGGTGAATCTGCTCTGGACCGAGCTCTACCCACCCCTCTCCCGCCCCAATGCCCTGGAGATAGGCATCTACTCGGCAGACGGCCTCGAATACCTCGAGCGGGTAGACCTGGGCCTGCCCGTGTGGGACGCCGACTACCCCCGGCTCTCCGCCTCCTTCGGCTGAAAAACGCCGCCGGGGCACCCATGTGCCCCGGCGGCGCGCCGTTTTTGCTATTCGTCCTCCCGGAAGTCGTACGTCCGGTACTGTATCGCCTCGGCCAGGTGCGCCGGGGCGATTTCGCTCTCCCCCGCCAGGTCGGCTATGGTGCGGGCCACGCGCAGTATGCGGTCGTAGCTCCTCGCCGTCAGCCCCATGGCGTTGTAGGCCCCCTCCATCAGCTTCGAGCACTCCCCGGAGAGGGCGCAGTCCCTCTCCATCTCCCCGGGGCCCATGTGGGCGTTGCAGTCGGCCCCCGTGCCGGCCAGCCGCGCCCTCTGCCTCTCCCTGGCGGCGTCCACCCGCGCTTTTATCTCCGCCGAGCTCTCCGAGGCGGCCTTGCCCGAGAGCTCTGAGTAGTCCAGCGCCGGCACCTCCACCATGATGTCTATCCGGTCCAGCAGCGGGCCCGAGACCCGCGCGCGGTATTTCTTTATCTCCGTCTCCGTGCAGGTGCAGCGGCGCGTGGGGTGCCCGTACCAGCCGCAGCGGCAGGGGTTCATGGCGCACACCAGCATGAAGCGGCTGGGGTACGTGGCCGTGCCCGCCGCGCGGGACACGGTGACCACCCCGTCCTCCAGCGGCTGCCTCAGGGCCTCGCGCACGTCGCGGTGGAACTCCGGCAGCTCATCCAGGAAGAGCACGCCGTTGTGCGCCAGGCTCATCTCCCCCGGCTGCAGCTGCGCGCCCCCCGCCAGGGCCGCGGCCGAGGTGGAGTGGTGCGGCGAGCGGAAGGGCCGCCTGGCCACCACCGGCTGCGCGCGGCTGGTGAGCCCGGCCACGGAGTGTATCTCCGTCGTCTGCAGCATCTCCTCCCGGCTCATGTCAGGCAGTATGGAGGTTATGCGCTTGGCCAGCATGCTCTTGCCGGCCCCCGGCGGGCCCACCATCAGTATGTTGTGCCCTCCCGCGGCGGCCACCTCCAGCGCGCGCTTGACATTCTCCTGCCCCTTGACCTCGGAGAAGTCCGGCCCCCCGGCCGCGGCGGGAGATATCTCCGGCGCCGGCGCCGGCTCTATCTCGGCCTGGCCGCGGAAGTAGGCCAGCAGCTGCCCGATGTCCCTCACCGGCAGCACCTCCAGCCCCCCGGCGAAGGCCGCCTCCGGCGCGTTGTCCTCCGGCACGAAGAGCTGCCTTATGCCCGCCCTCTCGGCGGCCAGGGCCATGGGCAGGGCGCCGCGCACGCTCCGCAGCTCCCCCGCCAGGGAGAGCTCCCCGAAGAAGGCGCAGTCCGCCGGCGGCTGGGCCGTCAGCCCCGAGGCGGCCAGTATGCCCAGCAGTATCGGCAGGTCGTACACCGTGCCGGCTTTTTTCGTGTCCGCCGGCGCCAGGTTCACCGTTATGCGGCTCACGGGGAATTTGAGCCCCGCGTTCTTTATGGCGGCGCGCACCCTCTCGCGCGCCTCCCTCACCGCCGCGTCCGGCAGCCCCACGACGTCGAAGGAGGGCAGACCCTGTGACACGGCGCACTCCACCGACACCTCGTAGCCCCCGATGCCGCGTATGCCCAGCGAGCGTATCCTAGAGACCATATCCAGCCCCCGTTCCTCTTTTTTAAGTCAATTATATGGCAAGCGCGCCCCCATTGCAAGGCGGGGCTTTATATTTGGCCCCCAATGTGATAATATATCTCTCTGTTCCCAAGGAGGTATGAAAATGGAAAAGAAAAAACCCGCCGTCATGGGCAGCAAGCTCTTCCTCTACGCCACGTCCTTCTTCTCCGGCATGTCCGTCATGGCGATAGAGCTGGGCGCGAGCCGCCTGCTCGCCCCATATTTCTCCTCCTCCCAGATAGTCTGGACGGTGATTATCGGCACCATCATGATTGCCATGGCCATCGGCAACGTCTGGGGCGGCCGCAGCGCGGACAGGCACCCGGAGCCCGCGCGCCTCTTCAGCCGGCTGCTGCTGGTCGCCGTGTGGACGGCGCTCATACCCTTCCTCGGGCGCTACGCCATAGCGGGCGTCTCCGGGCTGCTGGCCCTCTTCGTGGGGTCGAACTTCCTCGTCTGGGCCTCGCTCTGCTCCTGCCTGGTGCTCTTTGTGTTCCCCCTCATGCTGCTGGGCACGGTCACGCCCTCGCTGATGAAGTACACCACGGACAGCCTGGACGACAACGGCAAGACCCTGGGCGAGCTGGAGGCTCTGAACACGATAGGCAGCATCATCGGCACCTTCCTGCCCACCTTCGTCACCATCCCCGCCGTGGGCACGGCCCGCACATTCCTGATTTTCGCCGCCATCCTGGCGATACTCAGCCTCATCTTCTTCATCTCCCGCCGCAGGTGGATAGCCCGCGGCGCCCTCTGCGCCCTCATAATAACCGGCCTCGTCTTCGCCCCCATGAACTACTCCTTCGCCTTCTGGGAGGGCGACAACGTGGTGCTGGAGGACGAGAGCATCTACAACTACCTGCAGGTGAAGGAGGACGAGCGCCGCATCGCCCTCTCCACCAACGTGGCCTTCGGCGTGCAGAGCATCAAGGTGAAGGACGGCGGCATGACCGGCATGTACTACGACTACGCCCTGGCCGCCCCGCTGATGGCGGACAAGGTGGAGGACGTGCTAATTTTGGGCCTCGGCACCGGCACCTTTGCCGAGCAGTGTCTCGAATACTTCCCCGGCTGCTCCGTCACCGGCGTGGAGATAGACCGGAAAATAGTGGACATCTCCCGCGAGTACTTCGGCCTGCCTGAGGAGGTCGAGGCCATAACCGGCGACGGCCGCGCCTGGCTCACCGCCTCGGAGGGCAGCTGGGACGTCATAATGGTGGACGCCTATCAGGACATCACCATACCCTTCCAGATGAGCAGCGTGGAGTTCTTCACCGAGGTGTATGAACACCTCGCCCCCGGCGGGGTGATGGTGGTGAACATGTCCATGCGCTCGGAGAGCGAGGGCTCCATGAACGAGTACCTCATGGACACCATCGCCAGCGTGTTCCCCCACGTCTACACCGTGCGCGTGAGCGGCGGCACCAACCTGGAGCTCTTCGCCAGCGCGGACGAAGGCGCGCTCTCGCGCTTTGAGGCCCGCCGCCCCTCGCTCCCGGACGACTACGCCGCCATAATGCAGCGCGTACACGACGGGCTGCTCCCCGTGGAGGGCGGGGACTACATCCTCACCGACGACAAGGCGCCCGTGGAGCTCCTGGGCATGCGCGTGCTCGACGAGATAATCGGCGCGGAGCTGGACACGCTGCGCGGTCAGATAGCCGAGGAGGGCATCATGGGCCTCCTGGAATAATTCGCCGCCCAACAGAGGGAGCGCGGCGGGCTTCGAGCCCGCCGCGCTCTTTATCACGGCTCGTATTCGCAGATGTAGGCGATGTTCCCGCTGTAGATGCCGGGGTAGGCCGAGACGGGGTCGTTGCGCGAGTCGTTGTATATCCAGCCCGCCTCCGTGTGCCAGAGCAGGCCGTAGTCCTCAGCCGTGCCGTCGGAGTCGTGCCCGGAGGGCTCGCCCTCGCCCCATATGTAGTAGTCCACTTCCTCGCCGTTCACCCAGCTTATCTCCCCCTCCGCGTCGCGGCAGAAGCCTATCCACACCAGGGAGACGCCATAGGTCTCCGCCAGGCCCGTCACCTTGGCGAGCTCCTCCGCGTCGGAGATGACGGCCAGATGCCCGCCCTTCTCCTCACAGAGGTCCCGCGCCTCCTCCCAGGTGACGTCCTCAATGAAGAGCTGATACGTGCTCTCCGGCTGGGGCGTGGGGCTGGGCGACGCCGTGGGCGCGGGCTCGGCGCTGGGGCTGGGCGCCGCGCCGGGACTGGGCCCGCTCTCCGGCGCGAGGCTGGGCGGAGCCGTCTCCGCCCCGTCCGGGCTGGGCGTGCTCCCCGTCTCGCCGCCCGGCAGGCCCCAGACCGAGTAGATAACCAGCGCGGCGGCCACCACGACCACACATATGGCCAGCACGGCCCAGAGCCCCTTGCGGCTCTTCCTCTCCTTCGGCGGCGCGGCGCTCTTTTTCCTCCCGCGCTCCTCAAAGCCCTTGTCCACCCTGTACTCCACGCGCCGGGCGTCTCCGGCGCCCTCCCGGGCGTCCCCGGCCCCGCCGCTCTCCGGCGGCGTGTCCCCGGCTGCCGCCGGGGGCTCTTCCTCCGCCGGCTTGTCCGCCGCGCACTGGTCGAAGGACGCGATGATGCCCGCCATGGTGCGCTCCACCTCGGTCAGCTCGCGCTCCGGCTTGCCGAACACCGCCATGGCGGCGGCGTCCCCCTCGCCCACGCAGCGCTGCAGGGCCTCCGCCAGCTCCGACACGCCGGCGTACCTCTCCTCCGGCTTGAAGGCCAGGCACTTTTCAATCACCTCGCCCAGCCTCTCCCCGGCCACCGGCGGCACGGCCACCGCCTCGCCGTTCATCCGGCGGCGCAGCGCCGCGGCGCGCAGCTCGTTTGTCATGCCCTCCGCGTCCCGGGTGAAGAAGGGCAGCCTGCCGCCGGACACCCCGGCGTAGAGCAGCAGCCCGATGGAGTAGACGTCCGCCGCGCCGCTCAGCGTCCCGTTCCAGAAGAGCTCCGGCGCCATGTATTCCAGCTCGTCCGTGCTCCACTCCCCCTGGCCGTGCCCGGACTGCGGCCCCAGGGCCGCTCCGGCGCCGTCCAGACTGATATTCATGGGGTGGATGCAGCCGTGCGCCCCGCCGGGGGCGGCCGCGGCGGCCGCGCAGATATCCATCGCCAGGGCCACCAGCTCCTCGCGCCCCAGGCGGCCTATGCCGGCCCCCAGGACCCTCTCCGGGTCGAATCTGTGTATCTCTGCCATCTGCAAATCTCCTTTGGGGGGAACTCAGTCCCGCATTTCCTTTATGAGCTGTTCCAGCCGCTCTGTCCAGCTCCTCAGCAGCTTGTTCGGGCGGCCCTCCGCGCCGCGGGCGGCCTCCAGCAGCCTCTCCGCGGCCGCGATGAGCGCCGCCAGGTACTGGTTGGCGCCCCGGCGATGCCGCTCCTCCTCGCGTTTGACGGGCACGCCCTCCGTCACCGTGACGAATCTCCCCGCCCTCAGGTCGTACACCGTGCCGCTGAAGGGCGCCATGGCCTGGAAGCCGTAGCCGCAGAGCCTCTGGGCGAAGGCCGTGCAGGCCCCGTCGTCGCCGTGGTTGACGAACACCTGCCCCGGCCGGCGCTCGCTGAAGCCCAGCATCCAGTCCAGCAGGCCGTTTTTGTCCGCGTGGCCGCTGACGCCCGGCAGCCAGCTTATCTCCGCGTTGACGGCTATGGTCTCGCCGAAGAGCTTGACCTCCCTCGCCCCGTCGTAGAGCAGCCGCCCCAGCGTCCCCTCAGCCTGGTAGCCCACGAAGAGTACCAGCGACTCCCTGCGCCACAGGTTGTGCTTCAGGTGGTGCCTGATGCGCCCGGCGTCGCACATGCCGGAGGCGGAGATTATCACCTTGGGCTCGCTGTCGGCGTTTATGGCCTTGGACTCCTCGGAGCTCACGGCCGTCTCCAGCCCCTCGAACCACAGCGGGTTCACGCCCCGGCCCAGCAGGGCCCTCGTCTCGTCGTCCAGAAACGAGGCGTCGCACTGCAAAAACACGCTCGTGGCCTCTATGGCCAGCGGGCTGTCCACGAACACCTTGAAGCCCGGGTGGCCCTTCACCAGCCCCCGCTCCTTTATCTCGCGGATGAAGTAGAGCATCTCCTGCGTCCTGCCCACGGCGAAGGCGGGTATCACCACGTTGCCGCCCCGGTCCAGCGTGCGCTGTATCATGGCGGCCAGCAGCGAAATATAGTCCGGCCTCTCGCTCCCGTGCGCCCGGTCGCCGTAGGTGGACTCGACCACCACATAGTCCGCCGCGGCTATGCGCTGCGGGTCGCGCAGTATGGGCTGCCCGCTGTTGCCCACGTCGCCGGAAAAGACTATCTTCCTCGTCTCCCCGCCCTCCGTGAGCCAGACCTCGATGCAGGCTGAGCCCAGGAGGTGCCCGATGTCGGTGAAGCGCACGGCCACGCCCTCCGCCGTCTGCACGGCCTCGCCGTAGGCGCAGGGCCTGAGCAGCTTTGACAGCGCCTCCACGTCGCCTATGTCGTAGAGCGGCTCCACCGCCTCCCCGCCGGAGCGCTGCGCCTTGCGGTTTTTGTACTCGGCCTCGCTCATCTGGATGTGGGCCGAGTCGCGCAGCATTATGTCCGCCAGCGAGCAGGTCGCCGCCGTGGCGTATACCGGGCCGGAAAATCCGTTCTTCGCGAGCAGCGGCAGCAGCCCGGAGTGGTCGATGTGCGCGTGCGTCAGCAGCGCGAAATCCACCTGGGACGGGGAGACGGGCAGGCGCTGGTTCTCAAACATGTCCCGCCCCTGTTCCATGCCGCAGTCCACGATGAAGCGGACGCCGCCGCACTCCACATAAGTGCAGCTCCCCGTCACCTCATGCGCCGCGCCGAGGAATGTTATTTTCATGCGCGCTCCTTTCCCTCAGATGCCCGCCTCTTCACATGCTCCCGCCTGGCGTACAGCGCGGCGGCGGCTACCGCCAGGGCGAAGGCCGCCAGCGCGGCGGGCAGGCTCCACACGCCGGGTATGACGGCCGACAAAACTATGGTGCAGCCCCCGGCGACGGCGGCGGCCCTGCCCAGAAATGCGTGGGCGGCCCTCCAGACCGCCTCGTCGGCGAGGGTGTGCCTTGTCTTCAGTCCTATGTTCCTGTTGTACGGTATGGCACCCAGCTCATCCCCGGCCGAGATGTAGAGCACCCCCAGCAGCGCCGAGGCGAACTGCACTATGCGCCCGTCGCGCGCGCTCCGCGACATGTCCAGCCCCGGCAGCAGGGGCACGGCGAGCTTATAGAGCGCTATCAGCGCGAAAAAGGCCGTCACGGCGAGGGAGACGCCGTCCATGTAGGCGGCCAGGCGCGCGCCGTCCCTGTCCAGCGACACCAACTTGCGCAGCGCGGCCAGCGCCAGGCGCAGGGCGAGCACGATGAGCGGCCAGAGCAGCAGCGCCCACTTGGGCCCCCACTCGTCCGGCTCGCCGGCGGCGTCGAAGCCCAGCGGCAGCGTCCCCGGCGCGAAGCACAGCGCCACGAGCGCCGCGGCGAGCGGCAGCGGCGCTATTATGTCCGCGGCTATCCTCTTTTTCCTCATGCCGTCCCCCTCCCCGCGCTCCCGGAGCGCGGCCTCTCACTCGTCCAGCTTCAGCACGGCCAGGAAGGCCTCCGTGGGGATCTGAACCGTGCCCAGCTGGCGCATCTTCTTCTTGCCCTCCTTCTGCTTTTCCAGCAGCTTCTTCTTGCGCGTGATATCGCCGCCGTAGCACTTGGCCAGCACGTCCTTGCGCAGGGCCTTCACCGTCTCGCGGGCGATTATCTTGCCCCCGATGGCCGCCTGCACCGGAATTTCGAAGAGCTGGCGGGGTATGTTCTCCTTCAGCTTCTCGCAGAGCTTGCGCGCCCGGGGGTAGGCCTTGTCCTTGTGGGCGATGAAGCTCAGCGCGTCCACCTGCTCGCCGTTGAGCAGCATGTCCACCTTGACCAGCTCGCTGGGGCGGTAGTCGGCCAGCTCGTAGTCCAGCGAGGCGTAGCCCTTCGTGCGGGCCTTCAGCGTGTCGAAAAAGTCGTAGATTATCTCGTTGAGCGGCATCATGTAGCGCAGCTCGACGAGGTGCGCGTCCAGGTACTGCATGTCCTTGTACTCCCCGCGCCTGTCCTGGCAGAGGGGCATTATATTGCCGACGAACTCCTGCGGCGTGATGATGGACACGCTGACATAGGGCTCCCTGGCCTCGGCTATGGAGGCCGGGTCCGGGTAGTTGTGCGGGTTGTCCACCCGCACGAGCGAGCCGTCCGTCCGCGTCACCTCATAGATGACGGAGGGCAGCGTGGTCACCAGGTCGAGGTCGAACTCGCGCTCCAGCCTCTCCTGTATGACCTCCATGTGCAGCATGCCCAGAAAGCCGCAGCGGAAGCCGAAGCCCAGCGCCACGGAGCTCTCCGGCTCGAAGGAGAGCGAGGCGTCGTTGAGCTGAAGCTTCTCCAGCGCGTCGCGCAGGTCGGGGTACTTGCTGCCGTCCTCGGTGTATATGCCGCAGTACACCATGGGCCGCGGCTGCTGGTAGCCCGGCAGGGGCTCGGCCGTGGGGCGCGCGGCCTCCGTCACCGTGTCGCCCACCCGGGTGTCCGCCACGTTCTTGATGCTGGCCGTGAAGTAGCCCACGTCCCCCGCGCTGAGCTCCTCGCAGGGCTCCAGGCGCGTGGGCCGCAGGTGCCCCACCTCCACCACCTTGTAGACAGCCCCCGTGGCCATCAGCTTTATCTCCATGTCCTTTTTTATGCGCCCGTCCATGAGGCGCATGAGGACTATGACGCCCCGGAAGGGGTCGTACTGGCTGTCGAACACCAGCGCGCGCAGCGGCGCGTCCTCGTCGCCCCCCGGCGCGGGTATGCCGCGCACTATGGCCTCCGGCACGGCGGCGATATTCACGCCGTTCTTGGCCGATATCTCCGGCGCGTCCTCGGCGGGTATGCCGATGATGTCCTCAATCTCCTGCTTGGTGCGCGCCACGTCCGCCGCCGGCAGGTCTATCTTGTTTATCACCGGCAGAATCTCCAGGTCGTGGTTCAGCGCCATGTAGGTGTTGGCCAGCGTCTGCGCCTCCACGCCCTGGCTGGCGTCCACCACCAGCAGCGCGCCCTCGCAGGCGGCCAGCGAGCGGCTGACCTCATAGCTGAAGTCCACGTGCCCCGGCGTGTCTATCAGGTTGAGCGTGTACTCCTCCCCGTTCTGCGCCCGGTAGCTGAGGCCCACGGCGCGGGCCTTTATGGTTATGCCCCTCTCGCGCTCGAGGTCCATGTTGTCGAGTATCTGGCTCTCCATCTCCCGGCTCTCCACCGCCCCGCAGAGCTCTATGAGCCTGTCGGAGAGCGTGCTCTTGCCGTGGTCGATGTGCGCGATTATGGAGAAGTTCCTGATGTGCTTTCTGTCCGTCATTGTCCGCCCTCCGCGAGTTTTTCCGCCATGTCCGCCATGGCCCGCAGGCCCTGGGCCAGCGAGCGCAGCTCGCCCGTGCCCGCCGTCCGGCCCGGCTCCTCCGTCCTGCCCAGCAGGAAATCGGCCGTCACGCCGTAGTAGTCGCAGGCCCTCACCACAAAGCCCAGCCCCGGCTCCCTCGCCCCGTTCTCATAGTGCGAGAGCAGCGCCTGGCTTATGCGCAGGTCTGCCGCGACCCGCCGCTGGCTGAGCCCGCGGCCGCGCCGCAGCTCGCACAGCACCTCGCTGAAAGAGCGCCCCATCAGCATACCTCCGCCCGTTTTTTGATAACAGTCAGTATATTATACCGTCGCTGCCGGCTTTTGTAAATACTCCCGCCCCAAATAAAAGGGGGGGCGCCGTCCGTCGCGGACGGCGCCCCCGGGTTGTGGAGGGAGCACGGTCATTTGCCCTCAGCGTGACCATGGCAAATCCCGCTGCAGGCACAGCCCCCGCAGCCGCTGCCGCAGCTGCACGAGCCCTTGCCGTGTTTTTTGTCTTTTAGCACTTTCCAGGCCGCCAGGGCGACCACTGCCAGTACAGCCAGCCCCACGGCGACTGACGCCGCGTTCACGCAGAGCCACTCAAGCATTGGCCGACGCCCTCTTTCCCCTCAGCCGCTCGCCGTACTCGCCGTAGGGGTTCCGGCGGAAGAGCAGGTAGAGCATGCCGGCCAGCACAGCCAGGGCAACCGCGGTCCAGAATCCGAAGACCACCTGGCCCAGGATGAGCCCGCCGAGCTGGTAAATCACCAGGCTCATGCAGTAGGCGAAGCCGCACATGTAGCCGATGGCGGCCAGGGTCCACTTGGGGCTGTTCATCTCGCGCTTAATGGCGCCCATGGCCGCGAAGCACGGCGCGCACAGCAGGTTGAACACCATGAAGCTGTAGCCGGCGATGCCGCTGTAGTCCGCCGCCAGGATGCTCCACATCTCGTCTCCGGCCTCCGCCACCTCGGCGAAGCCGTAGCACACGCCCATGATGGCCACCAGGTTCTCCTTGGCCACCAGTCCGCCCACGGCGCCCACGGTTGCCTGCCAGGTGCCGAAGCCCAGGGGGACAAAGATGAAGGCCACCGCACCGCCGACGGCCGCGAGCAGGGAGTTGTTGTTGTCCTCCACCATGCCGAAGGCGCCGTTTTCGCTGCCGAAGCTCTGGAGGAACCAGATTATCACGGTGCTGAGCAGTATGACGGTGAAGGCCCGCTTGATGAAGCTCCAGCCGCGCTCCCAGGTGGCCCTGAGCACGTTGCCGGCGGCCGGAGCGTGGTAGGGCGGCAGCTCCATGACGAAGGGGGCCGCGTCGCCGGCGAAGGCCTTGAGCTTTTTGAGTATGATGCCGGAGATGACGATGGAGAGCACGCCCACGAAGTAGGCGCTGGTGGCCACCCACCAGGCGTTGTCGAAGAAGGCGCCCGCTATCATGCCGATTATGGGCAGCTTGGCGCTGCAGGGGATGAAGCAGGTGGTCATGATGGTCATGCGCCTGTCGCGCTCGTTTTCAATGGTGCGGCTGGCCATCACCGCGGGCACGCCGCAGCCGGAGCCTATCAGCATGGGTATGAAGCTCTTGCCGGAGAGGCCGAACTTGCGGAAGATGCGGTCCATGATGAAGGCTATGCGGGCCATGTAGCCCACGTCCTCCAGGATGGAGAGCATGACGAAGAGTATGAGCATCTGCGGCACGAAGCCGATAACTGCGCCCACGCCGGCTATGATGCCGTCCACCACCAGCCCGGTCAGCCAGGGGGCCACCGCCGCGCCCTCCATCCAGCCGCGCACGGTCTCCATGCACCACTCGCCGACGAGCACGTCGTTCGTCCAGTCGGTTATCGGCGTGCCTATCACCGGGCCCATGGCTATCCAGTACACCGCCGCCATTATGACGACGAAAATGGGCAGGGCGGCTATGCGGTCGGTGACTATGCGGTCTATCTTGTCCGAGGCCGTCATCTTGAGCCCGGACTGCTTTTTCTTCACCGCCGAGGAGACCACCCGCGCTATGTAGGCGTAGCGCTGGTTGGTGATGATGCTCTCCGCATCGTCGTCCATCTCCCGCTCGCAGTCGGAGATGTGCTCGTCTATGTGCTTCCAGAGCCCGGGCTCCAGCTTCAGCTCCTCGAGCACCTTCTCGTCGCGCTCGAACACCTTGATGGCGTACCAGCGGAGATAGCGCTTATCCACGCGGCCCTCTATGCTCTCCTCGATGTGGGCAATGGCGTGCTCCACGCTGCCGTCGAACACGCTGGGGGCCTCCACGCGCCTCCCCTCGCGGGCCAGCTCGGCCGCCCGGCGGGCCGCCTCGTGCGAGCCCTCGCCCTTGAGGGCGCTGGTCTCCATCACCTCGCAGCCCAGCGCGGCGCCCAGCTTTTTCAGGTCTATCTTGTCGCCGTTTTTGCGCACCACGTCTATCATGTTCACCGCCACCACCGTGGGTATGCCCAGCTCTATGAGCTGGGTGGTGAGGTAGAGGTTGCGCTCTATGTTGGTGCCGTCCACTATATTTATTATGGCGTCCGGCTTCTCGTTCACCAGATAGCTCCTGGCCACCACCTCTTCCAGAGTGTAGGGGCTCAGGGAATATATGCCGGGCAGGTCCTGTATCACGACGTCCCGCGCGCCCTTCAGCCGGCCCTCTTTTTTCTCCACGGTGACGCCCGGCCAGTTGCCGACGCGCTGGTTAGACCCCGTGAGGTCGTTGAACATCGTCGTCTTGCCGCTGTTGGGGTTTCCCGCCAGGGCTATTTTCACTTCCATACCTCTTTGCTCCTCTCACCAGTTAGTTTGGACTACCCACAGGGCGCAGCAAGCCCTCTCCCGCGGGCGCGTCACCTGACCTCGATGAGCTCGGCGTCCGCCTTGCGGATGGAGAGCTCGTAGCCGCGCACCGTGGTCTCCAGCGGGTCGCCCAGAGGCGCCACCTTGCGGATGTAGATTTCCGTCCCCTTGGTCACGCCCATGTCCATGATGCGCCGCTTCAGCGCCCCCTCTCCATGGAGCCTGACCACGGTGACGGTCTCGCCGACCTTCGCGTCCTTGAGAGTTTTCATCCTCTTACCCCCTTACCATGATTCTGTTGGCCAGCTCCCTGTCGAGAGCTATCCGGCTGTCCTTCACCTGCAGTATGACGTTCCCCCCCAGGGTGCTCACCACCTTCACCTCTTCCCCCAGGACCAGCCCCAGCTCCGCCAGGTGGCGGCGGACCTCGTCCTTCCCGGTTATCTTGGCGATGCTCTGCGGCACCATGGGCTCAGCAAGCGAAAGCGGCAGCATGAAAATACCTCCCACAGGTTAGGCCAACCTAACCATTTGCCGTTAAATCGCTGGCGTTAGACTTTTCTAACTCCCAGCAACCTGTAGTTTAATACATCTAACTGCCTTTGTCAAGGGGAAAAACGTCAATTTTTCCCCCGCCGCGCCCGGAGGGGTATTTTGCCCAAAAAGAGCTGTGGATTTACAGCATGTTTCACGAATCAAACGGGCGAGCACATAATTCGATTGACTTTTTGCCCAATGAGCGCTAAAGTGTGTTACGTGGTGAAAACGTTACCGGTAACGTTGCCGGCAACACGCGAAGGGGACGGTGAGAGGTGACCATCAAGGATATAGCGAGGCTCTGCGGCGTCTCGGTGAGCACGGTGTCCCGTGTGATAAACGACCGGCCCGACGTCAGCCCCGCGGTGCGCGCGGCGGTCCTGGAGGCCGTGAGGAAGAGCAACTACATACCCAACAACAGCGCGCGCGTCCTGGTCAGCTCCAGTTCCGACGCCGTGGGCCTGGTGGTCCGCGGCCTCTCGAACCCCTTCTACTCCGACATCATAAAGGTCATCGGCCGCAGCATCGACGAGGCCGGCTACACCATGGTGATGCAGCAGATAGGCTCCCGCGAGGACGAGATACAGTGCGGCGCCGTGATGGAGCGGGAGAAGAAGCTCCGCGGCATCGTGTTCCTGGGCGGCCGCTCGGATTACACGGCTGAGGAGCTGCGCCCCATCACCGTCCCCTTCGTCTGCTGCTCTTACGACAACAGCTTCGGCTCCCTGGGAGCCGACAGGCTCTCCACCGTCTCCATCGACGACGGGCAGACGGCCTACAGCGCGGTCTCCCGGCTCTGCGCGCTGGGGCACAGGCGCATAGCCGCCCTGGTCTCGGAGACGGACGACCGCTCGATAAGCGAGCTGCGCTACCGCGGCTACCTGCGCGCCCTCGCCGACCACGGCGTGGAGCCGGACCCCGCCCTGGTGGCCTGCGCCGGCTCCTTCGGCCTGGAGGACGCCTACCGCGCCACCCGGGAGCTGGTCGCCGGCGGCGCCGGCTTCTCGGCCATGTTCATCATCGCCGACGCCATGGCCATCGCCGCCGTCAAGGCCCTGGAGGACTGCGGGCGCGAGGTCCCGCGCGACTGCTCCGTGATAGCCGTGGACGGGCTGCCCCTCTCGCAGTACATCCACCCCACCCTCACCACCATGTGCCAGCCCTCCGAGCGCATGGGCGCGGAGAGCGTCCGCATACTGCTGGACATGATAGAGGGCCGCTCCGGCAACCGCCGCCTGGTGCTGGAGAGCGAGCTGCGAGGCGGCGCCTCCGTCGCCCCTCCCCGGGGTGCGGCGGACTGAAAACGATGTTTTTGCGGCCACAGGCCGTGAAAATAAATTTTAATAGGAGATGTAGATTGAACATGAAGAAGTTTCTTGCACTGCTTCTAGCTCTCATGATGGTGTTCGCGCTCGCCGCCTGCGGCGAGGAACCCGCCGAGGAGAGCCCGGCCCCCGCCGAGAGCGAGGAGCCCGCTCCCGCCGAGAGCGAAGAGCCCCAGGAGGAAGAGCCCTCTGCCGAGGGCGGCAGCGTCTACTACATGAACTTCAAGCCCGAGCAGGACGCCCAGTGGCAGGAGCTCGCCCAGATTTACACCGATGAGACCGGCGTCGAGGTCACCGTCTACACCGCGGCGGCCAACCAGTACGAGACGCAGCTCACCAGCGAGATGGCCAAGGACGAGGCGCCCACCATCTTCCACGTCAACGGCCCCGTCGGCCTCAACAACTGGAAGGACTACTGCTACGACCTCTCCGGCAGCGCCCTCTATGAGCAGCTCACCAGCCCCGACTACGCCCTCACCGACGGCGACGCCGTTCTCGGCATAGCCTTCGTCATCGAGAGCTACGGCATCATCGTCAACAAGACCCTCCTCGAGCAGGCCGGCTACACCGTGGACGACATCCAGAACTTTGAGGACCTCAAGGCCGTCGCCGAGGACATCACCGCCCGCAGCAGCGAGCTGGGCTTCGCCGCCTTCACCAGCGCCGGCATGGACGCCAGCAGCGACTGGCGCTTCAAGACCCACCTCGCCAACCTGCCCATCTACTTTGAGTACCAGGATGAGGGCATCACCTCCACCCCGGCCATCAAGGGCACCTATCTCGACAACTACCGCGCCATCTGGGATCTGTACATAAACAACTCCACCTGCGACCCCTCTGAGCTCACCATGAAGACCGGCAACGACGCCACCAACGAGTTCGTCTCCGGCCAGGCCGTGTTCTATCAGAACGGCTCCTGGGCCTACGCCGATGTGGTCGGCGAGGGCAAGCTGGCCGAGGAGGACGTCACCATGATACCCATCTACTTCGGCGTGGGCGACGAGGCCAACCAGGGCCTGTGCACCGGCAGCGAGAACTACTGGTGCGTCAACAAGAACGCCAGCCCCGAGGACATCCAGGCCTCCCTCGACTTCCTTGAGTGGTGCGTCACCGACGAGACCGCCCTGCAGTGCATCACCGGCGGCGAGGGCGCCATGCCCAGCGGCGGCGCCGGCATGGGCTTCGCCATCCCCTTCAAGGCCGCTCCGGAGAGCGCCAACCCCTTCGTCAAGCTCGACGCCGAGATGACCGCGGCCGGCAAGACCCCCATCAGCTGGAACTTCACCACCATGCCCAGCGAGGAGTGGAAGACCCAGCTCGGCTCCGCCCTGTCCATCTACGCCGCCGACCAGAGCGACGCCAACTGGGACGGTGTCGTCCAGGCCTTCGTGGACAACTGGGCCGCCGAGTACGAGCTCGCCAACGGCTGAGCTGACAGCCGCCCAACTAGAAAGCAGCAGCTTTCCGGGGCCGCCGGGCACACCGGCGGCCCCGTTTTCAGGGCCCATTATCCGCCGCCCGGGCAGGCCGCGCGCCTTGGGGGCGCGTTCCGCCCGGACGGCGAAACAAACTACCTGGGGGGGATACAATTGGAAAAAGCTATAAAGAAATGGTGGCCCCTTTTCGTCCTGCCGACTCTCCTGGCCTTCATAATAGGCTTCATCATCCCGTTCGTCGAGGGCGTATACCTGGCCTTCTGCCAGTTCACCACGGTCCGTGACGCCACCTTCACCGGCCTGGGGAACTTCGCCCGCGCCCTGTCGGACAGCACCTTCACCCACGCGTTCTGGTACAACTGCGCCTTTGTCGTGGTCAGCACGCTGACCATCAACATAGGCGGCCTGGCCGTGGCGCTGATTCTCACCAAGGCCATCCGCGGCACCAACGCCTTCCGCACGGTGTTCTTCATGCCGAACCTGATAGGCGGCATAGTCCTGGGCTACATCTGGCAGATACTGCTCAACTGCGCGCTCGCTCTGCTGGAGCAGCCGCTTCTGAAGCTGGACGCCACGGCGGGCTTCTGGGGGCTGGTGATTCTCATGGCCTGGCAGCAGATAGGCTACATGATGATAATCTACATCGCCGGGCTGCAGAGCATACCGGAGACCCTGCTGGAGGCCGCGGAGATAGACGGCGCCACCCCCTGGCAGAGTTTCTGGAAGGTCAAGCTGCCCAACCTGATGCCCAGCATCACCATATGCCTCTTCCTCACGATTACCAACAGCTTCAAGCTCTTCGACCAGAACATGGCCCTCACCGCCGGCGACCCCGCCCACCAGAGCGAGCTGCTGGCCTACAACATCTACTACACCTTCTACGGCCGCTCCGGCCCCCAGTGGAGGGGCATCGGCCAGGCCAAGGCGGTCATCTTCTGCCTCATCGTCGTGGCCATCTCCCTCATCCAGCTCCGCGCCACCCGCAAAAAGGAGGTACAGCAGTAATGACAAAGGCAAGAAAGGGCCCCAACCGCCTCTGGAGCATCATCATGACCGTGGTCTGCGTCCTCTGGATGTACCCCATCTTCATGGTGCTCATGAACTCCCTCAAGGTGGAGAGCGCCATCAGCACCTCCACGGCCTTCCAGCTCCCCACCGCCGAGACCTTCGCCGGCCTCGCCAACTACGAGAACGCCATCAGCACCCAGGGCTTCCTGCAGAGCCTCTTCTACACCGTGGTGATAACCGTCACCAGCGTGTTCGCCATATTGGTGTTCTGCAGCATGTTCGCCTGGTACATCACCCGCGTGAACACCTGGGTGACCAAGGTGCTCTATCTGCTGTGCGCCTTCTCCATGGTCGTGCCCTTCCAGATGGTGATGTTCACCCTGGCCTCCCTGGCCGACACGCTGGACCTCAACACCCCCTGGGTGCTCTGGGTGGTCTACCTGGGCTTCGGCGCGGGCCTGGCGGTGTTCATGTTCTGCGGCTTCATGCGCAGCGTGCCGCTGGAGATAGAGGAGGCCGCCATGATAGACGGCTGCAACCCCGTCCAGACCTATTTCAAAATAGTGTTCCCCCTGCTGCGGCCCACCATGGTCTCCGTGGCCATCCTGGAGGCCATGTGGATATGGAACGACTACCTCCTGCCCACGCTCATCCTGGACGTCAACAAGTACAAGACCATATCCATGCTGATACAGCTCTTCCGCGGCAGCTTCGGCCGGGTGGAGATGGGCCCCATGATGGCCTGCATCATGCTCGCCATACTGCCCATCATCGTGATATACCTGCTGGGCCAGAAGCACATCATCAAGGGCGTCCTCTCCGGCGCCGTGAAGGGGTGAGCCGCCATGCAGAGAAAAAGCGGCATACTGATGCCCATCTCCTCCCTGCCGTCCAAATACGGCATCGGCACCTTCGGCCGGGAGGCCTATAAGTTCGCCGATTTCCTCTCGGCGTCCGGCCAGAGCGTGTGGCAGATTCTGCCCCTGGGCCCCACGGGCTACGCCGACTCCCCCTACGCCTCCTTCTCCACCTTCGCCGGCAACCCCTACTTCATCGACCTCGACATGCTGATAGCCGACGGGCTGCTGAAGAGGTCCGAGGTCACGGGCATAGACTGGGGCTCCGACCCCCGCCGGGTGGACTACGGCAGGATTTACGCCCACCGCTTCGAGCTGCTCTCCCTGGCCTGCGGGCGTGGCTGGGAGCGCGACGCGGAGCAGGTCTCCGCCTTCCGCGCGGCCAACATCCGCTGGCTGCCTGACTACGCCCTCTTCATGGCCCTCAAGCGCCACTTCGGCATGAAGAGCTGGCAGGAGTGGCCGGACGACGACATCCGCCTCCGCCGCAACGGCAGCGTGGAGCGCTACACCGAGCTGCTGCGGGAGGACATCCGCCTCTTCACCTACATCCAGTTCCTCTTCTACCGCCAGTGGGACGCCCTGCGGGACTATGTCCACTCGCTGGGCATAGAGATTGTGGGCGACCTGCCCATCTACGTGGCCCCCGACTCG
Source organism: uncultured Oscillospiraceae bacterium (assembly GCA_944385765.1). Taxonomy (GTDB): domain Bacteria; phylum Bacillota; class Clostridia; order Oscillospirales; family Oscillospiraceae; genus Scatomorpha. The sequence continues at coordinate 31,176 of CALWYL010000006.1, forward strand.
GCCGACCTCTGGGCCGAGCCGCAGTTCTTCCAGCTCGACGCGGACCTGCGCCCCACGTGCGTGGCCGGCGTCCCCCCCGACAGCTTCACGGCCGACGGCCAGCTCTGGGGCAACGCGCTCTACGACTGGGACGCCATGAAAGCCGACGGCTACGGCTGGTGGATTCGCCGCATAGAGGGCGCGCTCAAGCTCTACGACGTGATACGCGTGGACCACTTCCGCGGCTTTGAGAGCTACTGGAGCGTCCCCGCCGGGGCGGAGACGGCCCGCGGCGGTGAGTGGCTGAAGGGCCCGGGCATGGACCTCATAGGCGTGCTCAAGGGCTGGTTCCCCCAGGCCAAGTTCATCGCCGAGGACCTGGGCTACATGACCCCGGGGGTGATAAAGCTGCTGGAGGACTCCGGCTTTCCCGGCATGAAGCCCCTGCAGTTCGCCTTCGGCGAGGGCGGCGAGGGCTTCCTGCCGCACAGCTACGGCTGGAACAGCATCTGCTACGTGGGCACGCACGACAACCCCACGCTCCGCCAGTGGCTGGGGCTGCTGACGAAGCGCGAGCTCAAATTCGCCCGGCGCTACTGCGCCCTCAGCGAGGAGGAGGGCTACGACTGGGGCATACTGCGCATGGGCCAGCTCAGCCCCGCGCGCCTCTTCGTGGCGGCGATGCAGGACTACCTGGGCCTGGGCGCCGACTGCCGCATGAACACCCCGGGCATCACCCTGGGCAACTGGCGCTGGCGGGCGCTGCCCGGCGAGATAGACAGGCCGCTCGCCCGGCGCATCTATGAGCTGACGCGGATGTACGGCCGGCTCAATCCCCTGAGCCCGGAGCCGAAAAAGAGCAAAAAGACGGCCTCTCCCCCGCCCGCCGCGGCGGCGGAGAGCGAGTGAACTCCGGAGGGAGGGCCATTCAGCCCTCCCTCCTCTCTTCAGGCCCCTCCCGGCCCTTTTTGGGTATGGAGATGGTGACGATGAGCTCCTCGTCCGTCTCCCGTTTTTTCATCCCCGCCTCTATGCCCCCCCGCTTCATCACGTCCAGGCTGTGGCTGAGGGAGTTCAAAAACACCCGCACGTCCTTGAGTATGAAGGCCCGGCGGCGCTCCGGCGCCTCCCGCTCCGGCGGCGGCGAGAGCAGCTGCTCCACATACTCCTCCGTCTGGGCCACGTTCAGCGAGTGCTCTCTTATGTACGCCAGCGCCGCGCGCTGGGCCTCCGGCGCCGGCAGGCGCAGCAGCGCCCTGGCGTGCCTCTCGGTGAGCCCGGCGCCCTGCGCATCGGAGAGCACGTCCGGCGGCAGCTTGAGCAGCCTCAGCTTGTTGGCCACGGCGCTCTGGCTCTTTCCCAGGCGGCGGGCGGCCTCCTCCTGGCTGAGGTCGAAGAGGCGTATCAGGTTCGCTATGCCCTGCGCCTCCTCCACGAAGTCCAAATCCTGCCGCTGCACGTTCTCCACCATGGCCAGCACGCTGGACTCCTCCATGTCCACGTCCAGCACCACGCAGGGCACCTTCTTCAGCCCCGCCAGCTTGGCCGCGCGCAGCCGCCGCTCGCCGGCCACCAGCTCATAGCGCCCGTAGTGCAGCCGCACGGACAGCGGCGATATCACGCCGTACTCCCTGATGCTCGCCGCCAGCTCGGCCAGCGCGCCCTCGTCAAAGGTCCGCCGCGGCTGATTGGGGTTGGGGTCTATCTCATTCACGGCCAGCTGCACGATACCCGCGCGCCCCAGCCGCGGCCTGGCAATAACGCCCTGCATGGACACGTCTCCTTTGCGTCGTTTTTCAAAATATTACCCCCCGGGCGGCGCAAAATCCCGCGAAAGCTGAGGCCGCGCCATCCCCCCAAAAAAGGCGGCGGACCTCGCGGTCCGCCAAAACAGGGTTGTGGGATAAAGATATGAGCCGGGTCCCCGCATGATGGCCTCCCTCGCGGGCTGGCCAGCAATTGGATAAGCTGTGATTAGAGAATACACCTCCGCGCCCGGGTTTGCAAGAGCGAAGGCTGTCGAACGGGCACTAGTTTTGTCGAACGCATAAAATTCCCTCTCCGCGGGCATGATAGCTGCGAAAAGGAGGCTGAAAGCATGATAATGGACCGCATAGCCCTCACCCTCGCCATCATCGGCGGCATCAACTGGGGCAGCGTCGGCCTGTTCCGCTTCGACATAGTCGCGTGGCTCTTCGGCGGGCAGACCGCGACGGTGAGCCGCGTGATTTACACCTTGGTGGGCCTCTCCGCCCTCTGGTGTGTCACGCTGCTCTTCCGCCGCCGCGAGGAGGACGCGCAGGGCGTGTGAGCGCGCGGCGCGGGCGCCGCGCGCCGGCGCCCGCGCTGAGTGTTCACACAATAGGCAAGATTTCCCGCCCTCCGCGGTTTAAAATATCCCCTGGAGGTGGAACATGGACGCTTCGCGCATCACAGTGCCCGCGCTCGCCGCCGCGGCCGGCGCCTACATATGCTATGAGAACTTCACCTTCGGCGTGACCCGCCTGGAGGCGCTCTCGCCGCGCCTGCCCCCGGAGTTTGAGGGCTTCGCCGTGGCCCTCGTCTCCGATGTCCACGGCGCCCGCTTCGGCCGCCGCCTGGCCGCCGTCCTCGATTCCCTCGCGCCGGACATGGTCGCCGTGGCCGGCGACCTCCTGGACTCCTACCACCCGCGACCGCGCGCCGCCCTCGCCCTGGTGCGGGACATGCTCCGCGTCTGCCCGGTGTACTTCGTGCCCGGCAACCACGAGGCCCGGCTGCGCGGCCTCTACCCCTCCTTCGCCGGCGAGCTGCGCGCCGCCGGCGCCGTGGTGCTGCACGACGAGTGCGCCGAGCTCCGCCGCGGCGGGGCGCGCATACTCGTGCGCGGCCTGGCCGATCCCTCCTTCACCCCGGGCAGCCCCCCGTTTTCCCCCGCCGCCCTGCCGAAGGCCTCCCCCTCTGGCCCCTACACCCTGCTGATAAGCCACCGCCCGGAGCGCTTTGGCGAGTACTGCGCCGCCGGCGTGGATCTCGCGCTCTGCGGCCACGCGCACGGCGGCCAGGTGCGCCTGCCGCTGGCCGGCCCCCTCTTCGCCCCCCACCAGGGGCTGTTCCCCCGTTGGACCAGCGGCCTCTGCTCCGCCGGCGGCACGCAGATGGCCGTCAGCCGCGGCCTGGGCAGCAGCCGCCTGCGGCTGCGGGTGAACAACCGCCCCGAGCTGCTGCTCATACGCCTGCACCGGGCCTAAAAAACACGCCGGAGAGCCTAAAACGGCCCTCCGGCGCACTTTTTTCAGTTTTTCGCCTTCAGCTGCTTCATCCTCTGCGCGTGGTCCAGTGTGCGCTTGCGCAGTCTCAGGCTCTTGGGCGTGACCTCCAGCAGCTCGTCGTCCGCCAGGAACTCCAGGCACTGCTCCAGGCTCAGCTGCCTGGGCGGCGTGAGGCGCAGCGCCTCGTCGCTGCCGGCGGCGCGCATGTTGGTCAGCTGCTTGCGGCGGCAGACGTTCACCGGTATGTCCTCGTTCTTCGGCGACACGCCCACTATCATCCCCGCGTACACCGGCGTGCCCGGGCCGATGAAGAGCGCCCCGCGCTCCTGCGCGTTGAAGAGGCCGTAGGTCACGGCCTCGCCCGTCTCCCAGGCGATGAGGCTGCCCGTGCCCCTGCGGCTGAGCTCGCCCTTATAGGGCTCGTAGCGCTCAAAGACGCTGCTCATGATGCCCTCGCCCTTGGTATCGGTCAAAAACTCGTTGCGATAGCCGAAGAGCCCGCGCTCCGGCACCAGGAAGGTGGCCTTGGTGCGGCTGCCGACGGGCAGCATCTCCAGGAATTCGCCGCGGCGGGAGCCCAGCTTCTCGATAACGGCGCCGATGAACTCGGCGGGCACGTCCACCACCACGCGCTCTATGGGCTCGCAGCGCTTGCCGTCTATCTCGCGGAAGAGCACGCGCGGGGGCGAGACGGCGAACTCATAGCCCTCCCGGCGCATGGTCTCTATCAGTATGGAGAGGTGCATCTCCCCGCGCCCGGCCACCACGAAGCTGTCCGTGGCCCCCTCCAGCTCGGAGACGTGCAGCGAAACGTCCTTCAGCGTCTCGCGGAAGAGCCTCTCGCGTATCTGGCGGCTGGTGACGAACTTGCCCTCGCGCCCGGCGAAGGGGCTGTCGTTCACGGAGAAGGTCATCTCTATGGTGGGGGCGGATATCTTGACGAACTCGATGGGCTCCACGCACGCCGGCGAGCAGATGGTGTCGCCTATGGTGATGTCGCCGATGCCGCTCATAGCGATTATGTTCCCCGCCGTGGCCTCCTTCACCGGCACGCGCTGCAGCCCCTCGAACTGGTACATGGACACGGCCTTGGCCTTCCGCGGCGCGGAGTCCTGGCTGTGGTAGTTGCAGACGGCTATCTCGTCGTTGTCGTGTATGCTGCCGCGCTCTATGCGCCCGATAGCTATGCGCCCCACGAACTCGTTGTAGTCTATGGACGAGACGAGCATCTGGAAGGGGGCGTCCGGGTCTCCCTCCGGCGCGGGTATATATTTTATAATAGTATCAAAGAGCGGCTTGAGGTCCACGCCGGCCACGTCGGGTGAATAGCTGGCGGTGCCGTTGCGCCCGGAGCAGAAGAGCATGGGCGAGTCGAGCTGCTCATCCGTGCAGCCGAGGTCCATCAGCAGCTCCAGCACCTCGTCCACCACCTCCAGCACGCGCTGGTCGGGCCGGTCTATCTTGTTGAGCACCACTATTACGCGGTGCCCCAGCTCCAGCGCGCGGCTGAGCACGAAGCGGGTCTGGGGCATGGGCCCCTCGGCGGCGTCCACCAGCAGTATGACGCCGTTGACCATCTTCAGTATGCGCTCCACCTCGCCGCCGAAGTCGGCGTGCCCCGGCGTGTCCACTATATTTATCTTGTAGTCGCCATAGCGCACGGCCGTGTTCTTGGCCAGGATGGTTATGCCTCTCTCGCGCTCCAGGTCGCCGGAGTCCATCACGCAGGTGGCCACCTCCTGGTTGTCGCGGAACACGCCCGACTGCTTGAGCATCTCGTCCACCAGGGTGGTCTTGCCGTGGTCGACGTGCGCTATTATTGCCACATTCCTCAGCTTGTCCATCATATCACTTCCATTTGCGTCCGAAAATCATCACAAAACTGTATATTAACACTCCTCTGTATATTTTGCAAGTGCCGCCCGGGCCTTTTTTGCCCGGGCGGCATTTTTCAGCGCGCCATGGGGCCGTCCCCGGCCTCAGCTCCGCCAGTCCCCCGCGCGCCCGGCCGGGAGAGGCGGGCGGAAACTAGTCCGTCTTTTGCCTTTACACCGGCGCGGGCGCGTGATAGAATTATTGTTGCGACTTTTTTAGAAAAAGAGGGTAATGGATGGACGCGCGGCGAGATATGACCATAGGCTCCGAGTGGAAAGAGATACTGTTCTTCTCCCTGCCCATCATGGCGGGGCAGTTTTTGCAGCAGCTGTACAACACGGTGGACAGCATCGTTGTCAGCAGCTACGGCGGCCCCACGCAGCAGATATGCGACGCCATGTTCGCCGCCGTGGGCAGCTGCACCTCGCTGATATTCCTCTTTCTGGCCATTTCCATCGGCCTGGCCAACGGCGGCGGCGTGCTCATCGCCCAGCTCTACGGCGCGCGGCGGGAGACGGAGCTGCGCCGGGCGGCCTCCACGCTGCTCATCACCCAGGGTTCCCTGGGCGCGCTGCTGGCCATCGCCGGCAGCCTGGGCGCGCAGCTGCTGGTCGTGGGCCTGATGCGCGTCACCGACGAGGCCAGCCGCGCCTACGCCATCGAGTATTTCGCCATCTACGCCGTGGGGCTCATATTCCAGTACATCTACAACGCCGTGGCCGGCATACTGCGCGCCGTGGGCGACAGCCGGGCGAGCATGTACTTCCTGATAGTCTCCGCCGTGCTCAACACCATACTCGACCTCTGGTTCGTGATAAGCTTCGGCTGGGGCGTGGTGGGCGTGGCGGTGGCCACCGTGCTGGCCCAGGCAGTGTGCGCCGCCTTCAGCATCTTCTACATGTTCCGCCGCTACCCCATTTTCCGTTTCAGGCGGCGCGAGTTCGTCTTTGACACCGAAAAGTTCCGGCTCTGCCTGCGCCTGGGCATCCCGGCCATCATCCAGCAGGCCGTGATATCCCTGGGCAACGTGTTCATCCAGCGCCTGGTCAACAGCTTCGGCCAGGTGACCATGAGCGCCTTCAACGCCGGCAACCGCATGGAGTCCTACGCGCTCATCCCCATCTTCGGCATGAACAACGCCATGGCCAGCTTCACGGGCCAGAACGTGGGCGCGGAGAAGTACGACCGCGTGCACCGCGGCTGGCGCTCGGCCACGCTGATGAGCGTCTGCGCCAGCCTGATAATCTCCTCCCTGCTCTACATCCTGGCGCCGGATTTCGCCCTGCTCTTCAGCCTCAGCGGCGAGGCCCTGGACCAGGCGGTGGCCTACCAGCGCTTCACCAGCTACTGCATCATCCTCTTCGCCACCTACATGCCCACCTCCGGCCTGCTGCAGGGCGCGGGAGACGTGATATGGACCTCCGTCAGCAGCTTTTCCACCCTGGGCATCCGCGTGGTGGCCAGCTACGTGATGGCCTACGCCCTGGATGTGGGCTCCGCGGCCTGCTGGCTGAACATCCCCTTCGGCTGGGGCCTCGGCGTGCTGATGAGCATGCCGCGCTACTTCTCCAAGGCCTGGATGAAAAAGCGCGTCGTCGGCAGCGTCCTGTCCCCGGGCGAGCAGATGGCAGAGGAGGCGGCGGAATGAACAGCTTCTTCGCCCTCATCTCCCGCATGCGCTACATCTCCCGCTGGGGGCTGATGCGCTCGAGCATACCGGAGAACGTGCAGGAGCACAGCCACATGGTGGCCGTGATAGCCCACGCTTTGGGCGTGATACGCCGGGACGTGTTCGGCCGGCCCTGCGACCCGGGAGCGCTGGCCGCCGCCGCGCTCTACCACGACGCGCCGGAGATAATCACCGGCGATTTGCCCACGCCGGTGAAGTACCACAGCGGCGAGCTCACCTCCGCCTACCGCGAGGTGGAGCGCAGCGCCGCCCAAAAGCTCGTCTCAATGCTTCCGGTGGAGCTCCGTGGAGCGTATGAGCCCCTGATATCCGGCGATGTGGGGGATGACTGCGAGCGCCTTGTCAAGGCGGCCGACCGCCTCTCCGCCTATATCAAGTGCATAGAGGAGCGCAAGGCGGGCAACCACGAGTTCCTCTCCGCCGAGCGGCAGACGCGCGAGCGCATAGAGTCCATGGGCCTGCCGGAGGCGGACTATTTTCTGGAGAACTTCATCCCGGCCTTCGAGCGCGACCTCGACGGCCTGGGAATCTGAATCGGGAGGACAAGAGCATGAAGGCCATCGTCACAGTCATAGGCAAGGACCGCGTGGGCATCATCGCCGACGTCAGCCAGCTCCTGGCCCAGCGCGGCGTGAACGTGCTGGACATCAGCCAGACGGTGCTGCAGGACTACTTCACCATGGTCATGCTGGTGGACGCCGGCGGCTGCACCATCCCCTTCGCGGAGCTCACGTCCCTGCTGCGCGCGGAGGGCGAGCGCCTGGGCCTGGAGATAAGGGCCCAGCGCGAGGACATATTCAACGCCATGCACAGGATATGAGGGGTACAACGGCATGATAAACCGCGGTGAAATACTTGAAACCATCGAGATGATAGACCAGCAGCACCTGGACGTGCGCACGGTGACCATGGGCATCTCGCTGCTCGACTGCTGCGACGGCAGCGCGGAGAGGGCCTGCCGCAAGATATACGACAAGATTACCCGCTCAGCCGGGGATTTGGTGCGCACGGTGGAGGAGATAGAGGCCGAGTTCGGCATACCCATAGTCAACAAGCGCATCTCCGTCACCCCCATAGCCCTGGTGGCCGCCGCCTCCGACGCGGCGGACTATGTCTGCTTCGCCCGCGCTCTCGACGCCGCCAGGGCGGAGACCGGCGTGGACTTTGTGGGCGGCTTCTCCGCCCTGGTGCAGAAGGGCATGACCCCGGCCGACGAGCGGCTGATACGCTCCATCCCCCGGGCCCTGGCGGAGACGGAGCTGGTGTGCTCCAGCGTCAACGTGGGCTCCACCAGGGCCGGCATAAACATGGACGCCGTGGAGCTGATGGGCCGCGTGATAAAGGAGACCGCCTCCCTCACCGCCGACCGCGGCGGCTTCGGCTGCGCCAAGCTGGTGGTGTTCTGCAACGCGGTGGAGGACAACCCCTTCATGGCCGGCGCCTTCCACGGCGTGAGCGAGCCCGACAGGGTGATAAACGTCGGCGTCTCCGGTCCCGGCGTGGTGCACCACGCCCTGCGCGCCGTGCGCGGCGAGCCCTTCGACGTGGTGGCGGAGACGATAAAAAAGACCGCCTTCCAGGTGACGCGCATGGGCCAGCTGGTGGCCCAGGAGGCCTCCCGCAGGCTGGGCGTGCCCTTCGGCATAGTTGACCTCTCCCTGGCCCCCACGCCCGCCGTGGGCGACAGCGTGGCCAGGATATTGGAGGAGATGGGCCTCGCCGTCTGCGGCACCCACGGCACCACGGCCGCCCTCGCCCTGTTGAACGACGCGGTGAAGAAGGGCGGCGTGATGGCCAGCTCCAGCGTGGGCGGCCTCTCCGGGGCCTTCATCCCCGTGAGCGAGGACGAGGGCATGATAGCCGCCGCGCGCGGCGGCACGCTCTGCCTGGACAAGCTGGAGGCCATGACCTGCGTCTGCTCCGTGGGCCTCGACATGATAGCCGTCCCCGGCTCCACCGGCGCCGCCACGCTCTCCGCCATCATCGCGGACGAGGCGGCCATAGGCATGATAAACTCCAAGACCACCGCCGTGCGCCTCATCCCCGCCCCCGGGCTGGACGTGGGCGACACCGTCGAGTTCGGCGGGCTGCTGGGCAGCGCCCCGGTGATGGCCGTGCACAGCGAGTCTGCCGCGGAGTTCATCTCCCGCGGCGGGCGCATCCCCGCGCCCATGCACTCGCTGAGGAACTGAGGTGTGCAGACTATGACCGAGGAGAAAAAAGCCCGCATCTCCGCCCTCACGCGCATCTCGCGCGAGCGCGAGCTCACCGCGGAGGAGAGCGCCGAGCGCGCCGCCCTGCGCGAGGAGTACCTCGCCGAGTGGCGCCGCTCCGTGCTGGACACGCTGGAGAACACATACATCGTGGACGAGAAGGGCCACAAGAGGAAGCTGAAGAAAAAATGAAGGACATCATACTCTTAAAACAGGGCGAGGTGGTGCTCAAGGGGCTCAACAAGCGCTACTTTGAGCAGAAGCTCCTCGCCAACATCAGGAAGCGGCTCAAGCCGCTGGGCAATTTCCGCGTCTACTGCGTGCAGTCCACCGTCTATGTGGAGCCGGAGGACGAGGCGGCGGACATGGACGAGGCCTTCGAGGCCATGAGGCGCGTGTTCGGCATCATCGCCCTCACCCGCGCCGCCGCCTGCGAGAAGGACGAGGACGCCATATTTGAGAAGGCTCGCGAGTACCTGCGCGAGGACATGCTCGCGGCAAAGAGCTTCAAGGTGGAGACCCGCCGCTCCGACAAGAGCTTCCACATGACCAGCATCCAGCTGAGCCAGTACGTGGGCGGGCTGCTGGCCGACGCCTACCCGGACACCAGGGTGGACGTGCGCCACCCGGAGCTGGTGGTGCACCTGGAGGTGCGCGACTACGCCGCCTATGTCCACGCGGCCACCACGCCCGGCGCGGGCGGCATGCCCGTGGGCTCCAACGGCCGGGCCGTGACGCTGCTCTCCGGCGGTATAGACTCCCCGGTCTCCAGCTACATGATAGCCCGCCGGGGCGTAAAGCTGGTGCCCGTGCACTTCTTCTCCTTCCCCTACACCAGCGAGGCCGCCAAGGAGAAGGTCATCGAGCTCGCGCGTCTGCTGGTGCCCAGCTGCGGCCCCATGTGCCTGCACGTGGTCCCCTTCACCCACATACAGGAGGAGATGCGCGCCAAGTGCCCGGAGGAGTACTTCACCCTGGTAATGCGCCGCTTCATGATGCGCATAGCCGACATCCTGGCGGACGAGAACTCCTGCAAGGCCATCGTCACCGGCGAGAACCTGGGTCAGGTGGCCAGCCAGACCATGGAGGCCATGGCCGTCACCCGCGCGGTCACCATGAAGCCCATACTGCAGCCCCTGGTGGGCATGGACAAGGAGGAGATAGTGCGCCACGCGCGCAATATCGGCACCTTTGAGACCTCCATCCTCCCCTATGAGGACTGCTGCACCGTGTTCACCCCGCGCCACCCCCGCACCAAGCCCCGCCTGGAGGACGTGGAGCAGGCCGAGTCGGCGCTGGATATAGCTGCTCTCGTCCGCGAGGCCGTGGACGGGGTCGAAAGGATATGGATAGACATTGAAAGCTGAGATAATCTCCGTCGGCACCGAGCTGCTGCTCGGCACCACCATAAACACCGACGCGGCCGACGTCGCCGTGCTGCTGAGCGAGTACGGCATAAACGTCTACTGGCAGACCGTCGTGGGCGACAACCCCGGCCGCGTGGCCGAGGCCGTGCGCCGCGCCCGGGAGCGGGCGGACCTCATAATCACCACCGGCGGCCTGGGCCCCACCTGCGACGACCTGACGAAGAGCGCCCTGGCGGACGGCTTCGGCATCCCCCTGGAGCTGAACAGGGAGGAGGAGGCCTGGCTGCGCGGCGTGTTCCTCGAGCGGCACTACCGCCCGCTGACGCCCAATAACCTGCAGCAGGTCTGGCTGCCCCAGGGCTCCACCGCCCTGCGCAACGACTGGGGCACGGCCCCGGGCTGCTACTTCGAGCACGAGGGCGTGCGGGTGATAATGCTGCCCGGCCCCCCGGGGGAGCTGCGCCCCATGCTGGAGCACCGCGTGCGCCCCATTCTGGCCTCCCTCTCCGACAGCGTCATCGCCTCCCACAACATACACTTCTACGGCATAGGCGAGAGCGCCATGGAATACCGCCTGCGCTCCTATATGGAGGAGCTGACCAACCCCACGCTGGCCCCCTACGCCAAGCCGGGCGAGTGCCTCGTGCGGGTGACGGCCAAGGCCCCCACCGTCGAGGAGGCCGAGCGCATGATGGCCCCGGTGATAGAGCGCGTCTGCCGCGAGTTCGGCGAGCTGGTCTACGGCATAGACTGCCCCAACCTCGCCACCTACACCGTGAAGCTGCTCATGGAGCGCGGAGTCACCGTCGCCTGCGCGGAGAGCTGCACCGGCGGGGAACTGCAAAAGTGCATAACCGATATCCCCGGCGCCAGCGCCGTGCTGCTGGGCGGCACGGTGGTGTACACCAACGCCGCCAAGACCTCCCTGCTCGGCGTGCCCGCCGCGCTGCTGGAGGAGAAGGGCGCCGTCAGCCGTGAGGTGGCCGAGGAGCTGGCCCGCCGAGTGCGCGAGAAGCTGGACAGCGACCTCGGCGTGGGAGTGACCGGCCTCGCCGGCCCGGACGGGGACGGCGAGCACGAGGTGGGCACCGTGTTTATCTCCCTGGCCGACCGCGAGCAAGTCTGGGTGCGCGAGGCGCGCCTCACCGGCCGCGGCCGCGGCCTGGTGCGCCACCAGGCCTGCCAGGAGGCCTTCGACATGCTGCGCCGCTATGTGTCCGGCCTGTCCGTCTGCGGGGAAGGCGGGGCGGTATGAGGCTCTACCTCGCCCGCCACGGCGAATCCGAGGGCAACGTGCGGCGGCTGTTCTACGGCATAACCGACCTCGCGCTTACCGCACGCGGGCGCGAGCAGGCCCGTGAACTGGGCTCCAAGCTCGCGGGAATACCCCTGGCGCGCTGCCTGTCCAGCCCCCTCAGCCGCGCCGCGGAGACGGCCCGCCTGGCCCTGGAGGGGCGGGATGTGCCCATAGAGCTCTGCCAGGGCCTGACAGAGCAGGACATGGGCGAATTTGAGAACAAGAGCTACGAGCAGCTGCTGGGGGAGTTCCCCCAGCTGGTGACCGGTATGCTCGCGGACTGGTCCGCCGTGCCTCCCCCCGGCGGGGAGAGCTTTGAGGACGTGTGCGCGCGCACCCGCGCCGTGCTGGAGGAGCTGCTCGCGCGCGGTGAGGACACGCTCATCGTCGCGCACAACGGCTCCCTGGCCACGCTGCTCATACAGCTGCTGGACATGAAGCCGCGCGCCGTGACCCATCTCTGGATGCTCCACGGCTGCTACACCAGCGTGGTGATACGCGACGGCTTCACCAGATTGGAGTATTTCAACAGATAGGAGAGGATATCATGGCCAATCGCATACTGGAAAAATTCCGCCGCGGCGAGAAGAGCCTCGGCATCTTCACCCACATGCTCAGCGCCACCGCCATCGAGGCCATGGCCTACACCGGGCTCGACTACGCCATCATCGACATAGAGCACAGCCCCATAGCCGCCGAACACGCCGCCGAGCTGGTCGGCGTGGCGGAGCGGTCCGGCCTCAGCGCGCTGGTGCGGGTGGACGCCATCGAGCGCAGCCCCATCCTCAAGATGCTGGACGTGGGTGCCTCCGGCCTGATAGTCCCGCAGGTGGAGAGCGTGGAGCAGGTCAGAACCCTGGTGTCCTACGCCAAGTTCGCCCCCCTGGGCAGCCGCGGCTACTGCCAGACCCGCGACGGAGGCTGGGGCCTGGCGGAAAACTACGCCGGCGGCATGGCCGGCTACATGGCGCGCGCCAACGCGGAGACCCTGCTCATTCCCCAGTGCGAGACCGCCGGCTGCCTGGAGCACATAGAGGATATCGTGGCCGTGGAGGGCGTGGACGGCATCTTCATCGGCCCCTTCGACCTCTCCATCGCCCTGGGCATCCCCGGCGAGTTCGCCGACGAGCGGCACATAGCCGCCGTGGAGCGGGTGCGCACGGCCTGCGAGAGGGCCGGCAAGCTCTGCATAATGTTCTGCGGCGACGGAGAGACCGCCGCGCGCTACTTCGCCCAGGGCTTCCCCAGCGTCACCGCCGGCATGGACGTAAACGTGCTGCAGTCCGGGCTGCGCAAGCTCGCCGGCGCCGCCTTCGCCTGAGCGCCGCCGGGCAGCCGCGCTCGGCAGACAGTTCGGAGGTGATGGGCTTTGAGGAAGGTATATTTCATCCGCCACGGCGACGTGGAGACGCCCGGCGGCGAGAGCTTCTGCCTGGGCACGGCGGACTTCCCGCTGTCCGCCGCCGGCAGGGCGCGCTCCGTGCTGCTCGCCCCCGGCTTTGAGAGCTGGGGGGTCTCCGAGGTCTTCTCCAGCCCGCTCTCCCGCGCGCTGGAGACGGCGGCGCTCATGGGCGCCCGGCCCATCGCGCTGCCTGGCCTGGCCGAGGCCGGCCAGGGCGACTGGGACGGCCTGCCCTTTTCCGAGATACGCGAGCGCTGGCCCGAGCTCTACGCCGCGCGCGGGCGCGACCGCACTCTGCTCCCCCCGGGGGCGGAGGAGCCGGACGCCGTGCTCGGCCGCTTCACCCGCGCCGTCGGCGAGGCCCTGGAGTGCACCCGCGGGGACATTGCCCTGGTCACCCACCGCTCCGCGCTGCGGCTCTTCCTCGGCTCCGCGCTGGGCCTCACGGCGGATGCCGCCGCGCGGCTGGAGCTGCACTGCGGCTCCGTCACCCGCCTGGAGTGGTCAGGCGGCCTCTGGGAGCTCGGCGGCCGCGCCGGCCAGCGACCGCATCCGGAGCTGCTGCCCCCGCTCTGCCTCAGGCTGCTCGAAGCCGACGCGCCCGACAGGGTGGCCGCGCACTGCCGCGCCGTGGAGCGGGAGGCCCTGCGCCTCGTCTGTGCCCTGGCCGCCGCCGGGGTCTACCCCGACGAGTTCGCCGTCAGCGCCGGCGCGCTGCTGCACGATATCGCGCGCACGGAGCCGGAACACGCCGCGCGGGGGGCGGAGTTGCTGGAGGCCCTAGGCTATCCCCGCATCGCCTCCATAGTCCGCCAGCACCACGGCCTGGACGAGCCTGAACATCTGGACGAGGCGGCGGTGGTGTTCCTGGCGGATAAGCTGGTGCTGGGCGCAAAACACGTGGGGCTGGAGTCCCGCTTCGCCGAGAGCGAGGCCAGGTGCTCGACGCCCGAGGCCCGGGCCTCCCACGAGCGCCAGCTGGAGCAGGCCCGCGCCCTCCGGCGCAGGATCAACTCCCTCTGCGGGAAAACCGTCGTCGCCTGAGGGACAATACAGACAACACGGCCGCATGACCGCCGCGCGGAGACCCCGCGCGGCGGATTTTCATGCTCTCCTCCCGCCCGGCAGAGGCATATTTATTCTCCCGGGGCAAATGTTAAAAAATTTTACCCCCGCCTCTGCGGTGCCCATACCCGTTTTTGACACGATTGCTCCCAATATTTTCTTCAGATCCTTCACTCCGCGGACGCGCCCATGTTGTGATACATTTACAAACATGTATTCTGTTTTGACAAAAATTTTGTTCAACCACCACGGCGCTCAGCGCTCAAAAAATAATTTTGAAATAGTTAACCACATTGAGAATTATCCCTCATTCTTCATATAACACAACTTTTTGCTAGCAAAAATATCAAAAAAAATGTTTGACATATGTTTTACCCTGTGGTATTTAATAGAGTAAATCGAAAATACTTTTTGATATATCAGAGGTGGTGTAATGATAAGCGAGAGGGATCAGGAGCTGTTCTTGCAGAAGCTGGCGTCCAACATTGCACGCCAATTCGGCCGGAACTGCGAGGTCGCCATACATGAATTTCAGGGCGGCACGCTTGTGATCAAGCACATCGAGAACGGATACATAACCGGCCGCCGCGCGGGCGACGTCAGCGACAACGAGCTCTTTGAGGAGTTCGTGGAAAAGGACTTTGTGCGCAACCCCGTTTACCGGATGCAGACCAAAAGCGGGAGGAACCTGCTGGCCTCCACCACCCCCATCAGAGCAGGGGACGAGACGAAGGGCTATATCTGTATAAATTACGACATAACAGAGCTGGAGAACGTGAGCAAGGCTCTGGACTGGGTGACGGGCGAACACACCTGCCCCAACGGCAGCGACGTGGGCCAGCTCCTGGAGTACCACCTGGCCGCCTGCGAGCAGCTCATAGGCAAAAAGCCGGAAAATATGGACCGGGCGGACAAGTTCCGCGCGGTGGAGTACCTGGAGAACAAGCACGTGTTCATGATAACCAAGTCCAGCACGCGTGTCTGCGAGTTCCTCAACCTGACAAAATACGCTCTCTACAACTTCCTCGACGAGATCAGGAAGAACAAATAATGCGGAGATATTCAAAACTGCTTATGCGGAGAAGGAGGCCAATGTGAAAAAACTGATCCTATGCAAGCGACTCTTCACCTCTGAGACCGACTACGCCCAGGACAACATGGCGATAGTCGTCGACGACAACAGGATAAGCGATGTCCTGCCCGCCGCGGAGGTAAACCGGGAGGCCTTTGACGAGGTCATCGACCTGAGCGACAGCTTTGTCATGCCCGGCCTGTTCGACTGCCACACCCACATCGCCAGCAACGGCGGCACCGACGAGATGCGGGACGACGTCCGCTATTCCGAGATCCCGGCGACCTACGCCCTGCGCGGCGTCAACCGCGCCAAGGACGACCTGATGGCCGGCTTCACCAGCATCCGCGACCTGGGCTGCTGCCCCGAGTGGGCCGACGTCTGCGTGATGAACGCCATCGCCTCCGGCGCCTTCCCGGGCCCCAGGATGATGGTCTCCGGCATAACGCTCAACGCCTCCGGCGGACACGGCGACAACAGGTTCATGCCCCAGTACTCCGGCCTCGGCAAGGACAACGTCCGCGCCATCATCTGCGGACCCGATCAGGCCCGCCAGGCCGCCCGCATGAACTTCAAATACGGCGCCACCTGCCTGAAGTTCATGGCCACTTATGGCATACTCTCCTACAGCGACGATCCCGGCCCGCAGGAGCTCACCTATGATGAGATGCGCGCCGCCATCGAGATCGCCGAGTTCCGCGGCTATCCCTCCTGCGCCCACGCCGAGGGCCGCTATGGCATCCGCGCCGCCGTCGAGGCCGGCGTGACCTCCATCGAGCACGGCATTTTCATGGACGAGGAGACCGCCGAGCTGATGGTCCAGAAGGGCACCTATCTGGTCCCCACCCTGGTCACCATGAACAGGATGCTGGAGAAGATGGAGCCCGGCGCCTTCTCCGAGGCCGTGGCCAACAAGATACGCCGCGCCGCCGCGGTCCACGCCAAGACCATAGGCATGGCCTACCGCAAGGGCGTCAAGATCGCCTTCGGCACCGACGTCGGCGCCCCCTATGTCTTCCACGGCACGCAGGCCGAGGAGTTCGTGTACATGGTCCGCGACGCCGGCATGGCCCCGGCCCACGCCCTCCACGCCGCCACCCGCACCGCCGCCGAGTCCTTCAACTGGGGCGACAAGGTGGGCACCATCACCAAGGGCAAGCTGGCCGACATAGTGGCCGTCCAGGGCGACCCCCTGGTCGACATCTCCGTGATGCAGGACGTCAAGTTCGTGATGAAGGACGGCGTTGTGTACAAAGACGCCCGCGCCTGATGCAGGGACAGCGTATAGTCAAGAAAGGACGCATGAAATGAGAAAAGTAATCCTCTGCAAGCAGCTCTTCACCGCTGAGACCGAATTCGCGCAGGACAATATGGCCATAGTGCTCGACGACAACGTGATCACCGACGTGGTCCGCGCCGACGAGATAAAGGATCTGAGCGGTTTTGACGAGGTCCTCGACCTCTCCGATAAGTTCGTACTGCCCGGGCTGTTCGACTGCCACGCCCACTGCGCCTTCAACGGCTCCTTCTCGGAGACCTCCGACCAGTACATGTGCTCCAGCTCCGGCCCCTTCATCGCGCTGAAGGCCATAAAGAACCTGCAGGACGACCTGATGGCCGGCTTCACCAGCATCCGCGACGTGGGCTGCTGCCCCGACTGGGCGGATATCGCCATCCGCAACTCCATCAACGAGGGCTCCCACTGGGGCCCCAGGATGTCGGTCGTCGGCCTGACGATCAACGCCGTGGGCGGCCACGGCGACAACCACCTGCTGCCGTCCTACTCCAGCCTCGGCACCGACAGGGTGCGCGCCATCATCTGCGGCGCCGACCAGGCCCGCCAGGCGGCCAGGATCAACTTCAAGTACGGCGCCGACGGCATAAAGTTCATGTCCACCTACGGCGTTATGACCCCGGGCGACGACCCCGGCCCGCAGGAGCTCACCTATGACGAGATGCGCGCCATAATCGAGGTCGCCGAGTTCCACGGCGGCTACACCTGCACCCACGCGCACGGCCTGAACGGCATCAAGTGCGCTGTGAGGGCCGGCGTCACCTCCATCGAGCACGGCACCTTCATCGACGAGGAGGCCGCAGAGATGATGGTCGAGCGCGGCACCTACCTGGTCCCCACCCTGGTGGTCGACCCCCGTATGTTCCGCTGCATGAAGCCCGGCGAGATCGCCCCCAACGTCATCGCCAAGGCCCGCCGCTGCACCGAGGTGCACGCCAAGAACATCGGCATGGCCTACCGCAAGGGCGTCAAGATCGCCTTCGGCACCGACGTGTGCGCCCCCTACCTCTACCACGGCACCCAGGCCGAGGAGTTCGTGTTCATGGTCAACGAGGCCGGCATGAAGCCCGCCCACGCCCTGCAGTCCGCCACCACCATCGCCTCCCAGCTGCTCGGCTGGGGCGACAAGCTGGGCACCATCACCAAGGGCAAGCTGGCCGACATAATCGCTGTCGACTCCAACCCGCTGGAGGACATCAGCGTCATGCAGAATGTAACCTTTGTCATGAAGGATGGCAAAGTTTACAAAAATACAAGCAAACAATGAGGAGGTAAACAATGAAAAAGTTCCTGTGCATCCTGCTCGCGGCCGCGATGTGCTTCTGCCTGTTCGGCTGCGGAAGCACCGACGAACCCGCGACGTCGTCGGACCCCTCCGCCTCTGGCGAACCCGCTGACGACCCCGGTACTTCCACTGAGGGTAAGGACAGCATCACCATCTCCCTCGCCACCGAGCTGCAGACCCTGAGCGCGCTCGGCATGCAGAACATCGTCACCAACGAGGTTCTGACGAACGTGTATGACGGCCTGATCAAGCTCGACCAGGACGCCAACATCGTCCCCAACGTCGCCGAGAGCTGGGAATGGGATGAAGAGGCTGTCAAGTACACCTTCCATATCAAGAAGGGCGTCCTGTTCCACGACGGCACCGAGCTCAAGGCCAGCGACGTGGCTTTCACCTTCAATCTGCTCATGAACGAGTACCGTGACTACCAGGCCACCACCGCCGCCCAGATCGACCATGTCGAGGTCGTCGACGATTACACCCTGGACGTCTACCTGACCGCTCCCTCCGCTTCCTTCCTGTACAACTGCGTCATCAACGTGAAGCTCTACAGCGAGGCTGCCTGGGAGACCACCAACGGCTACTCCGACGGCGTCATCTCCTGCGGCCCCTACAAGCTGGTGTCCTATGACCCCGCCACCGGCGTTGTGCTGGAGGCCTTTGAGGACTACCACGGCGATCCCAAGCCCAGCATCAAGAACGTCTACTTCAACATAGTCCCCGACGCCAACACCCAGGTCATGGCCCTGCAGACCGGCGAGCTGAATGTCTCCCGCGACTTCCCCGCCAGCACCATCGCCACCATCGAGGCCGATGAGAACCTCGACATCTACTCCCACGACTGCGGCATGGTCTACTTCCTGCAGTTCAACCTGCGTGACAACGGCCTCGAGCCCCTGAAGAACAAGCTCGTCCGCCAGGCCATCAACTACGCCCTCGACAAGGACTTCATGCTGGCCGTCGCCGAGGAGGGCCTGGGCACCGTCGCCAACTCCATAGCCAACCCCAACATGACCGGTTATGACGAGGAGATCCCCTACTACGAGTACAATTCCGAGAAGGCCAAGGAGCTGCTGACCGAGGCCGGCTATCCCGACGGCTTTGATCTGGGCATCATCTACTGCCGCGAGGGCAAGGACCAGAGCATGGCTGAGATCGCCATGGAGAACCTGGCTGTCATCGGCATCACCTCCACCGTCACCGTGGTCGAGAACAACGCCTTCATCGACATGCTGATGAACGGCAACTTCAACGTCGCCGCCACCCACCTCAACCTCAACACCGACGGCTCCAACGTGTTCGACGTCGCCAGCATCAGGGGCTCCGTGCCCTACAGCGGCCTGGAGGATCCCGTCATTGAGGAGATGCGCGACGAGTGCGACCTGGAGATGGATACCGAGGCCCGCGCCGCCAAGCTCAACGAGTTCCTCGACTACCTCTCCGAGGAGGCCTACTTCGCCCCCTGCTACTACCCCAAGAAGAGCTACGCCCACACTGCCGGCCTCCAGTTCAGCGGCTATGATCCGTTCGTCGGCCTGCAGGTCCGCTTCCTCTCCTGGGAGTGATATCCGCAGCGGCTGTAATCCCTTTTAGCGTCTGAATAACTCATTTTGCTTGGGACCCATCAAAATTGGGTCCCAAGCAAAAGCAATTCCATTAAATTAATTTTTAGGAGGGTATTCAAAATGGAAAGCAGATATGAGCGCCTTAAGGCCAAGATGCGCGAGAACAACATGGACGCCGTCGTCATCATCTCCCCGGCAAACACGCTTTACTTCTCCGAGACCTACATCATGACCCAGACCGACATCCCCGACCGCCTCGCTATAACCGTACTGCCCGCCAACGGCGAACCGGCGATCATCGCCTGCATAATCGAGAAGAACACCGTCGATTCCGAGACCTGGATCAAGGATAGGCGTTACTATATCGAGTTCCAGGAGTCCCCCATCGCCTTCCTGGTCGACGTGCTGAAAGAGCGCGGACTGATGAATTCCCGCATCGGCATTGAGCTGGGCTACCTCACCGCCTCCTACTACATGGAGCTCATGGGCCTCGCCCCCAACCTGAACCTCGTCAACTGCAAGAGGGCCTGCGAGCTGGTCCGCATGATCAAGGAGCCCCGCGAGATCAAGTACCTGGCCGACGCCGCCAACATCACCCGCCGCGCCATGGAGAAGGGCATCCAGGCGGTCCACCCCGGCTGCACCGAGATCGAGTTCGCCAACATAGTCAAGACCCACATGCTGAACGACGGCCTCATGGACATCGATTTCTTCGTCATGGGCGCCTGCGAGAAGTCCCCCCTGGTCCACGCCCTGCCCACCGACAACATCATGCGCGGCGGCGATCAGATGCGCATGGACTTCGGCGGCGTGGGTGAGGGCCACTACCTCTCCGACTTCGCCCGCACGATAATGCTCGGCGAGCTGAACGACAAATACGTCGACATCTACAACAAGGTGTGCGAGGTCTATGTGGATATCTTCGACCACATCCGCGCCGGCGTCACCGCCAGCGAGCTGTTCCGCGTCTGCGCCGACGGCATGGCCAAGCGCAACCTGCCCTTCAGCACCCCGCACATCGGCCACTCCCTGGGCCTGGAGTGCCACGAGTTCCCCATGCTGAGCCCCGTGGAGGACTTCGCCCTGGAGGAGAACATGGTGTTCAACATTGAGCCCGTAGTCGTCGCCGAGAACCGCCAGTTCCACTTCGAGGACCTGGTCCTGGTCAAGAAGGACGGCTTCGAGATCCTGTCCAACACCCAGGTCAACCCCGGCCTGCTGCGCATAGTCTGATTTTAGATTTTGGAGGATAATATGAGCTCTCCCATACTCTCTGCTTACACCAACTATGGCAACCTCTATTATCTCTCCGGCCAGGTAGGCACCGATCCCGCGACCGGTGCCTTCGCCGGGGACAGCGTAGAGGCCCAGGCGGCCCAGGCGGCCAAGAACCTCGAGTCCGTGCTGAAGGAGCTCGGAATGGACATGAGCAATGTCATCCGCGCCACCTGCTACCTCACCGATATGGCCAACTACGGCAAGTTCAACGAGGAATATGCCAAGCACTTTGTCAGCCGTCCCGCGCGCACCTGCATAGCCGTCAAGGAGCTGCCGTTCGGCGCGCTGTGTGAGATCGAGGTCATCGCAGTAAAGAACAACTGACATTTTCCCTTCCCCCGCACATCCCAAACAGCATAAGGAGGATATGGCTATGCTGAAATATATACTCCGAAGGTTGTTGCTGCTTATTCCCATTCTCCTTGGCGTTATACTGTTGATTATGTTTATAATGGACCTTACCCCGGGAGACCCTGCGACCCTGCTTCTTGGAATTAATGCAACTCCTGAGGCCGTACAGCAATTGAACGACGAGCTGGGCTTCAACGACCCGCTGCTCGTCCAATACGCGGATTACATCATTGGCATCGTCCACGGCGATCTGGGGACTTCCTGGCAGACCAGCCGTTCTGTGTTCGGTGAGATACTCAGCCGCTTTCCCGTCACGCTGAAGCTGGCCGTGTTCAGCATCATACTCACCGCCATCATCGGCATCCCCCTGGGCATCATCTCCGCCATCAAGAAATACAGCGTGCTGGATATGATCTGCACCTCCGGCGCCATGATCTTCACCTCGCTGCCCAGGTTCTGGCTGGGCATGATGCTGATACTGTTCTTCTCCGTACAGCTGGGCTGGCTGCCCTCAAATGGCATCGGCACCTGGAAACACTACATCTTGCCCGTGTTCACCCTGGCAGCCCCCACGGCCGCCAAAATCATGCGTCTGACGAGGACGACCATGCTGGAGACGATACGCTCCGACTATGTGCGCACCGCGCGCTCCAAGGGCGCCAGTGAGCGGCGCATCATCGCCCACCACGAGCTGAAGAACGCCATACTGCCCGTCGTCACCACCCTGGGCATCGAGTTCGGCCAGCTGTTGGGCGGCGCCATACTCATCGAGACCGTCTTCTCCATGCAGGGCATCTCCACGCTCATGATCAACGCCATACGCATGAAAGACACCCCGCTTGTCACCGGGTCCATAGTATTCTTCGCCACGATGGTCTGCCTCACCATGCTGGTGATAGACCTCGTCTATACGGTGATCGATCCCAGGATCCGCACCAAGTACACCAAATCCTCATAAAGGGGGGGCAGCTGTGGACACCAACAACGTCACAATAGATATAAAACAAGCGCGTAAGAGACGCACCAAAGAGGTCATACGCCGCTTTAAGAAGAACAAGCTCGCCATGATCGGCCTGGTGATAATCACCATCATGATCCTCATGGCCGTGTTTGCCGACGTCATCGCCGACTACGATGAGGGCGCCATCAGGCAGCACTCAGACCAGCGTCTGCTCTCCCCCTCCAAGGAACACCCCTTCGGCACTGACACCTACGGCCGCGACCAGCTCGCGCGCGTGGTCCACGGCGCCAGGGTGTCGCTGAGCTTAGGCGTGTTCACCACGGTCATCTCCCTCGGCATAGGCGGGCTGCTGGGCGCCATGTGCGGCTATTACAGCGGCCTGTTCGACGAGATCGTCATGCGTCTGATGGACATCCTGCTGAGCATACCCACGCTGCTGATGGCCATCGCCATCGTCTCCGCCCTGGGCCCCACAGTGATGAACCTGTTGATAGCGATAACGATATCACAGATACCGGTATTCACCCGCGTCGTGCGCTCCTCCGTGCTCTCCGTGGCCGGCGAGGACTACATCGAGGCCGCCAAGATCGGCGGCGCCCGCGATCTGCACATCATATTGCACGATGTGCTGCCCAACGCCATCGGGCCCATCATAGTCCAGGGCACCATGGCCATCGCCTCCATGATCCTCCTGGCCGCCGGCATGAGCTTCATCGGCCTTGGCGTGCAGCCCCCTCAGCCCGAGTGGGGCAATATGCTCAACCAGGCGCGCGACAACATGATGACCCACCCCTATCTGGTCATCATCCCCGGCATATGCATCGCCATCTCCGCGTTTTCCATCAACCTCGTAGGCGACGGGCTCAGAGACGCCCTCGACCCCAAGCTGAAGAACTGAGGGCGGTGTTATGAACATGGAACAGAACAACAATATACTGGAGATCAAGGACCTGCACGTCGTATACGAGACCGACACGGAGACCGTCTACGCCGTCAACGGCATAGACCTCAGCCTCGCCCCGGGCAAGACCCTGGGCATAGTGGGCGAGACCGGCGCGGGCAAGACCACCACGGCCCTGAGCATACTGCGCCTGCTCCCGCAGGACATAGGCAAGGTCACCGGCGGCAGCATCACCTTCGACGGCAAGGACCTGCTCAATCTCAGCAACTCGGAGATGCAGAAGATACGCGGCGCCAGCATCTCGATGATTTTCCAGGACCCCATGACGAGCCTGAACCCCGTCAACACCGTGGGCGACCAGATCTACGAGTCCCTGATGCTGCACAACGACGACCACAAGAGCAAGCACGAGCTGGAAGAGCGCGTGGACGCCATACTGGAGACCGTCGGCATCCCCAAGTTCCGCAAAAAGGAATATCCCCACCAGTTCTCCGGCGGCATGAAGCAGCGCATCGTCATCGCCATAGCCCTGGCCTGCCATCCGGCTATCGTCATTGCGGACGAGCCCACCACGGCCCTCGATGTCACCATCCAGGCCCAGGTACTGGCCATGATGCGCCGGCTGAAGGACCAGATGGGCATGGCTATGATACTCATCACGCACGACCTCGGCGTCATAGCCGAGACCTGTGACGACGTGGCGGTCATGTATGCCGGCGAGATAGTCGAGTCCGGCACCATGGAGGACATCTTCAACCACGAGCGCCACCACCCCTATACCGAGGGTCTTTTCGGCTCAATACCCAGCCTGGACATGGAGACGGACCGCCTGAAGCCCATCAGCGGCCTCATGCCGGACCCCACGAATCTGCCCCAAGGCTGCGCCTTCAGCCCCCGGTGTCCCTACGCCACGGACAAGTGCCGGGCCGAAAAGCCCGTCAAGAGCGAATTCGGCACCCACACTGTAGCGTGCCATCTGTTCACAGGAGGTGAGTCCCCCAATGTCGACTGAACCCAAAACCGCCGTTGACCCCAATGCCCCCATTCTGGAGGTCAAAAACCTCAAGAAGTACTTCAAGACCAGCGCCGGTATGCTCCACGCCGTGGACGACGTGAGCTTTTCCATCAAGAAGGGCACCACGCTGGGCGTAGTTGGCGAGTCGGGCTGCGGCAAGTCCACCCTGGGGCGCACCATCCTGAGGCTCGAGCCCTACACCGCCGGCGAGGTCTACTATGAGGGCGAGAACATCTTCGCCTATAACAAAAAGCAGGTGCGTGCGCTGCGCCAGAAGATGCAGCTCATCTTCCAGGACCCCTATTCCAGCCTGAACCCGCGCAACACGGTCTTCCAGCTGATAGCCGAGCAGCTCATAGTCAACAAGATTTATAAGAACAAGTCCGATTTGGAGAACCGCGTGCGCGAGCTGATGGACATAGCCGGCCTGGCCCCCAGGCTGGTGAACAGCTATCCGCATGAGCTGGACGGCGGCCGCCGCCAGCGCGTGGGCCTGGCCAGGGCGCTCTCCATGCAGCCCGGTTTCATCGTCTGTGATGAGCCCGTGTCCGCGCTCGACGTCAGCATCCAGGCGCAGATACTCAACCTGCTGATGGACCTGCAGGACCAGATGGGCCTGACCTACATGTTCATCACGCACGACCTCTCCGTCGTCAAGCACATCTCCGACGAGATCGCCGTGCTCTACGTGGGCCAGTGCATCGAGAAGGCCCCGTCGCGCGAGCTCTTCAAGAACCCGCTGCACCCCTACACGAAGATGCTCCTCTCCGCCATCCCCATCCCCTCTCTCGAGAGCCGCAACCGCCAGAGGGAGGTCATAAAGGGCGAGGTCACGAACCCCATCGACCCCAAACCCGGCTGCCGCTTCGCCTCCCGCTGCAAATACTGCACGGAGAAGTGCACCGAGGGCAACCTGGAGCTCAAGGAGATAGAGAAGGACCACTTCGTCATGTGCCGCCTGTTCGACTGAAAGCGAATATCGTAACCCCTCCGGGCCTGAGCCACCATACTCAGGCCCGGACTTTTTATAAAAACCGTCGCTTATCGCGCCGCAGAAATCGCAGACGCCCTGTGTGCCTGCACCTCAAACCATATAACACGAAAAACCGCCTGTTTCTAACGAAACAAGCGGTTTTTGTGGTTGCGGGGAGGGGATTTGAACCCACTGACCTTCGGGTTATGAGAGAGGATTGAAGGCTTTTGTCGCTTTTCGTATCACTTTCAAATAATCCTATATGTTGCGCTCAAGCCTTGCTATTTGTGCATTGTGACACAGGATATAGTTTTATCTTTGCTGTCCTTTCTTGTAGCGTAATGTAAAATATATGTGTGTAGTCCCGCTTTTGTCACGCTCAGTCCCGCTTCAGTCACGCCACACCAGAGGGGGATATTGCCCGCCGGGGCCGCCCCCACCTCACCCGCTCGAATAGCGAAAAACTGGGAAAGGGTTTTCTGAAAAATCCGGCAGAGCATAAAAGGTTTTTCAGAAACCTACACTATATATTGTAGCTAAAATTTTTTGAAAACTATATCTTGATAAGATACGGAGAGTATGGTATATTATTACTGTAAGATGCATCCTACAAAATTTAATATGACGGGCTGACAGTGCCGAGTGCCTTTGTGCCAAGAGCCTCCCAGAGCAATAAGGCATTGTCCCCATGCGCCCGTACAGAGGTACGGGAAGAGAGAGCCACAGGGCTACGGTAGTGCGTTATTGCACCGCCGTAGCCCTTATTTTTTTGCCGAAAGGAGAAATATATTTTGAATAAAAAGGTGTATCAGGGTGCTGTATATCAGGGTTACCCAGAGACTCAGAAGATTACTGGCCTCCCCCGTGGGTATCTCCAAAGGGGGCTTGACGCTGGAATTTTCCCCGCAATTCGCAGTGGAAATCGGGTGCTTTTCAATGTCCCAAGACTTATGGAAGTGCTGGAACAGATGTCCACCGGCGACAAGGAGGGAGAACGGCACAGTGACTAAAAACGAGAACACCCGCCCCGCTGGTGGCACAGCGGAACGGGCAGCGGCGGAAATGACGGCTTGCAGGGCGTCTATTCCTATGTCCGATTGTAACACGGCGGCGGCTGACCGTCAAATCAAAATTTCCGCTTTTCTAAGCCACGGCCAGGAAAATGCTATCCCCCGCCGCGAATTGGAGAAATTGACTGGAATGGACGGGCGAACTGTCCGCCTGATGATTGAGCAGGAACGACGGGGCGGGACACCGATTTGCACCAACAACTTGACTGGCTACTATCTCCCGGCCACCGAGGAAGAAAGGACAGCTTGTGTCCGCTCCATGCGCCACAGGGCCGGGGAAATTATGAAAACGGCAAGAGCCATTGAACAAGCTGAGGGGTGATATTGTGCCAGAGGCGAAAAGCCTGTTACAGCGTCACGCTGAATACTACACGAAGAATATGGGCTTGCGGATATTCCCCTGCAACGGCAAAACACCGGCCACCCCTCACGGATGCAAGGACGCCACCACAGACCCCGCACAGATCGCGGAGTGGTGGGGCGACGGCAGTACATACAATGTCGCTATCGCCACCGGCAGTGGCCTGGTGGTGCTGGATGTGGACACCGCCCACGATGCGGGGAAGTTTGGGGACGAAACCCTTGCAGACCTGGAACGGCAGTATGGCCCCCTCCCAGAAACCTGGACTTGTCTGACCGGCGGTGGAGGCGTTCACTACTACTTCCAGTGTGACGACCCGGCCCTGACCGTGGCGGTGGGCTTTGCCCCCGGCCTGGACTATCGAGGGGCGGGCGGCTATGTGATTGCGCCGCCGTCCATCCATCCCACGACCGGGCGGGCCTATGAGTGGGAGGCCAGCAGTACGCCGACAAGCGTACCGCTGGCACCTCTCCCCGACTGGCTCCACCGGCTTATGCTCCAGGGCAAGAGGGACAAGCCCAAACAGACAAAGAGCAAGGAGGCCCCCGGCAAAGTCACAGAGGGGCGGCGAAACGAGGAAATGTTCCATCTTGCCGCCTCTCTCCGGGCGAAGGGGCTGACCGTGGCAGAGATCACCGCCGCCTTGACAGAGGCCAACAAGACCCGCTGTGACCCGCCGTTGAGCAAACGGGAGATCGAGGCCATTTGCCAGAGCGCCGGGCGCTATGAGCGGGGGGCGGTTTCCGCCGCCACAGACAGCATAAAACCCCCGGATTACTCCGATGCCGGAAACGCCGACGTGTTCTCCCGTGTGTATCGGGATGACCTGATATATACTGATGCCCTGGGCTGGTTGTGGTGGAATGGTCAACGCTGGGAGCGGGACGACCACAAGGCCACCGCCTGGGCGCTGGAACTGTCCGAAAAGATGCTGCAGGAGGCAAAAGAGGAAAACCGGGCGGCGCTGCTGCAAATGGCGGAGGCCACGGCCAAGCATGAGGAAATGGGTGCGGCGGAGGATGCCGATACGCTGGAAAAGGCAAAAGCCGATGCAGTAAGGGCGAAAGCGTATCTCACTCACGCCAAGAACAGCCGAAACGCCGTCCGCATTAAGAATATGCTGGAACTGTCCAAACCGGCCCTTGTCATCAAGGCGGACAAGTTGGACGCAAACCCGTTTGACTTGAACACCCCCACCGGGATCGTGGACTTGACCACCGGGCGGCTCCGCCCCCACGAGCGGGCGGCCTATTGCAGCCAGATCACACAGACCGGGCCAGATGATCGAGGAGCGGAGATGTGGAGTGACTTCCTTGACACCATCACTTGCGGTGACGGGAGTATCAGGGGCTTTCTCCAGCTTGTGGCCGGTATGTCGCTGATCGGCGCTGTGTACCAGGAGGGCATTATTATTGCCTACGGCGGCGGCAGAAACGGCAAGAGTACCTATTTTAACGCCCTGGGCACTGTCCTGGGGGACTACACCGGCAGTATCGACATTAAGGTGATCACCACCGACCGGGCCAACAAAGGCGCGTCCCTTGCCACCTTGCGGGGGCGGCGTATGGTCATCACCGGGGAGCTGGAGGAACACCAGCGGCTTTCCGTGGCGACATTGAAACAGCTTGCCAGCACTGACCGCCTTGTGATTGAAGAAAAATTCAAGCAGCCGGAGACAGTAAAGCAGACCCATACCCTTGTCCTGTTTACCAACCACCTCCCCCGTGTCGGCTCCACCGATAA
>CALWYL010000007.1 GCA_944385765.1 uncultured Oscillospiraceae bacterium
CAAGACCGACCGGGTGGATGCACGGACGATTGCGTCTATGCTGTTATCCGACACGGGTCTCAAACCCTACACAAATACAGCATACCACAACGAGGAACTGAAGTCACTAACCAGATACCGTTTGGGCAAGGTGAAAGAGCGCGCCAAGCTGAAGTCTTCTGTTTCCAGGCTGGTCTGTATCCTGTTTCCTGAGCTGGAAAAGCTAGTGTCTTCTCTACACATTGCCTCTGTCTATGCCCTGCTGGAGGAGTTCCCAGGCTCCAGACAGATTGCCTCAGCCCATTTGACGAGGCTGAAAACAATCCTCGAAACCGCCTCTAAAGGCCGCTGCAAGCGGGATATGGCAATTGCAATCCGCGCCGCCGCCAGGAACTCTATTGCTCCCGCATGCCAGCCAAGTCCCTTGAACTCCAGCACACCATCCGTCTCATCCGTGAACTGGATGCCGAGATTACTGAGATTGAAGAACAGATTCAGTCCTTGATGGATGGATTAAATTCCCCCATTACCACCATTCCCGGTATGGGATTCCGCATGGCCGCCATGATTTTGGCCGAGGTGGGCGATTTCTCCCGCTTTGACTCCCCGGACAAGCTGTTGGCCTATGCCGGCATGTCTCCATCTACCTACCAGTCCGGGCAACTCAGAAATTGCTATCCGCACATGGAGAAGCGCGGTTCAAGGTATCTGCGCTATGCCCTCTACAACGCAACCAAGTACGTCTGTTACTGGGAACCCACCTTTTCTGCCTACCTTGCCAAGAAACGGGCAGAGGGCAAGCATTACAACGTGGCTCTGTCTCACGCAGCAAAAAAGCTGGTACGCCTTATCTTTGCGTTGGAGAAGTCTCAAATGCCATACCGCTGTGTCGCCTGATTTCCTGAAGTGCACCTCATGGCATATACTTCATAGCCTTTGTAGAATTATGGTAAATCTTGACGAAAGTGGGATTTACCATGAAACAACAGCTGCTCAAAAATCTCAAAAACTATCTTCGCACCGCACTGCTTCAGAGACGCGCTGCCCTGAACATAAGCCAGGAAGAGATGGCTCATAGGCTGCTTATGAGTTCACGCGCCTACGCCAGTCTCGAAAGCGGTCATTCATGCTGCAGTCTGATAACTATGCTCTTGTTCCTTACACGCTGCTGCGCTGACAGGCACGCTTTCATTGACGGCCTTTTTATGATTCTAGACGCTGCCGAACTCGAAAACCCTCAGAACTTTTGATCGACATACTTAGCCGCTACTTCATCCTCTATACCTCTTTTCTTTCCCTTGACTTTTAATAGTTAATCTTTTCAAATCCCATATTTTGAACTAATATGTATTTTGCAACCAATATATCCTTAAGCGGCCATATTGTTTCTTTCCTTAAATTTCTTCAGCATAAATAATGAAACGACAATAAGAACCACTGTAATAGCACCTATACCGGCGTGCAGATAATTCGCAATGCTGTAAGTCCCTGTACTTTCGCGTATTACACCATTAATTGTGGAAAGAGGCGAGGAGATGAGCCCTGCCGCCGCATATATAAAACCATATATTTTGCCAACATTCTTATATCCAAAAATGTTGCCAAGTATCACACCGGGCATCGCCAGGCAAGTGGAGTTTGCAATACTACCTACAGCGTAAAATACAAAGACCTGCCAATAGGAGTGAAGGTCAGCAGACAGGGCATAGCCCACGGCTGTAACTCCGCAAATAATACCAAGCAGCTTCAAAGGCTCAATGCGGTCCATGTACCTCATCATGAGGAAAAGGAATATCAGGCGAATTCCCTGTCTGATAGAAAGCACTGGGGATATCTGCGACATTTCGAATCCAGCTTCGAGGAACATGAGGGTTCCGGGGCTCATAAGATAGCTAGAGAGTGCCTGAAGACCTATAAATACCACAACAAGGACCCAGAAAATCGGAGTCTTCATGGCACCACGGAGCGTAAACTGGGTATCATCACCGACATTTTTATATACTTTGTAAGTAACTTCCCTAGCTTTTTCAGTTGAAGCTAGCGTAGAATTTGGATCACCATCAGGGAACTGTCCTATATCTGACGGCCTGTTTATGAGGAAAAGAGATAGGAAAATCCCAACTATACTTGTTATTCCATAGAAATAGTAGGCCGACTGCCAATTGCCACCGCTCATATCGATTATTTTATTTGCAATAATGGGCGTGACAACTCCGGCAAAAACCGTACCAGTGTTGATAATCATCGCAGCCCTGCCACGGAATTTGAAGAGCCAGTTATTCACAAGAGTCTGCCCCGTAACAGAGCCGGTGAACATGAAAGCGATCGAGTAAACCACACCGCAGTTAAGTATATAGATGAACCCATTATTGGGTTGGAACCGCACTAGAACGAGTCCACCTATAACAGATAAAATGGAACCCGCGAGGTACAGCATTTTTGCTCCGAATTTATCAGTTAGATAACCCGCAAGCGGACCAAGCACAACGCCCGCGCCTATGGTGACAGTCCAAACGAATCCATGGGTGACCTGTGAAATGGTGTTTTCCGGGCTGTCCATCATTATGCCGTTAGCAACAGTATGCACATTACTTTGGAAGTTTCCCACGAAGGTCATTATGAGCGCTGCCAAGATGACTATGTTCCAGCCCTGAAACTTTTTGTATTCTCTTTTCATTCTTGCCCCTCCCTCATTTGTTCAGATGCATTGTCTATTCTTTTTATTCCCTTTCTATATTACGTGTTCAACTTTGAGCTGCTCGATCTCCTCCGCTGTCAGGCCAAGCGCTCCATATACATCGTTGTTGTGCTGGCCCATTGCAGGTGGGTCAGATACCTGCGCTGGTGTAGCGCTGAGTTTGATACATTGATTTGTGATGCGCACATCTCCGAAACCTTCCAAATGCACTTCAGTAAACATATTGCGCACTCCTGCTATGTGCTCATCGTTAACTACCTGTTCCACGTTCAGTACCGGTGCTGCAACAAGCTTGTTTGCATTCATGATTTCCACAACTTCTGCAACAGTCCTTTTGCTGGTCCATTCATTAATAATCGAGTCTATTTTTTCTCTGTCTTTAACTCGATTAGAAACCTCTTCGTATCCAGGGACGCACAGCAGATCCTCTCGGCCTATCGTCTTGCAAAAGGCTTCCCAATTTACTCCATTTATCACAACTTCTCCGTCTACGGCCTTATAGCAGCCCCCAGGCGCATATGCCAAATAACCGTTACCCAACTTGCCTGGTATACTTTTTGTAGTGAGATACTGCTGGTTTACGCTGGCCATTGCCACAACTCCAGCATCACAGAGCGAGACGTCTATCATTTGCCCTTTACCGGTCAAATTTCGATAGTTTAGCGCCGCCAAGATCCCAATTACTGCATGCATGCCAGCCATTACATCACAGATAGAGGCACCACAGCGCACGGAGTCATTTCCACTGAAGCCAGTCACACTCATTATTCCGCTCATGGCCTGAGCTACTGGATCCAAGCCAGCGCGCTGGCTATACGGGCCATCCTGTCCATAACCAGACACAGCAGCATATATAAGTCTGGGATTTATATCGCGTAGTGTTTCATAGCTCAAGCCCAACTTTTTCATAACACCCGGTCTGAAGTTTTCTACTAGCACATCAACATCCTTCACGAGCTTTAGGAAAATATCTTTGCCCTTTTCCGACTTAAGATTGAGTGTAATGCCACGTTTGCTACGATTAAATGCAGCAAAGTAGCCTCCTATTGGTAGTGAAGTTCGGGCCATATCCCCTTTCAGGTCTTCTAGTTTGATAACATCAGCACCTAAGTCCCCTAGTATGGCTGAGCAAAATGGCCCCGCCAGGACACGCCCCATATCCAATACCTTGATATTCTTTAAAGCGCCTTCTCTATTCATATTTCCTCCAAAAACACTTCAACCTAATTCGTTACCAACTATCAGCACCGCGCTGAGCTGCGGAGGGCCGCCGAATGTATGCGAGAGGCCAAGTCTAAGATCTCCGCGGAGCTGCCGCTCGGGATTATCCGCTTTCCCCTGCAACTGTTTATACAGCTCGTAGGTCATTCTGATTCCACTCGCCCCTACCGGATGCCCAAAACACTTGAGCCCTCCATCCACATTGACTGGCATCTTCCCATCACGATCAAAGTATCCATCGTGCACCAACTTATGTGCCGTTCCTTCATCGCAGAAATTGAAGTTTTCATATATCGCAAGCTCAGTTACAGTGAAGCAGTCATGAACCTCGGCAAGGCTGAGCTCATCCCGCGGACTTGCGATTCCCGCCATCTTGTAGGCCGTCTGAGAGGACTTAATAAGTGCTGGGAAATGAAGCCAATCAAAATCCGGATTATAATGTGGCATGGTATCATGAGATACCCCGAAGCCCTTAATGTAAATCGGATCTACACGAAAGTTTTTTGCCCTATCAACACTTGTAATTATCGCACAGCTAGCTCCATCGCTGTTTCCGCAGCAATCATACAGACCAAGAGGTGCGGCAATAATCGGGGCACGCAACGCATCCTCAATAGTGATTAGCTTGTGAAAATGCGCTCTTGGTGATAAATAGCCATTTGCGTGGTTCTTCACTGCTATGCGAGACAGAGCTCGGCGCCCTTCTTCATAGGTGAGTCCATATTCATGAAAGTATCTCTGTCCTATAAGTCCGAAAGAGCCGGGAGCTGTTCTGCGGTTCTCCATAACAGGCGTATTGCCGCGGCCAACACCGAGACCGCCTATTCCAGTATCTTTTAGTTTCTCCGCCCCAAGCACAAGCACAGTATTATAGGTGCCAGATGCAACAGCCATCGCTCCGTCAATTAATGCGATATGCCCTGAACAGCACCAATTCTCATTATGGAACGCAGGGATTCCACGCATTTTCAACACATCTACTGCAAGTGATGAGGCTCCTCCCATAAAGCTATTGGAAAAATAAATAGCGTCTATATCGTCTTTTGTAATTCCGGCGTCCGCCAAGCCCTCCTTAACGGCTTCAATTATGAGATCCTCTATACTGCAATCCCAGCGCTCCCCAAACTTAGAGCATCCCATGCCAACTATTGCGACTCTATCTTTCACTCTCGCTCACCTCCTCTAAGCCGCAGAGGTCTAAACTTCCAGTAATAATTATTAAAATTGCCCAGTTCATTCATTTTCCTAAATGTGAATTCCAGCTCCATGTCTACCGCAACTTCACTGGGATCAAAGTCCGTTAATATATTGTAGTATCTGACCCCATGTTCATCGTTTGCGCATACCTGGCCCACAACAGGGTCATCCTCGGAGCCCGCCAGTTCATCAAGCGTAAAGGTGAATACTTTCACTGTACGGTCGGAGAGGTTCACAAGCTCAAACTCATCTACCGCCCCGCATCTGTGGCACACTCTTTCAATTGGGAAGGCCTCAGCGCCACAGTGTTTACACTTGCTACCACAAAACCGAAGAAACGTATTCTGCTCTCTCCAAGTTTGAGCATTCGAAGGCCGAAGGTTATATACGCTGGGAGTGATGGGGCATATGCCCCGGAACGACAAAAATCGATTATATTCTTTGAGCTCACGGCGCTTTTTAAGTAGCTCAGAGATCTGAGGCGTCTCCTGGATGCGGGTTACCTCTTCCGTGACTGTAAGCACAATGGCATCTGCGCCGTTCGCATATCCTGTCAGCAGAAGCTTATCACCGGGCTTAGCCTGTTCAAGCGCAGCTATCAGCAACAGCAAGCTTTGGGCTGTTCCACAATCACCCACTTCAAGCAGCAGAGGGTCCTGGATTTGTTCAGGAGCAAAGCCTAATTTCTTAGCGAGCTTTAAATGGGTCTTCATATCTACTGCGGGTAATATAATCTTTGCAAAGTCCTGCGGATGCAGGCCGGTTTTTTTAAGCACATCCTTTATTGCAGCGGGCAAAGAGTTCATATATCCTTCATCAAGGATGAATCGTGTTTCACCCCAGTTAACAAATTTCTCGCCGGAGTTTCGCCAGACATCTACAATTTCATCACTTACAGTTGAAAACGCATTGATTTCGGCCACTATTCCGGAGCTTCCCACCGTTACTGCAGCAGATGCGTCCCCAAGCAGTTGCTCTTTCGGTGTTTTAGGGTATGCATTTCTTTTCTCTGACGCCACAATAAGTATCTGTTCCGTCTCACATACCAACGCGGAGTCAACTGCAGCTTTTAGGGCACTTGTTCCTCCCTTTAGCGAACACATTGCATCTAATGTATATACAGATCGAGGGAGACTATTTGCGACCGCCACTATTCCAGCATGAGATTTTTCTTCGTACGGTGCAGATGTGGACGCAAAATATACACCGGTTATATTCTCCCGCGCAACTGACCGAAGGCAGTTGCGTGCCGCCTCTACCGCCATTGTTACACTGTCCTCATCTACATTTGCAAGGCTGCGAACCCCCTTAATACATTTGCCATTCCAGGCATTAGCTATAGTATTCCTACTTATGTAGTAATAAGGAATATACGCACCTACTGCCGTAATTCCCACCTTTCTCATACTTTTTATCAACCTCCTTTATTGCTTTGTAGTCAATATATACAAAAAATCATCGTTATTCAACGTAATAATAAGCTAATATTTGTAGGCTTTTTTCCTAGCTTTGTAGAATAAAAAAACGCTCCGGCGTAGTTCTGAGAAGTTATCTCGTCACTGTGCCAGAGCGTACTTTTTTATTGATCAATATACTTATCTGATTAGGCGATCGTCATTTAGATCGGCTATTTTATAAAGAATATACGCCGTGTACAATACATAGCGGCCCACATTACTAAAATAATCATGCCCCGTTATATTTTGTATTTTCAGAAGTCGATATCTTAATGTACTCGAGTGAATAAAAAGTTTTTTAGCTGCCGCTTCAAGCGTTGCATTTAGTAAGCAACTCTCTAGTGTTAACCACAGCTGTTGATTATACCGGCTGTCATGCTCAAATATAGGCTTTATAATCGAGTTATATATTTCTTTTTCGCCGCTTGTGCCTATCATATATGACACTGAATTTATTTCAGAAAAGTTCTCATAACAGTATACATTCTCTTCCTGTGCAAAGATTCTGCCGTAGTTCAGAGCTCGCTTTGCCTGATTCAAGCCCTCCGGGATCCTGCATAAATCTGTCTGCTTAACACTGCATCCCACTGAACATTCCAGATTTAACTTAGCTATCACATCCTTGATCCTATTTTTAAGTTTTTTATTGTCTCCCACTGGAAGTTCCGTGTTCTCGTTTGTGGGGCAGAGCACAACCAGTCCATCCATCGTAAAATAAGTCACTGAACCCCTCAGCATGGATTGCACATTGTCTATAATACTCTCCGTCCTGCGAACTCCCAGCTTTTTTTCCGGCACTGCAAAAAGTAATATCCGGTATGTCTTTGTCTCTTCATATCCAAGTAGAAACAGTCTCTCTCTTATTGTTTCCTCACGATTATTCTTTCCTAAAAGTATTTCATCCATTATCAGTGCGCATCTTCTCCGTTGATCTGCCTGTACTACCTGATTCTCTATAAGTTTTATGGAGAGATAGTTGGTCATCTGTTGAGCCAGCAAAAGTTCATAGCCCTCAAGTTTTTCGCGACTATGCACTATGAAGCAGCCAAGTATTCTATTTTTTGTGCTACACAAAAAAACTTGACAGTCCTCAAGAGCGATGGGGGACTCTATATCCGGATGCATCTCCTCAATGCTGATTACACTTCTCATGATATGCATACAGTAGTCTTCAGTCATTAGATTTTTATCTGATTCATTGTGGCAATGGTGGGCCAAAAGGGCCCCTTTTTCAGATATACAAGCACAGCTTCTCGCTAATCTGTTGCATATTTTGATTAAAAAGCTGCCTATTTGTTCCCCAGAGACAAGCGCATTGAAGATCTCGTTGTATTGATCATTAATGGTTTTTATTTTATTGTACTCATTGTTGACAATCTCACCTGTTATTACGGAGATGATTTGGCTAAAATGTATCTGTTCGATTTGGAATAGAGGTATGCCGTAGGTATTTGCAGCCGCCGCAACAGACGCAGGAATTCCATCAATATACCTATTGACTTTAACTATGATACCTGATGCATGGCTCGCTGCAAGTTTTTTGATGGTATCTACCATTGCAAATTCATCTTCAATGAAGCCATAAAGGGTAGTAAGCACAAAAAGCCCATCCGGGAGTTTACCATTGGCAAAGTCCGGAACCTCCATGACACTCACAGACGTGATTATGTTGTCAAGCCCACTCTCTCCGGCAACCAGCTTCAGATTTTCTCTAAGCGGTTGGAGAGACATAATCTTTCGCACGGTAGCATCCAATTTTTACCCTCCCCATTTACACTGCAGGCATACTATTTTTAGTCAGCTATTGTAGTATAGCTAATCACCCCTAGTCTGCCTTCGTTTTCAGTGATTATTATACATTAATTCACTCCACAAAACAATAAGTATAGATATAAGCAAAGATACCCCAGGCGCAGTATTGCCTGGGATATCTTTGCATTATAGTTATGAAGAATTATAGATCCAAAACTGCCTCTATCTTTCGATCCATTTTATCTTTCTTTGTCAGCATGGAAACAACTATGCAGGTCACAGTAGTAAAGCAAATCACATACATATACCAGGGTAATCCTGCGGGCCATACAAAGCCAGAAATATTCAGTATCAAAGCAATAACATCCAATATGAATGCCGATAATGCTGCACAAAGCACCCCTGTCTTTGTTACTCCCTTCCACGACATACCTATAACGAACACCGGCATGGTTATTGTCATTAGCATTCCCCAACCCAGGAACCCCAATACAATGACCATTTCAGAATTTAGAGATGCCACGAGGATTCCTACTACCCCGAGAACAGCGATCGCAACTCGATAAGCAAAAATCTGCTTTCTCTCATCAAGCCTTATGTTTATGCTACTGAGTACGTCTCTCGCCAACAGATTTGCCGAAGTTGAAAGATACATGCTGGCCGATGATATGATAGCTGCCATTACAGACGACACAATAAGGACGTTCATCCCGAGGCCCAGATAGTCAGCGAGATGCCACACTGCTTCATCCGGTCTAGCCAACGGCTCAATCTTGCCCGTGGACACAAGATATATTACACAGTAACCCAAAATTGTAGCAGCAAAACACGCTATCCCCTGCGAGATTCCAGAAACCAGCCCTGCGCGTGGAAGGTCTCTCGCCTCCTTGATGGCATACATCCGAGTAAGTGTTGCCGGCTGGCAAACTACCCCGACAAATGAAAACAGGATCCACGTATTTGCCATTGCTCCAAGTGTGTCTGTACCAAATGCGTTGAGAAAACGTGGGCTGAAATTAGCTGTTATACCGTTATCTCCGGCAACAGTAGGATTTTCCGCGATGGCCTGCATAAGACCTTCAAATCCTCCGAATTCGAAAAAGAAGAGGAAGCACAGCACCAGCCCTACTATTACGATAATTAATCCCTGGAATGCCTGAGATAGTATTCCTCCCGCTTCTCCACCAATTAGCACATAAAGTATAACCACTCCGAAGACGACACTCGACGTGAGAAGCGGCGGCCAACCAAACAAATAGCTGAACAGCGTAGCGGCTGCAGCTATTTGTGTTATTAAGTAAGCGAAACATCCAACAAACAAAACTGCTGAGGAAAAGAATTTTATGGTGTGGTTTCTTCCATAGCGCAAATCAATTATGTCCCCGAGAGAAGACACCTCCCCTATTTCAGCCATTGCTCGCATCTTTTTCCCAATAAAAATATAGGCCAAAGAAAAGCAACAACTCAGAAATGCAGAAAGTGAAAGCGAGTTGCCTTGCAGATATATAGTAGAGACTCCACCAACCATAATCATCCCACTAACCATGGCTGCTGTTGATGATAGGCCTGTAACCAGCGGGCCAAACAATTTTGTGCTGCCAAGCAAAGACTGTACTGAGGTATTTTTCTTAGTTGTGACGCCAATTACGAATGAGATCGCCATTAAAACAAAGATACTCGCCACAACAATAATGTTTTTTTCAATCACAACTAGGCCCCCTCTCTGTCAAGAATTGGCGATTTTAAGAAATTCATCCCAGTCATCTTCTGAGAGCCATACATCGCGATTTTTAACAAGACCATATGAAATTGTCACGATTCCCGCAATCCAATAGAACGCAAGTTCAAAAAAAAGCGAAGGATGCATGCCAAAAATCAGAAACGATGGTATCGAATCTCCAAATTTGAACGCATAATACTGCATCCCTATAATGCCTATTACAAATGTTATGAACCATCCCAGGAATGGTAACCAAATAAGTTTTCTTCTAATTTCTCCTTTGTGTATGAGCCCTAAAACGAAGTGTGCAGCAATTATAACTGCAGATACATACATAGCCGGAAATCCTCGTCCAAATAAAGTCATGACAATGACGGCAACCCACCCCAACGCGATAATCATAATCAGTTTATCTGCGGTTTTTGAAGAAACTTTCATCAGCTACCTCCTTACACTTTTCTCCCGTCTTTTAAAGACGCCCGAATCCTTAGTTTATTTTAAACTAAATTATGAACAATTTCATTTGTGTTTCTTGTAAAAAATATCGACATTTTTTCAAGTTTTCTTGAATGCTGCTTTTAAAAATAATATTTTCAACATTAGAGAAACTATTGAAATTTTCACCAACATGTTGTACATGATCAATTGCATGGAGCGTCCACACAATAAAAATCCCCGAGAGCCGAAACTCTCGGGGATTTTTCGCATTAACTCTGCGCCATTCCCTCAGAACAGCGTCTCCTCGTCCTCGGAAAAGAGCCTGTCGTTTATCTCAAACAGGTCCTCGCCGTGCGCCAGGCCGTATATGATGATGGCGTCGCGCTTTATCCGCGGGTATAGCTGCGCCAGGCCGCTCAGCTTCAGCAGCTCCTGCGTCTCATCCAGCGTGGCCCCCAGCCCGCAGCAGAGGCAGATAAGCCGGTTGCGCGAGGGGTTGCGCCGCCCGGCGAAAATCTGGTGCAGGTATATCTCGCTCATGCCCGAACGCCGGGCCAGAGCGGTCTTGGAGATGTTCTTCTGCCTGAACAGCCTGTCCAGCGCCTCTGCCACGCTCTCGCAGCTGAACTGCCCCCTGTTTCCCGAGAGGAACTGGTCCAAATCCATGGCTTCCAGCAGCTCGCGCTGCAGCTCATCCGTGCTTTTCTCTCTCAAAACGTCCCACCGCCTTTACAAACAGGAGTGCCATAACGTATAATTATTTATGATTTTACCGTTTTCGGGGCGCAAAAACAATATGCGCACAGCATAGGGTGGCAAAAATAATGGATGTCTACACCGGCCTCATGGAGGCAATGAACAGCGAATACGAGTTGGTCCGGCGCCTCCGGGAGGGCGAGCGGGGGAGCGTCAGCGTAGTGCTCCACGCGCGCAGCGGCAGGCGGTACATACTGCGCCTCTTCCCCGGCTGCGGCGACGGCTGCCGCAGGCTGCTCTCGCTCTCCTGCCCCCACCTGCCGCTGATTTACGAGGTCTGCGAGCACGGCGGCAGCACCGCCGTGCTGGAGGAGTACGTACAGGGCGACACGCTGTCCTATATCCTGGAGTGCGGCCCTCTGCCGGCGCGCGAGGCGAGGGACATAGCCCTGCAGCTGTGCCGCGCGCTCTGGGCGCTGCACTCCGTGGGCGCCGTGCACCGGGACATCAAGCCGGGCAATGTAATCATGCGCGGCGACGAGGCCGTGCTGGTGGACTTTGACGCCCTGCGCGTGTACAAATGCGGGCAGGATGGCGACACCCGGGCGCTGGGCACGGTGGGCTACGCCGCCCCGGAGCAGTACGGCATCTGCCAGTCCGACCCGAGGTCCGACATATACTCCCTCGGCGTGCTGCTCAACGTGATGCTCACCGGCCGGCACCCCTCGCAGGCTCCGGCGGGAGGCTCTCTGGGCCGGGTGGTGCAGCGCTGCACCATGACCAACCCCCGAAAGCGCTACAGAGACGTGCTGCGCCTGATGGAGGCGCTGTCGTGACAGGAGGTAGACTGTATGTCCAAAAAATGCGTAAACTGCGGCGCAGAGCTGCCCGGGGGGGCGGCCTTCTGTCCGCACTGCGAGGCCTCGCAGATAGAGCGGCGCCCCGTGCGCCCGCCCCGCCCCTGGCGCAAGCGGGCCGCCGCGGCCGCGGCCGCCCTGCTGCTTCTGGCCGCCCTCGCGGCGGCCGCGCTCTGGCTCGTCCCCGGCAGGGGGCATCAGCCCGCGGCCTACACCGGCGGCGCGGAGCTCATATACCCCGGCGAGGACGGGGAGTACCGACTGTTCCTCTGCTTTGACTGGCCCTGTATCGAGGACGGCATATCCCAGGACCTGGCGGTGGTGGAGCTGGCCGCCGACAGCGAGCTCTTCAAGCCCTCGCTGTTCTCCGCCCAATTCGCGGACAGCGGGGAGGATGCCCGCGAGGAGTTTTGCTCCCTGCTGGAGAGCTGCACGGTGGAGGCCCTGCCCCTGGGCGGCGGCGAGCCCATGGAGGCCGCTCCCCCCGCCTGGGATGAGGCCTTCCCCCAGGCCGCGCTGGCATCCGGCGTCACCTTCCACGGCGGCTGCGGGGACAACGAGGTGCGCTGGACCCTGGAGATGAAAAACGGCGACGTCCTCACGCTCAGCCACACCGTCAGCAGCGTCCTCCTCCGCGAGGTGGTGTACACCCCGGAGGACGCGCCCATGGACACGCTGTCCGAGCTCAGCGACCTGCTCCGGCACATAGAGTCGGAGGTGGACGGCGGCGCGGTGGTCAGCCTCTATCTGCCGCCCGTGACCTATTCGGGCGGCCTGGAGCTCAGCGGACGCGCCGTAAACCTCTACGGCGGCACGGACGGCGAGCGCCGCACCACCTTCACCGGCACCCTCACCATCGCCTCCGAGAGCCCCCAGCCCTGCACCGTCGAGGGCATAGCCTTCGCCGGCAGCGGCGGGAGCGGCCTCAGCGCCACGGCCTCCGCCTTTGTCACCGGCTGCGAGTTCTCCGGCTGGGACGTGGGGGCGGAGTCTCTGGAGGGCTCCTGGCTGATTGTCAGCGGCTGCGCGTTCAGCGCGAACGGCGTGGGGCTGCTCTTTGACTCCCTCCACTCCCGCTACAGCTCCGACGTCTGCCCCGGCAACAGCTTCACGGATAACGGCGTGGGGCTGCGCGTCGTCTCCCTGCCCGGCAGCGGCGGCTTTGCCCTGGATAACTGCCTCTTCTCGGGCAATGGCACCGACATAGAGGCCCCGGAGGGTCTGCTGGACAGCTCCGGCGCGCGCTTTGAGTGAGCCGTCCGGCGGAGATTTCTCCGCGCACTATGCAGCCAGCTTATTGCCCGCGGGCCCGTTTTACTGTATTATGTGCTCAAGGCCCGCCGCCCGGCTGGCCTTTCACTTACAGCGATGGAGGTATGGCAATGGCAAAAAAGATGTTGGCCCTGGCCCTCGCGGCAGCGCTCTGCTGCGCCCTGTTCGCGGTGCCGGCCTCGGCGGTTATCCCCCCTCCCGGCGCGGAGGAGACGGCCGCGCCCAACGTGTGCAGCTTCGAATACGGCGGCAGGAGCTATTCCCTGGTCCTGGGCATGTACACGGTGCAGACGGACAAGGTGGATACCGACTCCGGCTCCGTCTGGCCGGTAGATGTGGGCGCGCTGGACGGCTCGGAGTGCCCCTACCCCTACGGCACCTTTGCCGTCACCATATTTGAAAATCTGTCCCAGCCCGACCAGGCGGAGGTCCCCGCGGCGCTGAGGGACGAGCTCATAGAGTCCGTCGCCTTCAGCTCGACGGGCGACGAGCTGGGCTACATCTATAATATAGCCGCCTCCCAATCCGGAGGCCGCTGGTGCGCCCAGCCCTATCTGCGCAGTGTGCGCGGCGGCAGCGCGGACCTCACCGCCACGGTGCATCTCGCCGAGGGCTGCTCTGTGCGCAGCGCCGATATTAAGTATTCCATCGGCCTCGACGTAATCCCCGGCGACGTGTTCATCGACTGCGCCGCGGCGGGCATAACCACCCAGGAGGCGCTGCAGGAGTTTCTCGACGAGGAGGCGCCCAGGTACGGCTCCGACGTGCTGGGCCTGTACCTCCGCCTGGCCCCGGCGGACTACGGCGACATAGTGTTCCGCGCCGCGGACATGCGGTGCGACGTGCTGCTCATGGGCGCCGTGGAGCAGGAGGGCGGCTACAGCCTGCCGCAGACCACGATGTCCTCCCTCAAGGTGGAGACGGCAGGGCTCAGCCTGGTCTCCGACGTGAAGTTCGAGAGCGACGGCGGCCGGCAGACCGCAATGGAGTTCTCCGCCGGCACCAACAACATGCTCCGCCTGGTCAGCCGCTGCTCCTTCTCCGGCTATCGGACGGCAGTCAGCGCCGCGGAGGGCGCCGGGCTGCCGGAGTGCAGCGGCTGCCTCTTCCTCGGCGGCAACGGCAACAGCGTCGGCCTCTCCATTGCCGCGGAGGGCGGGCTGAGCGTCTACGACTGCGCTTTTATAGGCTGCAGGACCGGGGTGGAGCTAAAAAACATGCCCGGCGGCTCCATAGCCTATGACTACCGCATCTATCACTGCGACTTTATCAACCACAACAGCGGCAACCGGGACATAGTCTCGGACCGCGAGGTCTACGCGGCCGGCAACTACCTGGACCACGCCTCCGACAAGAAGAACAGCTCCGAGCTGCGCTACCTCTCCCCCAGCGGCCTCGCCGACCACCTGATGTACATCTTTGGCTACAGCGACGCCCCCGCCCCCGCGCCGGACTGGACGGAGAGCTATGTAGGCATAGGCCGGGAGGCTGATGGCGTGTTGCTGTCCCAGGACGAGACCCTCTTCCCCCAGGGGCTGCTGCTCGACGGCGCGTCCTTCGAGCGCGGGAGCGCCCTCACCATCGGCGTCGCCGGCGAGGGCGGCTCAGTCATCGGCACCTGGATATTTGACGGAGAGGAGGGCTGAAGATGAGGAGAACGCTGTTTTGCCTGTTCCTCTCCCTCGCCGTCTGCCTCGCCTGCGCCTCCGGCGCGCTGGCGGGTGACTACTTCAACGCCGGTATATCCGTGGAGGAGGCCGCAGGCGGCGCCCTGGTGGTGACCATAGAGGACAGCCCCGTGCTGCGCGAGGAAAAGCCCCGGCTGCGCCTGGGCTTTGACGGGCAGTCCGCCTCGGTGCTGCACGGCGGGCGCGTCTCCCCCGCCGCGCTGTCGGAGGGCGGCGCCGAGTTCGAGGTCGCCGAGGGCGGGGCATACATACTGGCGCCGGGCGAGTACACCTCCGAGCTGACGGCCGAGCCCGGCTGCACCTCCGAGGGGAAATACACCTACACCAGCGCCGACGGCTCCCTGCGCTACACGGAGGCCATACCCGCCCTGGGTCACGACTTCAGCGACACCCGCCTTCCCACCTGCGCCAACTGCGATGAGCCCAATCCCAACTACAGGCCCTATGTCCCTCCCGCGGCTTCCCAGCCGGAGGGTGGAGAGGAAGACGGGCCTGAGCCCGGAGACCCCGCCGAATTCACAGACGTGCCCGAGGGGGCCTACTACGCAGAGGCCGTGCGCTGGGCGGCGGAGGGCGGCGTCACCGGCGGCACCGCGCCCGGCGTGTTCTCCCCGGACCTGACCTGCACCCGCGCGCAGGTCGTCGCCTTTCTCTACCGCGCCGCCGGCTGCCCCGAGGTCTCCGCCGGCTCTCAGAACTTCACAGACGTCACCCCCGGCGCGTACTATGAGGACGCCGTGCGCTGGGCCCTGGAATTGGGCGTAGCCTCCGGCGTCGCCGAGGGCGTGTTCGGCCCGGATGAGCCGGTCAGCCGCGCCCAGGTCGTCACCTTCCTCCACCGCCTGGCCGGCTCCCCCAGCCCCTCCGGTTCCGGCGGCTTTGCCGACGTGCCCCCTGGCGCCTACTACGCCGACGCCGCCCTCTGGGCGGCCGGGGAGGGCATAGCCCAGGGCTACGGCGACGGCTGCTTCCACCCCGAGGCGGGCTGCACCCGCGCCCAGGTCGTCACCCTACTCTACAGATATTTCACCGCCTGAGGCGCGCAAAAAAACACAGAAGGGGGCCGCCGTGGGCGGCCCTCTTCCCGTCTACTTGTTCTATTTCGCGGAGTCCTCCGGCGGGCCGGCGGCCTCCACGGGCAGGTACTGCAGATTCAAGTCCACATCCGCCTCTATGCCCGGTATGTCCCCCGTGGTGGAGAACTGCCACATGCCGTGTTCGTAGTAGAAGTCGTCCCAGTATCCGGGCGCTCCCACCCAGAGCGGATATTCGGAGAGCCGCTCCATCTCGTACTCATAGTAGGCTATGTAGCGGTAGAGATAGACGCAGGGCGTGTAGCCGGCGTCCTCTATCATCTCGCAGAACACGATGGCGGAGGAGGTTATGGCCTCGCTGTCCACCTCGTCGTAGCGCTCCGCCTGCTCCACGGGCTCCCAGTCGAAGGCCACCGGCATGGTGAGGTCGTAGCCCTCAATCAGGTCGAGGACGTACAGCGCCTCCTCCGCGGCCTCTATGGCCCCCAGCGACTGGGAGAAGAAATAGACGCCCACATCCAGCCCCGCGGCCAGGGCCCCCTCCATGTTCTGGCGGAATTTCTCGTCCTCCGCCATGTTGCCCTCCTCGCCGTAGCCCCGGTAGCCGCAGCGTATCATGGCAAATTCCACCCCGGAGTCGGCCACGGCCTGCCAGTCGATGTCCCCCTGGTAGAAGGAGACGTCCACCCCCAGGCGGGTCTCGTACTCGT
Source organism: uncultured Oscillospiraceae bacterium (assembly GCA_944385765.1). Classification (GTDB taxonomy): domain Bacteria; phylum Bacillota; class Clostridia; order Oscillospirales; family Oscillospiraceae; genus Scatomorpha. The sequence goes on from CALWYL010000007.1 coordinate 16,720, forward strand.
CGCCCCGGTACTCCACTATGCCGTCCTCGCGCAGGTAGAAGTCGTCCTGGGTAAAGCCGGCCGTCTCCAGCCCCTCGGCGGGGGTTATCCAGTCGTAGTAGTCGCCGATGCTTATGTACTCCATGCCCTCGTGCGGGTCCGGCGTGGCGCTCGGCTCTGGCTCCGCCGCCCCGCAGGCGGCCAGAGGCAGCAGCAGCGCCGCGGCGAGCGCGGAGGCCAGTATCCTCTGATGTCTCATAGGTCTTGTCCTTTCGGCGGGATTCGACCTATGTTAGCACAGAATTGCCAAGAAATCAATCGGTTGATATTAGGGGGCCGGCCGCTCGCGCGGCCGGCCCCCGATATCCGTATCCTCAGGCCCCGCCCTTTCCCAGAAGGCGCGCGGCCGACTCCGTGTTCCTGTGCTCCAGGGCCCTCAGCCTCTCCACCGAGGCCTCCAGGGCCGCCCGGTCGCCCCGCTTGGCCGCCGCCTCGTCTATCAGGGCGCAGAGCCCGGGGCCAGTGAGCTCCTCCAGGCTTGTGCAGCCCCCGTCCACACAGCGGAGGAAGGCCGTCACCTTGGGGTCGTAGCTCACGCCCACCAGGGGCACGCCCTGCCCGGCGGCGAATATCAGCCCGTGCAGCCGCATGGACACGACAATCTCCATGCGGGACATCACGCCTATGGCCAGGTCCGAGGGCATCGGGCCCGGTATGAGCACGTGCGGCACGCCCTCCAGAGAGGCGGCCACTATGCCCGCCGCCTCCCCGTCGCTCCGGTGGTTTATGGAGACGAAGGCCGGCGTGAGGCCGTAGCGTTCGTGGGCGTAGCGGGCGGCGGCGGCTATGGCCGGGGCCTTTTCCTCAAATCCCGGCCAAGACCTCAGCGCGAAGCAGATGTAGCGCCCCTGCGCCTCCGCCCCCGCGCTATTGAACGCGGCGTCTATCTCCTCCGCCGGGGCCGGCGAGAGGGTGAGCGCCGGGTCGCTGGAGAGTATCATCTCCGGGCCCTCGACCCCAAAGCGCCGCAGCTCCTCCATGCTGTCCGGCTCGCGGAGCGTGATGATGTCCACGCAGGAGCTGATGGTGCGGCGCGTGCTCCTCACGCCGCCGGGGCGCTTCACGGGGCCTATGCCGCAGCCGTACATCATCACGCGGCAGCCCATGGCCCTGGCCGAGCGCAGGGTGAACAGGTAAAACCACAGGCTGCGCCGGCTGGTGACGTCCTGTATCAGGCTGCCGCCGCCGTTTATGTAGAGCACCCGCCGCCTCATGGCCCGGAGGAAGCCCGGGACGTTGAAGGTGTGCAGCGCGTCCACATCCAGCCGCCGCTCCGCACCCTCCGGGTCGCGGGAGAGCACGGTGATGGGCATCAGCGGGTCTATGGAGCGCAGCTCGGCGGTTATGGCGTCGAGTATCGCCTCGTCGCCGGCGTTGCCCATGCCGTAGGCCCCGCAGACCAGCACGCCGGAGCGCCCGCCGTTGGCCTCGCGGGACAGTATCTCCTCATATACGGCGCACTGCTCCCGGCAGGTGGCCTCCACGGAGAACTCCCGCTCCGCCCGCTCGAATATGGCCCCCCCCAGCCGCTGCCGGAGCTCCGCGTCGCCGGCCAGGGCCGCCAGCCTGGCGGCCAGGGTCTCCCAGTCGCCCGGCTCGAAGAGATAGCCGGTCACCGTGTCCTCCACCAGGCGCGGTATGCCCCCCACGCGGCTGGAGACGGTGGGCAGCCTGTGGGCCGCCCCCTCCGTGATGGCGTAGGGGAAGGTCTCGGAGATGGAGCTGAGGGCGTTTATGTCTATCGAGCCATAGTACTCGTCCATGTCGTCCAGCCAGCCCGCCAGGGTGACGCTGTCCGCCACGCCCAGCTCGGCGGCGAGCGCCTCCAGCGCGCCGCGCTCGGCGCCCTCTCCGGCAATTATCAGCCGCAGCCCCGGCACGGCCTTTTTCGCCTCGGCGAAGCCCCGCACCAGCGTGCCCAGGTCCTTTACCGGGTCCAGCCGGGCGGCGGCCCCCACCACCACGTCCCCGCTCTCCACATGCGCGCCCACGCGCTCATAGAAGGCCCGCCTGTCGCGGCGCGGCACCTCCCGGGAGAAGTCCAGGCCGTTGTATATGGAGAAGGTGGTGGAGCGGGGAAAGCCCCGCGAGATGAGCAGCGAGCGCATGGCGTCCGAGACGCCGATGTGGTACTTGATGTGCCGCAGCGCGAGGATGTTCAGCTTGCCGTAGGTCAGCGCGGCGGCCGGGCGCCCCAGATAGTCGAGCTTGTAGTCGCTGTGCACCGTGCTCACCACGGGTTTTTTCGTGCCCGCCCTCAATATGGCCCCCGCCAGGTTCGCCCGCGAGCCGTGGCAGTGTATGATGTCGTAGCCCCCGCTCTCCACCAGGCCCTTCACCTGCCTGAGCGCGCGGAAGAAGCCGCCGTCCATCACCCGCGTGTCTATGCCCATGGCGGCCGCCTCCTCGGCGAAGGGGCCAGCGCGGAAGCAGACGAGCGTCACCTCTATGCTCTGCGAGAGGTTGTGCAGCAGCGAGTGCACATGGGTCTTGGCCCCGCCGGTGTCGCCGCCGCTGATGAGATGTATGACCTTCACGAACCCAACTCCTTTTTGTCCGCGCGCGGAGGACCTAAACCGCCGCTTGTCTCCGGGGGAGAAATGTAGTAGAATTGCTGTATCGTCTATTATAACCTGGCAGCGGCGCGCGGTCAATACGGCCCCGCCGCAGGTCAGACACACGGAGGGGACGGGAAATGACCACCATATACCTCATTCGCCACGCCGAGGCCGAGGGGAACCTCTTCCGCCGGGCCCAGGGCCACTGGAACGGCAAGGTCACCGAGCGCGGCAGGAAACAGATAGACGCCCTGGCGCAGCGCTTCGAGGGCGTGCCCATAGACGCCGTCTACTCCAGCGACCTGGACCGCACGGTGGAGACCGCGGGGGCCCTGCTCCGCGGCCGGCAGCTGACGCTGCACACCACTCCGGAGCTGAGGGAAATCTGCATGGGCGTCTGGGAGGGCCAGCCCTGGGGCGAGCTCAGCTACCGCTGGAGTGAGGAGATGTACAAGTTCAACAACGACATCGAGCACTGGGCCGTGCCGGGCAGCGAGAGCTTTGAACACGTGCAGCGGCGCGTCACCGGCGAGATACTCGCCATCGCCTCCGCCAACGAGGGCGGGACCGTGGGCGTGGTCTCGCACGGCATGGCCATAAAGATATTCCTCATGGGCGTGCTGGGCCTGACGAGCGCCGACGCCATGATGCACGGCGACAACACCTCCGTCTCCCTGCTGCACGTGGAAAACGGCCGCGTGCAGGTGGAGTACTACAACGACAACAGCCACCTGGGCGAGCTCTCCACCTTTGCCCGCCAGGTCTGGTGGCGCGACACCAGGAAGGAGGACATGACCAGCCTCCGCTTCGAGCCCCTGGACCCCCGGCGGGACGCCGACGCCGCCTTTTACCTCCGCTGCTACCGCGACAGCTGGGTGGCAGCGCACGGGAGCGACAGCGGCTTTGTCTCCAGCGTCTACCTCTCCGCCGCCCGCTCTCATGCCGCCCGCGACCCCCAGTGCCTGCTGAAGGTGATGAGCGGCGACAAGCACGCCGGCGTGCTGGAGCTCGACCCCCAGCGCGGCGGCGGAGATGGCTGCGGCTGGGTGAGCCTGCTCTACCTGCTGCCTGAGTTCCGCGGCCACGGCCTGGGCATACAGCTGATTGGCTGCGCCGCGGCCTACTTCGGCGGCAAGGGCCGCCGGGCCATAAGGCTGCACGTGGCGGTGACGAACAAACATGCCGTCGGCTTCTATGAGCACTTCGGCTTCCGCCGCCTGCGCACCGACCCCGGCGTCTCCTCCGAGCAGTACCTGATGGAGCGTGCCATATGATGTGGCCAGCCAGGATAGGCCGCGCGGAGCTCCCGGACAGCGGCAGGATAATCGCCATCTCGGACGTGCACGCCAACCTGCCCTATCTGCGCGGCGTGCTCGAAAAGGCGGCCTTCTCCACCGGGGACACCCTGGTCCTCTGCGGGGACATGCTGGAGAAGGGCCCCCAGAGCCTGGACACCCTGCGCTACATAATGGAGCTCTCCCGCAGCCGCCGCGTCCTGGGCGTGCAGGGCAACTGCGACTGCTGGCAGGAGGAGATTTACCGCCCGCAGGGCTACTCCGACGGCTACCTCCGGCGCTATCTGGCCTCCAACGGCGGGGGCTGGGGTCCCGGCATCCTGGCGCAGATGTGCGCCGAGATTGGCTTCCCCCTCTCCCCGGAGCCCGACATCCCCGCCATGCGCGCCGCGCTGAGGGAGAATTTCCGCGCCGAGCTGGACTTCATCGACTCCTTCCCCCACGTGCTGGAGACGGAGCACTACACCTTCGTCCACGGCGGGCTGCCTGAGGGGGCCCCCGAGTGCTGGGACGGCTGGGAGTGCATGAAAAACGACGATTTCATGGGCCAGGGGCGCAGCTTCCCCCGCTGGGTCATCGCCGGCCACTGGCCCGTGCAGCTCTACGGGGGCGATATCTGCTGCGCCAACCCCGTCATCGACCGCCGGCGCAAAATAGCGAGCATAGACGGCGGCTGCGTGCTCAAGGACGACGGCCAGCTGAACGCCCTCGTCATCCCCCGCAACGGCAGCGAGGACTTTCAGCTCGTCGCCTACGACCGCTTCCCCGTCCGCCGCGTCAGGAGCGCCCAGGCGGCCTCGGGGCGCAGCGCCTACATCCGCTGGGGCGACAACGTGGTGCAGGTCCTGCGCCGCGGGGAGGAGTTCTCCCGCTGCCGCCACGTGCGCACGGGCTATGAGCTGGACATCCTCACCAAATACCTGTACGGCGGCGAGGACATCGTCCGCTGCAACGACTGCACCGATTACGTCCTCCCCCTCTCCCCCGGCGACGAGGTGGGCGTGGTGGAGACGACCAGCCGCGGCTACCTGGTGAAGCACAAGGGCGTCAGCGGCTGGTACTTCGGCGAACTGGAGGGCTGAACATGATAGTGCTCTACATCCTGCTGGGCGCCTACCTGCTCTTCATCAATATAGACGCCTTCGCCCTCATGGCCCTGGACAAGTCCCGCGCCCGGCGCGGAGGCCGCCGCGTGCCCGAGGCCACGCTCTTCTTCCTCGCCTTCCTCGGCGGCAGCCCGGGCATCATGCTGGCCATGCGCGTGTTCCGCCACAAGACGCTGCACACCTCCTTCGCCGTTGGCATGCCGCTAATCTGCTTTTTTGAGGCCGTGCTCATCGCCGCGGCCCTCATCTACGCCGCCACCTGAGCCCAAGCTGAATCCCCCGGGGTCATTTCACCTGTCCCGGGGGATTTTTGTGAACTTTTTAGGGCCACATGGGTTGCAAAAGTTCACTTAGTGTGTTATTGTTACCGTGAATCCTGTTGTGGGAGGCTCCGACATGTTCTACGAAAATTTTCTCCGCCTGTGCAACGGCATCGGCAAGGCGCCCACCGCCGTGGCCACGGAGCTGGGCTTTCAGAAGTCCGCCGTCACCCGCTGGAAGGGCGGCTGCAACCCCACCGATGCCACCCGCGCACGCATAGCCGACTACTTCGGCGTGACCACCGAGGAGCTCTGCGGCGAGGAGCTGCCGCGCCCGGAGCGCGCCTCCGCGGTGAACGGCGACGGCGAACTCAACGAATACCTCGAGCAGCTGTCCACCCGCCCGGAGCTGCGCATGCTCTTCTCCGTCACCAAGGACGCCACCAGGGCGGATGTGGAGAAGGCCGTGGCCATCATAGAGGCGCTGCGCCGCGTCGAGGGGAAGGACTGAGCGCGAGGTGTGGACTCCGGACTATTTTGTCCGGCTGGTGGAGCTGCCCCTCACCGTCGAGGGCTGCACCGTGCCCAACGACGACGGGAGCTTTGACATCTATATCAACTCCCTGCTGAGCGGGGAGCGGCAGCGCGCCAAGCTGGAGCACGAGCTCAACCACATAAGGCTCGACCACTTCTACCGCAGCGGCACGGTGGCCATGAAGGAGCGCGAGGCCGGCGGCGTGCTCGTCTCGCCGCCGGCGCCCGCGGCGCCGCCGGGCATGAAGCTGATAGTCCGCTACGGCAGCCCGGAGGCCTTCTTGGCCGACTTCCTCAATCGCGCCAGCGCCCGCTCGCTGGAGCTGCTGCGCCGCGCGGGGCTGAAGTGAGGCTCACTTCCCCGCCGCCAGCTTCTCCTCAGTCTCTCCGGCGGCTATGCGCCGCAGCTCGGCCATGAAGGGAAAATTGGCGCAGTCGGCCTCGCCGTACTCCAGGTTCAGCCTGCGCTCGCTCTCCAGCCAGGTGTCCAGCGGCGCCTCGTTGTGCTGGATGACGGCCTCGATGCGGTCGAGCGCCTTGAACAGCCTGGCCTCCGGCGTCTCCAGGGCGTTCAGCTCCGCGAAGAGCGCGGACAGCCGCTCCCTCTGGTCCGGCAGCCGGGAGAGCAGGGCGTCCACGGCCGCGGACTCGGCCTCCTCGTCGGCCTCCGTCTTCAGGAAGGACGGTATGTCGCCCGTGACGGCCTCGCCCCAGTCGTGTACTATGCACATCTCCATCACCCGCCCCATGTCCAGCCGGGGGAACTCGTCCCTCAGCAGCAAGGCCATGGCCGTTATGCGGAAGGTGTGCTCGGCCACGGACTCGTGCCTGCCTGTGCTGGTCCAGCCGTGCCTGGTGTTGCACTTCATCCGCTCAAGCACGTGTATGAAATCCATGAACTCCTGCGGCGTCATGTTCATCGCCTCCTCATGCGGACATGATAGCACGCGGCGGCCGCTTTTGCAATTGACAAGCCGTCCCGGGGGTGATAACCTCTTGGGTATGAGCTAAAGGGAAGTGATTTTTTGATAAGGCTTTATAACGCCCTCGTCATGCCGATGGACGACGGGAGCTGCCGCTGTTTTTCCGGCGAAGTCTGGACGGACGCGGACAAAATCTCCTACGTGGGCCCGCCGCACGGCCCCATGCCGGACTTTGAGCGGGAGATAGACCTCCGCGGCTCGCTGGTAATCCCCGGCTTCAAGGACGCGCACACGCACTCCGCCATGACCTTTCTCCGCTCCTACGCCGACGACCTGCCCCTGCTGCGCTGGCTCAATGAGAAGGTCTTCCCCCTGGAGGACAAACTCAACCCCCAGCGGGTGTACGCCTTCACCCAGCTGGCCGTGCTCGAGTATCTGAGCAGCGGCATAACCGCCAGCTTCGACATGTATTTTCACCGCGAGGCCTATGCCCAGGCCAATATAGACCTGGGCTTCCGCAGCGTGATGTGCGGGGCCCTCTCCGAGGGCGACAGCGTGGACATCGCCGCGGACGACTACGCGAAGTTCAACTCCCTCCACCCCCTCATAAGCTATTTCCCCGGCATGCACGCGGAGTACACCGCCGGGGACACTCTGGGCAGGGAGCTCTCCGAGCTGGTGCACGAGCTGCGCGCCCCCTTCTGGGCCCACATCTCGGAGACGGAGAGCGAGACCCTGGCTGGCGTGGAGCGCCGCGGCATGACGCCCACGGAGTACTTCGACTCCCTCGGCCTCTTCGACTACGGCGGCGGCGGCTACCACTGCGTCTGGCTCTCGGACCATGACATGGAGATTTTCGCCCGCAGAGGGCTCACCGCCGTCACCTGCCCGGCCTCCAACGCCAAGCTCGCCAGCGGCATCGCCCCGCTCTGCGAGCTGTCGCGCCGGGGCATAAAGCTGGCCGTGGGCACCGACGGTCCCGCCTCCAACAACGCGCTGGACATGTTCCGCGAGCTCTATCTCGCCTGCGTGCTGCAGAAGCTGCGCGAGCGCGACGCCGCGGCCTGCCCGGCCGAGGGCGTGCTCTACGCCGCCTGCTCCGGCGGCGCGCGGGCCATGGGCCTCGCCGACTGCGACTGCCTGGCCCCCGGCAAGCAGGCGGATATCGCGGTCATCGATATGGACCGGCCCAACATGCGCCCCGTCCACTCCCCGGCCAAGAACCTGGTCTACAGCGGCTCCAAGGAGAACGTGCGCCTGACCATGGTCGCCGGGCACATACTGTACGAGAACGGCGCCTTCCTCAGCGGCGACGCGGAGAGGATATACGCCGAGGCCGAGAAGCACACGAAGGAGCTGATAGAGGATGGAACTTAAAGAGCGCATCTCCCAGTGGGTTGACGCCCACCGGGACGAGCTGATACGCGACATAGGCCGCCTGGTGGCCGTGAAGAGCGTCCGCGGCGAGAGCGCGCCCGGCGCGCCCTTCGGCCCGGGCCCGCGCGCGGCCCTGGACGAGGCCCTGGCCATGTGCCGTGAATACGGCTTTGAGACCGAAATATACGGCGGCGCCGTGGGCACCGCCAGCTTCAACTCGCTGCCCAGCGCCCTGGATATTCTGGGCCACCTGGACGTGGTGGGCGAGGGCGAGGGCTGGGACACCGACCCCTACCGCGCCACTCTCGGTGGGGACGGCTGCCTCTACGGCCGCGGCGTGGACGACGACAAGGGGCCAGTCGTGATGGCCCTCACCGCCCTGCGCTGCCTGAGGGAGCTGGGCGTGGAGCTGAAGCAGGGCTGCCGCCTCATCATGGGCACGGACGAGGAGTCCGGCTCCGAGGACCTGCCCTATTTCTACGGCGAGAACCCCCCCGCCCCCCACACCTTCACCCCCGACACCGGCTTTCCTGTCTACAACACGGAGAAGGGCCGCTGGGCCCCCTCCCTCTCCGCGGCCTGGGACAGCTCCGGGGCCCTGCCCCGCGTCGCCTCTCTGCAGGGCGGCTTCCGGGTGAACGTCATACCCGGCGACGCCTCCGCCGTGGTGCTGGGCCTGGACGCGGAGACCGCTCTCTGGTCCGCGCACAGCGCCGCCGGGGCCTGCGCCGTGGATTTGCTGGCCGAGCCCGTGGAGGGCGGCGTCAGGCTCACCGTGCACGGCACCCAGGGCCATGCCGCCAGCCCCTGGGAGGCCAACAACGCCCTCACCGCCCTGCTGAGCATACTCAGCGCCCTCCCCCTGGCGGAGGACGCCCCGGTGAACGCCGCCGTGCGCGCGCTCTCCGAGCTCTTCCCCCACGGGTCCTGGGGCGGCCAGGGCCTGGGCATAGCGCAGTCCGACGAGCTCTGCGGCGAGCTCACCGCCTCCCTGGACGTCGTCGAGCTCGGCGGGAGCGGCTTTCACGGCTGGCTCGACTGCCGCGTCCCCACCTGCGCCACTGAGGCCAACTGCCGGCTGCCGGCCGTCCGCGCCCTGGCCGAGTCCGGCATAGCGGCCGAAGGCGCCATGAGCCGCCCGCACCACACCCCCGGCGAGGGGGATTTTGTCCGCACCCTGCTCCGCTGCTATGAGACCTACACCGGCCTCCGGGGGGAGTGCCTCTCCACCGGCGGCGGCACCTATGTGCACGACATAGAGGGCGGCGTGGGCTTCGGCGTGGCCATGCCCGGCTTCCAGAGCAACCTGCACGGCGCCAACGAGCGCCTGGACGTCACATCAGCCCTGACGGCGGTCAAGATTTTCGCCCTGGCCGTCTCGGAGCTCTGCGGAAAATAATAAGGAGGAGAACAAGATGGTCATAAGGTCAGACGAGAGGCCGGTATCGGTCAAAGAGCACATGCGCGACGGCGCGGGGCAGGTAAAGATGTGCCCCATCATGTCCGCCGGGCAGCTGCGCAGCGCCGGCAAGCTCTTCAACACCGTCACCCTGGAGAAGGGCTGCGAGGTGGGCTACCACATGCACGTGGGGGATTGCGAGGCCTATCTCTTCCTCTCCGGCGAGGGCGAGCTGAACGACAACGGCACCGTGACCACGGTGCGCGCCGGCGACGTCAGCTTCACCGAGGACGGCGAGGGCCACAGCTTGAAGAACAACTGCGACGAGCCGCTGGTGTTCATCGCGCTCGTGCTGAACAGGTAAGCAGTCCACATCTAATCGCGGGGGTGCGCGCATGCTGGAAGAGAGCTTCCTCAGAGTATACGACAAGCTGAAATTTGAGTTCTGCCGCCACGTGTTCTCGCTGGTGCGGGAGCGCGAGGGCTCGCTGTCCGCCATGGAGGCCTTCTCCCTGGAGGTCATCCACCAGCTCGGCCGGCCGACTATCGGGCAGTTCGCCGATTTCCTCAGCATCTCCCAGTCCAACGCCACCTATAAGGTCGCCAGCCTGATACGCAAGGGCTATCTCACCAAGGAGAACTCGGGCGCGGACCGCCGCGAATATTACCTGGTGCTCACCCCCAAATACTACGGCTACGTGGGCCGCATGGATGAGGCCATAGCCTCGGCCGTCGGCCGCGCGGAGCAGCGCTATACGCAGCTCGATTTGGAGAAGTTCGCCGCGCTGCTGGACGACGTGGCCTCCGAGCTGGGCGGAGCGGAGGCCATCTGAGCCCCGCCCGCCGCGCGGTCCCCAATCCGCGGATACATTTTTGTGCAACTTGCCGGTTTGACAAATCACCTCCGCGCGTCTATACTTTGAATCAATCAAACCGATGACTGAGAAGAGTACCCGAGGCAGAGGCTCCCAGAGAGCGGCGCGTATGCTGTGAGCGCCGCAGCGCGAAACCACGGGGAATGGACTCAGGAGGGGAGCGAAGCTAACTCCCGGGAGGCGCCCGTTACAGCGTCGGCCGCGTGATGGCGCGGGCAGAGTGGGCGCAAGCCAATTTGGGTGGCACCGCAGGTATGTTTGTTCCTGTCCCAAAGGCCGTATAGGGTCTTTGGGGCTTATTTTTTTGCTGAATCCCCCACGGGTTCAAATAAATCACGGAGGTATGTATCATGACCGAGAACAAGATCCCCTACAAAATCTATCTTGAAGAAAGCGAGATGCCCACGGCGTGGTACAACGTCCGCGCGGACATGCCCACAAAGCCGGCGCCTCTGCTCAACCCCGCCACCGGCGAGCCCTGCACCGCCGAGGAGCTGGGCCACGTCTTCTGCGACGAGCTGGTGGCCCAGGAGCTGGACAACGACAACCGCTACATCCCCATCCCGCAGGAGATACGCGACTTCTACAAGATGTACCGCCCCAGCCCGCTGGTCAGGGCCTATTGCCTGGAGGAGAAGCTGGGCACCCCGGCGAAGATATACTACAAGTTTGAGGGCAACAACACCTCCGGCTCGCACAAGCTCAACAGCGCCATAGCCCAGGCCTATTACGCCAAGAACCAGGGCCTCAGGGGCGTGACCACGGAGACCGGCGCCGGCCAGTGGGGCACGGCCCTGGCCATGGCCTGCGGCTACCTGGGCCTGGACTGCAAGGTCTACATGGTCAAGTGCTCCTATGAGCAGAAGCCCTTCCGCCGCGAGGTCATGCGCACCTACGGCGCCACCGTCACCCCCAGCCCCAGCATGACCACCGAGGTCGGCCGCAGGATTCTCGCCCTTGACCCCCAGACCACCGGCTCTCTGGGCTGCGCGATAAGCGAGGCCGTGGAGGACGCCACCACCCACGAGGGCTACCGCTACGTGCTCGGCAGCGTGCTCAACCAGGTGCTGCTGCACCAGAGCGTCATCGGCGTGGAGTGCAAGACCGCCATGGACAAGTACGGCGTGGTGCCCGACATCATCATCGGCTGCGCCGGCGGCGGCAGCAACCTCGGCGGCCTGATAAGCCCCTTCATGGGCGAGATGCTGCGCGGCGAGCGCAGCTACCAGTTCATCGCCGTGGAGCCCGCCAGCTGCCCCAGCCTCACCCGCGGCGTCTTTGCCTACGACTACTGCGACACGGGCAAGGTCTGCCCCCTGGCCAAGATGTACACCCTGGGCAGCGGCTTCATCCCCTCCGCCAACCACGCCGGCGGGCTGCGCTACCACGGCATGAGCCCCGTCCTCAGCGAGCTCTACCACGAGGGTCTGATGGAGGCGCGCAGCGTCGAGCAGACCAAGGTGTTCGAGGCGGCGGAGTACTTCGCCCGCGTAGAGGGCATACTGCCCGCGCCGGAGAGCAGCCACGCCATCCGCGTGGCCATCGACGAGGCCATAAAGTGCCGCGAGACGGGCGAGGAAAAGACCATCCTCTTCGGCCTCACCGGCACCGGCTACTTCGACCTCTACGCCTACCAGAAGTTCAACGACGGCGTCATGGACGACTACGTCCCCACCGACGAGGAGCTCCAGTCCAGCTTCGCCACCCTGCCGAGGGTGTGAGACACGGGATATGAAAAATTCCGGGCCCGCGCGGGCCCGGAATTTTTGCTTCAGCTCACACGTTCCCCCCGCCTTTTCAGCTCGCGCAGGAAGGCGGCCATCAGCACTGCCGAGAGGGCGCCGGCCATCAGCGAGGTCCCGGCGAAGTTCAGCCAGAGCCCGGTCAGGCCCAGCGGCCAGAACAGGGCGATGAACAGCAGCGGGAACACCAGCATCACGCCCAGGGATATGGCGGTGGCCCGCCCGGCGTAACCCACGGCGGCCATGCAGTTCTGAGCCGCCATGGAGAGCCAGCGCGTGAGATAGGCCAGCGCGAAGAGCCTCATGGCCGTGCGGGCCATGTCCATCAGCTCCGAGCTGCCCTCGCCCAGGAACAGGGAGGCTATCTGCTCGGGGAAGAGCAGCAGGGAACACGAGAACACCAGCGACACCGCCGCGCATGCGGTGAAGCAGCAGCCCTCTATACTCCTCACCCTGCCATAGCTGCCCGCACCCCAGTTGTAGCCCACAGCCGGCTGCAGCGAGTCGCACATGCCGTACATCAGCGGCCTCGCCAGGTCCTCCGTGTACATCAGCACGCCGTAGACGTTCACGGCGTCCTGCCCGCCGAAGCGCAGCAGCAGCGTGTTCATCAGTATGCTGGTCACGCGCCCGGCTATGTTGTTCAAAAAGCTGGGGCTGCCGCAGGCGGCTATGGTCCTCAGCGTCGCCCAGGAGAAGCGCGGGCGCACAAACTTCAGCTGTCTCCTGCCGCGGACGAACACGCTCAGGGCAATGAGCGCGCAAATCATCATGCCCAGGCAGGTGGCCAGGGCGGCGGCCCAGATGCCCAGATCGAGCACCACCAGGAAGGTCAGCTCAATCGCCACGCTGAGGGCGGACATCAATATGTTCAGCAGCATGCTCCCGCGTATCAGCCCGCAGATGCGCATGTAGTTGTCCATGGCGAACACTATGGTGGTCAGGGGTGAACACAGGGCGTAGACGCGCAGGTACTGCACCGCCAGGGAGAGCAGCTCGCCCTCCGCCCCCACTATGCCTATCAGCCAGGGGGCGGCGAAATACAGCACGGCCCCGCTGAGTATGCCCGCCAGCAGTATCAGTATGCAGGCGCAGGTGAATATGTTGTTGGCCTCGCGCTCGCGCTTGGCCCCCAGGGCGATGGATATGGGCACGGCCGAGCCCACGCCTATGAGGTCGGCGAGGGCGAAGTTGATTATGACGAAGGGGAAGGCCAGGTTGAGCGCCGCGAAGGGCGTGTCCCCCAGCACCTGCCCCACCAGGATGCCGTCTATCATCGTGTAGAGCGACGAGGCCACCATGCTCACAGCTCCGGGCAGGGCCGCCGTGAAGAACAGCCGCACGGGCGGCGTGTTTATGAACAGCTCTCTCGAGTCCATCAAGTTCCCTCTCTGTTGAAAATATGTCTCTCAAATTCCTCGCGCAGGTGTTCGGTGAAGCTCTCCACAGCGCCCACGAATCCGGTGCCGAACTCCTCCATTGTGAGGTCCATGGCCTCCCTCTCGGCCAGGCACATGCCGCTCAGCAGTCCCTCCGCGTATTCCCGGCCGGAGGGCGTGAGCTCTATGAGCTTCTCCTTGCCCTCGCCCAGGCTGATGTGCCCCGCAGCCAGGCACTCGCGCGTCACGGTGTTCAGCGTGGTCTTGGGTATCAGCAGCTCCTCGCATATCTGCTTCTGGGAGCGCGGCCGCCCGTCGAGAAGGGCATAAAGAAGGCTGAGCATGTTCTCCGAGATGCCCAGCGCCCTTGCCGCCATGTAGTAGAGCCCGTCTATCCTGTTTGAGCTCGCGTACAGCCTGTCCACATATGACAGCGTGTCCTCCACCGCCATCCCCCCATTGAAAGCAAAATACGAATCCGTACTATCCGGCGCCAACGCCAAGTATAGTACGGATTCGTATTTTTGTCAAGTCCTGTCGTTGTGCGGCCCCGTGCCGCTCAGGTCCTCTCTCTGCCCACGAAGAACACCGAGATGAGGCCCGGCCCGGTGTGCGCCCCGATGATGGGCCCGATGTGGGTGTAGAACACGTCCCTGAAGCCGCACTCGGCCCTCAGGGCCTCGCCATACTCCCTGGCCTTCTCCGGCGCGTCGGCCTCCGAGATGATGAGTGTCTGCCCGGCGGCGTCCACCACCAGCTCCTTCACATCCCTGATGAGCTTTTTGAAGCACTGCTTGTCCCCGCGCACCTTCTGCCAGACCTCCAGGTGGCCCTCATAGTCCAGGTGCATTATGGGCACTATGTTCAGCGCGGTGCCGAAAGCGGCCGCCGTCCTGCTCACGCGCCCGCCCCTGTAGAGGTAGGTGAGGTCGTTGGTGGTAAAGATGGAGTTGACGTTGTGCGCCACGCCCTCCAGCTCGCGGGCGTTGTCCTCCAGGCCCAGGCCCTCGCCGCGGTTTTTCACCGCCCGCAGGACCATCAGCCCGAATCCGGCGGAGGCGTTGGCGGAGTCCACCACCCGGCAGGACCAGCCGGGGTACTCCTCCATCAGCGACCCGGCCGCGCTGCGGGCGTTGTCGCAGGAGCCCGAGATGGCGGCGGCCAGAGAGACGTGCAGCACGTCCTCCCCCGCGGCGGCCAGCGGCCGCCAGAAGTCGATGAACTCGCCGGGGTTTATCTGGCTCGTCCGGGCCACGCCGCCGGCGCGCATCATGTCGTAAAACTGCCGGAAACTCTCCTCGGTCATGCCGTCGGTCATCGGCTCGCCGTCCATGGTAAACGGCATCTTGTAGGGCAGCACGCCCAGGCTCTCGCAGAGTTCCAGCGACAGGTCGCAGCCGGAATCCGCGGTGATGCGGTATTTATATTCAGCCATGAATTTCACTCTCCTTCGGTTTTCTGCCGCTGATTATAGCCTAACAACTGCCATTAATCAACTGTGTATTGTCACAGTTAAGATGCGATATCTCCATGTGATGTTCGTTTATTCGCATCATTTCCCGGCAAAACGCTGTAAGCGCCCTCCCTCCCCAGCCCAGCTTTTGCCCCCGGGGCGGATTGAAAAGCCGCGCCGCTGATGGTATACTTATCATATCCGATGTTCATTCCCAACAGACAGGAGGATGCGTATGACAAACAAGGTTCTCGCCCTCGCCGCCGCTCGTGCGCGCCGGCTGGGCATGGAGATGGTGTTCCGCGCGGGCAGCGGCCACATAGGCGGCTCACTCTCGTCGGCGGACATCCTGACGGAGCTCTATTTTGAGCAGATGCACATCGACCCCGCCGAGCCGCACGCGCCCTGGCGCGACCGCTTCGTCATGAGCAAGGGCCACTGTACCCCCGCGCTCTACTCGGTCCTCTCCCTGAGGGGCTACTTCCCCCAGGAGGAGCTGGAGCTCTTCCGCAGCATCGCCGGGCACATGTCCGGCCACCCGGACATGAGGCACGTCCCCGGGGTGGACATGTCCACCGGCTCGCTGGGCCAGGGCATCTCCGCCGCCGTGGGCATGGCCCTCGCCGGGCAGCTCGACCGCGCCGGCTACCGCGTCTATGCCCTCTTGGGCGACGGCGAGGTGGAGGAGGGCGAGGTCTGGGAGGCCGCCATGTGCGCCGCCAAGTACAGGCTGGACAACCTCTGCGCCATAGTGGACGTGAACGGGCTGCAGATAGACGGGCGCACGGCGGACGTCATGCCCTCCGAGCCGCTGGACGAAAAGTTCGCCGCCTTCAACTGGCATGTGGTGAAGGCGGACGGGCACAATTTCGACTCGCTGCGCGCCGCCTTCGAGGAGGCCCGGGCCTTCAGCGGCGCCCCCAGCGTGATACTGGCCAGGACCGTGAAGGGCAAGGGCGTCTCCTTCATGGAGAACGACCCCGGCTGGCACGGCAAGGCTCCCAACGCCGAGCAGTATGAGCGGGCCATGGCCGAGCTGGACTCCGCCGTGGAGAGACTGGAGGTGCTGTAACAATGGGTGAGAAGAAAGCCACACGCGCCGCCTACGGCGAGGCCCTGGCCGAGCTGGGCGCGCGCTATCCCGAGCTCGTGGTGCTCGACGCCGACCTCTCCGGCTCTACCATGAGCAAGACCTTCGCCAAGAGCTTCCCCGAGCGCTTTTTCAACATGGGCATCGCCGAGGCCAATATGGCCGGCGTGGCCGCCGGGTTCGCCGCCTGCGGCAAAAAGCCCTTCATCAGCTCCTTCGCCATGTTCGTCGCCGGCCGGGCCTATGAGCAGATACGCAACTCCATCGGCTACCCCCGGCTGAACGTCAAGTGCGCCGGCTCGCACGGCGGCCTCTCGGTGGGCGAGGACGGCGCAACGCACCAGTGCCTGGAGGATTTCGCCCTCATGCGTGCCATCCCCGGCATGGTGGTCCTCAACCCCTGCGACGCCCACGAGATGCGCCTCGCCATGGACGCCCTCATTGAGTACGACGGCCCCGCCTATCTGCGCCTGGGCCGCATGGCGGTGGAGACGGTCACCGACTCCGTCCCCGGCTATGACTTCGCCATCGGCAAGGGTGCCCTGCTCCGCCCCGGCACCGACGTCACCATCGCCGCCACGGGGCTCATGGTCCAGCGCGCGCTCGCGGCGGCCGAGCTCCTCGGGCAGGAGGGCATATCCGCCCGGGTGCTGGACATCCACACCATAAAGCCCCTGGACGCCGGCCTCATCCTGGACGCCGCGCGGGAGACCGGCTGCATAGTCACCAGCGAGGAGCACAGCGTGATAGGCGGCTTGGGCGAGGCGGTCTGCGCCCTCGTGTCCCGCGCTCTCCCCGTCCCCGTCATACGCCACGGCGTGGAGGACGCCTTCGGCCGCTCCGGCAAGGCCGAGGAGGTCCTGGAGGCCTACGGCCTCACGGCCGCGGGCATCGCCGGCAAGGCCAGGGAGGCAATAAGCGTGAAGGAGAGTTTAAACAGATGATAATCGACTGCTCAAAATACTCCGGCAAATGCTCCTGCGGGCATGAGCACCCGCTGGAGACCCGCATGGTGGTGGTGGAGTACGGCGCCCTGCACAGGTTCGACGAGTACATGTCCCAGTGCGGCCTCACCGGCCGCCGCACCGTGCTCTACGACACCAACACCTATAACCTCCCCGGCATGGTCCACATCCCCGCCGACAGGGAGATAGTGCTGGAGGCCAACGGCCTCCACTCCGAAAAGTCCCTCATCGAGTCCATCGTCCCCCAGCTCGACAACCCGCAGGTCATCGTCACCGTGGGCAGCGGCACCCTGATGGACTTCGCCCGCTATAACGCCAACAGCCTGGGCATCCCCTTCGTGGCCGTCCCCACCCTGGCCTCCTCCGACGGCTTCACCGCCAACATCTGCTCGGTGGTCATAGACGGCCACAAGCGCTCCATACCCATGCATGCCCCCGCCCTGGTGGTCACCGACCTGAACATAATCTCCGGCGCGCCCATGTTCCTCACCGTCAGCGGCATAGCCGACATCCTGTCCAAGCACATCTCCCTGGCGGACTGGCTAATAGCCCACCTGGTCTCCGGCGAGCACTACTGCGAGAGGGTGGCCATCCTGGCCCGCGAGGCCATGGAGCTGATGAACAGGAGCGTGGCCGGGCTGCTGCGCGGCGAGGAGCCGGATTTTGAGTCCATGGCCACCGCCCAGATGTACTCCGGCCTGACCATGCAGATGATGGGCTCCTCCCGCGCCGCCTCCGGCGCCGAGCACCTCATAGCCCATCTGGTGGAGATGAAGCCCCCGCGCTTCGAGTCCGCCCACGGCATCCACGGCGAGTGCGTGGGCGTGGGCTCCGTGCTCGCGGCCGAGGAGTACCACCGCCTGGCCTCCCTGGGCCGTCCGCGCGCCAGGGCCTTCGAACCCCTGGACGAGGGCTGGGTGCGCGAGAAATTCGGCCCCCTGGCCGACGGCATACTGGCCGAAAACGCCCACGACGTCCTCTCCACCTTCGATCCCCAGCGCATAGTCGACGTCTGGGACGAGATAGTTTACATAATATCTCAAATACCCAGCGCCGAGGAGCTCGCCGGCACCTTCCGCGACCTGGAGGGCAAATACCGCCTGTCCGACATAGGCATAGACGAGTCCCTCAAGCCGGAGATTCTGGACATATCCTCCGCCATCCGCAACCGCCTGACGCTGGCCAGGATGCGCCGCGTGCTGGATTTCGGGGAGTGATGAGATGAAGCTCTGCGTATTTGCCGCCTCCAGCCGCGAGCTGGCGCAGGCGTATTACGACGCCGCCTTTGAGCTGGGCGCCGAGCTGGCCCGCCGGGGACACACCATGGTGTTCGGCGGCGGCACCAGCGGCCTCATGGGGGCCGCCGCCCGCGGCGTCTCCAGCGAGGGCGGCGGCCTGATAGGCGTCGCCCCCCGATTTTTCGACGAGCCCGGCATCCTCTACGAGCACTGCAGCGAGCTGCTGTTCACCGAGACGATGTCGGAGCGCAAGAAGCTGATGGAGGACCTCTCCGACGGCTTTATCACCCTTCCCGGGGGCATAGGCACCTTTGAGGAGTTCTTTGAGGCGCTCACGCTCAAGCAGCTGGGCCGCCACGCCAAGGCCATGGCCGTGCTGAATGTCTGCGGCTATTACGACTCCATGGAGGCCATGCTCCAGCGGGCGGTGGACGAGCGCTTCTTCCCCCCCGACGGCCACGAGCTGTACGCCATCTTCGACTCTGTCCCCCGGCTGATGGACTACGTGGAGGCCTACGAGGCAGTCCCCATGGACATCTGGAAGGAGAAAATTTTCGAGAAGTACGACAGGGAGGGCGGCTGAGCCGCCCAACAGAGCGCCGGGGCTGCGGATATCCGCAGCCCCGGCCGTTTTTGTCTGTCAATCCCCCGGCCGCTCCCCGCCGGGCGCCTTCACGCCCTGGGCGTGCGGCAGGTTCCAGCGGAAGTGCGCCGAGAGGGCGCGCAGCAGCAGCGTCGCCGCCATGCCGGCTATGGATGCCCAGGCGGTGCCCAGCTCCAGCCGGAGGCAGAGCAGATAAACCACCGCCCCCAGCAGCGAGGCGCTGGCGTAGACGTGCTTGACGAAGATGTACGGCGTCTCCCCGGCAAACAGGTCGCGCAGCACTCCTCCGCCCACGCCGGTGACCACGCCCACGAACACCAGCAGGAAGGCCCCGTCCTGCCCGCTCTCCATGGCCGTGCCCATGGCGGTCACCGTAAAGGCCCCCAGCCCCAGGCTGTCCATGATGAACAGACCCAGGTCGAAGGCCCGGTGCTTGCCGGACGACATGCCCCGCCGGCAGATGAGAAAAGTGATGAGCGACACGGCCAGCGCCAGCAGGGCGTACACGGGGCTCTGGAACGTCCTGGGCGGCGTCTCGCCCAGGATAACGTCGCGTATCACCCCGCCGCCCACCGCCGTGGTGAGCCCGAGGATGAACACGCCGAAGATGTCCATGCCCTTCTTCACCCCCAGCACCGCGCCGGAGACGGCGAAGGCAGCCGTGCCTATCAGTTCCAGTACAAAAATGAGCGCGCCCAAAGACCCCACCCCCGGTTTTTGAGCGCAGTATATCACCTTTGGGCGCTCACTTCAAGCTGAAAAAGGCCGCCGCTATGGCGCCGGGCCCGCCGTGGGTGCCGATTACGCTGCCGATGGCGCTCACGGGCAGCTCCTCGGTGTGGTCCCGCCAGAGCCGCTCGCTGTCCATGGCGTACTTCATCAGCGGCGCGTCGGAGAGGCCGGTGTAGCCGAGCATGTAGGGCCTGGAGAAGTCCACTCCGCGCTTCTCCACCAGCTGGTTGAGCAGGTTGCCCCCGTTCTTGGAGCCGCGGGCCTTGCCCACCATGGACACCGCGCCGTCCACCAGGGTGATGACCGGCTTTATGGCCAGCACCCCGCCGGCGAAGGCCACGGTGGCCGAGATGCGCCCGCCCCGCTTGAGATACTCCAGCGTGTCCAGCAGTGCCAGCACGCAGATTTTCTCCCTCTCGCACAGCAGCTGCCGCTCCAGCTCGGCGGCGCCCATGCCCGCGCCCGCCAGACGCAGCGCCAGGCGCACCAGTATCTGCTCGCCTATGGACGCGCTGCGGCTGTCCACCACGCGCACCCGGCCGCCGAAGCCCTCGGCGGCTATGCTCGCGCTCTGATACGTGCCGGAGAGCTCGCCGGAGATGGTTATCACCACCGCCTCGTCCGCCTCCCTCAGCGCCCCGGCCATGGCGGCCTCGAACTCGGCCGGCGAGGGCTGGCTGGTGGTGGGCACCACGTCGCTCTCTATGAGCTTCTCGTAAAACTGCCTCGGCGTGAGGTCCACGCCGTCTATGTACTCCTCCGCGCCGAAGCGGGTGCGCAGCGGCACTATGTCCAGCCCCAGCGCGGACGCCTCCTGCCTGGTGAAGTCCGCCGTGGAATCGGTGATTATCCTCGTCATGTTCCGGCCTCCTGAGTTAATTTGTTGAGCAGTCAACAAATGATACCTCATACTGGGCCGCATGTCAAGGGGAAAAATGAGAGGCGCCCCTGGCGCCTCTCACAGCCGGTATTCCCTTATCTCGTGCCTTCTGGCACCCACGTCGAAGGTCTCCACATGGGGCCGCCCCCCAATATAGAGCCACCTCTCGACGAATTCCGGCTCGAGGACGAACAGCCTCTCGTCCTCGAGCTGCGTGTAGCGCCCGAACGAGCCGGGGTAGAGCTCCCTGTAGGCGCGGCAGAACTCGCTGTGCTCCCGCGGATGTCCCAGCTCGCGGCAGCGGCCCAGTATCTGCGTGTTCTCCGCGCACAGGGCGGCGCGCGGGTTGCCCGCCAGCTGGGCGTACTTGCGGAAGCGGCGGTCGGTCTGGAAGTACAGCCTCCCGCCGAGCTGCACCACGCTCATCGTGCGCGCCGTCACTTCGCCGTCCAGCGACGTGGCCAGCGCCATATGCCCTCCCGGGCCCAATTCGCGCCAGAATGCGGCGTATTCATCCTCCCACACGGCCATCACCTCAGGGCGATTATACCGCGCCTCCCCCGGTGTTTCAATGCCGGGGTGAGAGATGTGCTTGCATTTGGGAGGCGAATAAGGTATTCTTGAAGGGCTTGGGGGTGTCGCCATGTATGAAGATAAGTTCCGCCGGTTCAGCGCGCTGGTCGCACGCGCTGACAAGGCCCTGCTGCGCGCCAAGGCCATGAACGTCCGCTCCTTCGGCCTGCGCGGCGTCCACGTCTCCTGCCTGCTGGAGCTGCTGGAGCACCCCGACGGCCTGACCTCCGGCGAGCTGGCCGGCGCCTGCGGCGTGGACCGGGCGCAGATTTCGCGCCTGGCCTCCGAGCTCACCGAGCACGGGCTCATCGAGGGGCCCGGCCGGGAAGTCCAGCGCCGCTACCGCGGACGGCTGCGCCTGACGGACGAGGGCCGCGCCGCCGCCACAGCCATGATAGGCATCGTGGACGACAAGCTGGAGCGCGTGGCCTCCGGACTCTCCGCCGAGGATTTGGAGACCTTCTACCGCGTCTTCGGCACCATAGTCGAACGCCTAGAGCAGATTTGAGCCCCAAGGAGGAAAAACATGTCCAGGCTCCTCAGATTCATATTCTCCCGGCTTACCGTCGTCATATTCCTCATGCTGGTGCAGGCCGGCGTCATCTTCGCCGCCCTGGTGTATTTCGACAACAACTACGCCGTGTTCCAGGCCGTCTCGGTGGTCTTGTCCGCCGCGGCCATAATCTACATCATCAACCAGGACATCAGCTCGGCCTTCAAGATAGCGTGGATACTGCCCATCGCCTTCCTCCCCATCTTCGGCATCGCGCTCTACGTCCTCTTCGCCAAAAAGCCCCTGCCCGAGCGCAGCCGCGAGCGCTTCGCCGGGCTGCTCCACCGCTACAAGCTCAGCATATCCGGCATGCAGAGCAGCAGCTCCGAGCTCGCGCGGGAGAACCCCTCCGCCGGGAAGCAGTCGTATTACCTGGAGCACTCGGCCTTCGCCCCCCTGTTCAGGGGCACCGACACCCAGTTCTTCTCCCCCGGGGAGAAGCTGCACGAGGCCATGCTGGAAAAACTGCGCGGCGCCAGGCGCTATATCTTCCTCGAGTACTACATAGTGGAGCCCGGTGTGATGTGGGACTCCATACTGGAGGTCCTCAGGCAGAAGGCCCTCGAGGGGCTGGACGTGCGCTTCATCTACGACGACATGGGCTGCATAATCACTCTGCCCAACCACTATTACCGCCAGATGGAGAGCGCGGGCATCAAGTGCTGCACCTTCCACCGCCTGCAGCCGGTGCTCACCGGCACCATAAACAACCGCGACCACCGGAAAATATGCGTCATCGACGGCGAGGTGGCCTTCACCGGCGGCGTGAACCTGGCCGACGAGTACATCAATCAGGTCGTGCGCTTCGGCCACTGGCTGGACTGCGGCGTGATGGTCCACGGCCCCGCCGCCTACAGCTTCACCCTGATGTTCCTCTCCATGTGGTGCTATCTGCGCGGCGACAGGGACGACCCCGCCTCATTCCTGCCCTCCGCCGGCGCCTTTGACGGTCTGGAGGGCGCCGGCTTCGTCCAGCCCTACTCGGACACGCCGATGGACGAGGAGGCCGTCGGCGAGACGGCCTACATAAACATGATTTCCCAGGCCCGCCGCAGCATCTGCATCTGCACGCCCTATCTGGTGATAGACAACGAGCTCAGCGGCGCGCTGGAGAGCGCCGCCAAGTGCGGCGTGGACGTGCGCATGATTACCCCGGGCGTGCCCGACAAGTGGTATGTCCACGCGGTCACCCGCTCATACTACGGCCCGCTGCTGCGCGCCGGTGTGCGCATATACGAGTACACCCCCGGCTTCATCCACAGCAAGACCATGGTCTGCGACGGCAAGTACGGCATCTGCGGCACCATCAACCTGGATTACCGCAGTCTCTACCTGCACCACGAGTGCGCCGTGTGGATGTACCGCACGCGCGCCGTGGAGCAGATGTCCGAGGCCTTCGAGCGCACGCTCCCCAAGTGCGTGGAGATAACCAGCGAGCTGAACAGCAAGCGTCCCCTGCCGCAGAAGGTGGGCCAGAGCCTGCTGCGCCTCTTCGCCCCCCTGTTTTAAAAAAGCCGTCCCCGGGCGCGCCCATTGGCGCGCCCGGGGATTTTCAGCTCTCCCTGGCCCGCTGGAGGCAGAGATATGCCCCCGCGCACAGCAGCGCCGCCCCCCGGCCCCGGGCCACGGCCACCAGCCCCGCCGCCAGCACCAGTCCCGAAGCGGCCAGCGCGAGCGCGTCCGCGGCGCGGCGGCTCAGCAGCTCCCCGGCTATGCGCCCTCCGTCCAGCGGCGGGGCCGGTATCAGGTTGAACACCGAAAGCACCAGGCTCATGCCCGCCGAGACGGTGAGCAGCTCGCTGGAGAGCGCCAGGCCCAGCCGCGAGACAAGCAGCGCATACAGCCCCCCCGCCAGCGGCCCCGCCGCCGCGCAGAACACCTCTCCCCACAGGGATACGGCCCCCCGCCGCTCTATCACCGCTCCGCAGACGTCGGCCCTCACGCCGCTGACCCGTCCCCCCGTGAGGCGCAAAGCGGCGAAGTGCCCCGCCTCATGGGCGGCGGCCGCCAGCAGCAGCGCGCCCAGCCCGTCCCAGTCGAGGACGAAATACAGCGCCCCCAGCAGCAGCGCCGCCCCGGCGCTGAACTCTATCTTCACGTTTTTTCCCATCCTCATGCCAGATAAAACTCCGGATTGTAGTATAGCCCGTCGCAGGTGAGCTCCAGGTGCAGATGCGGCCCGGTCACCTGACCGGTGCCGCCCACCAGGGCGACGCGCTGCCCCTTGGTCACGCTCTCCCCCGCCGCCACAAGCAGTTTGCTGCAGTGCGCGTACAGCGTCCTCCAGCCGTCGGCGTGGTTTATGATGAGGTAGTTCCCGAATCCCGCGTCCCAGCCGGCCATGCCCACCGTGCCGTCGGCAAAGGCCAGGATGTCCGTCCCGGTCCAGGCCGCGAAGTCCGTCCCGTAGTGGAATTTGACATCCCCCTCCAGCGGGTGCAGCCTGTAGCCGAAGCCGGAGGAGGTGTAGCCCTCCACCGGGCTCACGTAGTCAAAGGGCAGCTCCGGCATCTCGTAGGTCACGCTCGCCGGCAGCGCGTAGTCGGCGAACTCCGCCTGGCTCTCCAGGAAGGCGGCCACCGCCGCCGGGGTCTCCGTCGGCTCCGGCTCGCTCTCCGCCGGTCCGGCGCTCTCCTCCGGCAGCACGCTCTCCTCCGGCGGCTCGCTCTCAATTTGGGCGCTCTCCACAGGCGCGCTCTCCTCCGCGGGCTCGTCCTCTGCGGCGTCGTCCGGTGCGCCCTGGGCGTCCGCGCCGTCCGTCTCCCCGCGCTGTGGTTCGGGCGTGCCGGCCGGCGCCAGCCCGTCCGCCCCCAGGGCAAGCCGGGACAGGGCCTCCACCGCGTCCTCTCCCCCGGCCATTCTCTCCCCCAGGCGGGCAAAAACCGCCATGTAGTCCGTGTCACGGCTTATGGCCTCCCGCAGCTGCGCCCTCATCTGCGCCGTCTGCGCGGGCAATAAAAGCTTCACCGCCGTGAGCGCGACGAAGAGCGCCCCCGCCAGGCAGAGCTTGACTAACCACTGATTGTGCTGATTTCCCGTTCTCATGTAGGAATTATATTTGCCCCGGCCCCGGCTTATACATATTCCCAAAGTATTTCTTGACAAGCGGGGACAAAACAAATATAATAAGAAAGCTGTCAACGGGGTGTAGCGCAGATGGTAGCGCGCATGGTTCGGGACCATGAGGCCGCGAGTTCAAGTCTCGCCACTCCGACCATGGGTAAGTCTCACCGGGACTTACCCATTTTCTTTTATCTTCGCCTGGCCTTTAGCTGCGCAACACATATATGGATATACACAGACATATTATACGGGAGATGATTGAGTATGGCCGTGCGCCTCAAAAAGTATTCTTTCCGCTTTGCAGAAGAGCTCTTCAATAGCCGCCTGGCGCAGAAGTCAGAAATCGAGCAGATCCTTTACTCCGCTTGCAGCGATCTTTCCAGGCTGAGCCGCAAAGAGTTCAACAAAATTCTCAATAATCTATTCTTGGAAAAGGGTTGGGAAGGGCAGCCGCGTGTATCGCCTGATATGAAAGCATACAGCAAATTCGATTTTCAAAAGAGCAAAATAGCTGTTGAAGTTCAATTTGGGCACGCATCATTTTTGGGAACCGACCTGCTAAAGTTTCAGATGGCCTCCTATTCAAATCTGGATCTCATCGATTTCGGCGTTTACATTACGACCACCAAAACCATGCAGAGATTCCTGTCCCAGCAATACGGCCACAATTGGGACGGATCTCTTAATTTTGAAAAAGTAGAAAAATACCTGCCTTATTTTAAAAGCGCGATACAGGTTCCCATATACGTAATCGGAATTGACATTTAAAACCCGTACATATTTTCGGTTCCCCGGGGTAGGCCCTTAAATGCAAAAAAGGACAGCTTGCGCTGTCCTTTTTCTCTATAGTATTCTCAGAGCAGGTCCACCTGGTCCAGCCAGAGGGCGTTGCTGGCGTCGGAGGGCATCTTGTGCCCGTCGCGGGGGCTGAGGGTGAAGCCCATGGCTGCGGGCCCGTCCGCCGAGGCGCTGCGCTTGAACTGCTGCACAAAGAAGCGGCGGCAATAGCTCCTCAGCCAGTGTATCAGCGTGGGCCTGTCGAATTCGCCCTCGAAGGCCAGCTCCGCCAGGCGCAGCACCTTGGACGGGCTGCCGCCGCGCATGACCATGTGATAGAGGAAGAAGTCCTGCAGGATGTAGGGGCCCACGGAGTCCTCGCTCTTCTGCAGCAGCTCCCCCTCGTCCCCTATGGGCAGGAGCTCGGGCGTCACCGGGGTGTCCCAGATGTCGTTCAGCGCCTCCGCCAGCTCGGCGTCGTCCGTGGTGTCGGCTATGTGCTTCACCACCGCGCGCACCATGGTCTTGGTGAGCCCGGCGTTGATGTCGTAGTTGGATATCTGGTCGCCGTTATAGGTGCACCAGCCGTCGGCCTGCTCGCTGAGGTCCTTGGTGCCCACGTCGAGGCCGCCCACCTTGTTGGCCACGTCCAGCAGCACCATGGTGCGCTCACGGGCCTGCGCGTTTTCAAATACCACGCTGTGGTCGTTGAAGTCGTGCCCGATGGTCTCAAAGTGTTTTTTCACGCTCTCCCCTATGGGTATCACGCGCAGCTCCGCGCCCAGGCGCTCGGCAATCGTGATGGCGTTGTTCTTCGTGCGGTCGGTGGTGCCGAAGCAGGGCATGGTGATGGCCACGATGTTGTGCCTCGGCAGGCCGCAGATGTCCATGGCGCGGGCGCAGGCCAGCATGACCAGGGTGGAGTCCACGCCGCCGCTGACGCCTATCACCGGCCTCCAGCAGCCCGTATACTGCATGCGCTTGATGAGTCCGGTGGCCTGGATGGTCAGGCAGCGCTCGGCAAACTCGGCTATCCCCTCGTCGGGCACGAAGGGCTCGCGCTTCACGCGGCGGGTGAGCTCGGTGTCGGCGCGCTTGAGATCCCAGCCATAGCGGGAGATGGGCGCGCGCGGCGCGCCGGCGTAGGTCTGCTCGCGCATGCGCGCGTCGTTGAGGTTGAAGACGTCGAACTCGCTCAGGGCCATGCCGCAGCCCTCCTCGCTCACGGAAAGCGTCTCGCCGTCGTCCACCACGGCGCAGAGGCCGTAGTAGCTCTTGTCCGTGCTGCTCTCGCCCTTGCCGGGCGCGGCGGAGACGCAGCCGCAGTGCAGGCGCTTCGTGTCCACCGTCAGGGCCGCGAGGGTCTCGCGCTTTGACTGCACGCTCATGGGCTCGTCGCTCAGCTCGGCGATAAGCGTCGCACCGGCGGCGCAGAGCGCGGCGGCGGGGGAGAGGGGCAGACGCCGGTCGGCGGCGAAGGTCACGCCCACGGCGAGGCCGGGCACGGAGTCGTCCGCGGTGAAGAGCGCCTCGCCCTCGAGGTAGTAGTAGGCGCCGTCGAGGTCCATGTCCAGGACCTCGCCCGGCTCCGGCGCGGAGAAGATCGTGCCGCGCACATTCCTGCGGGCGGTGAAGCCCATGATCTCACCGCCGCAGAGCACGGCGGCGGCGGAATAGAGCTTCCCGCGCAGGGCCAGCGGCAGGCCGACGACGACGAGCATGTCGCTGCCCTCGGTCGCCATGGCGACGCGCTTGAGGCCTTGCGTCGCCATGGCGACGCGCTTGAGGCCTTCCATGGCCGCGTCGGTCAGGAAGCGCTGGAAGTAAAGGTGGCCGCAGGTGCAGCCCGTGAGCACGAGCTCGGGGAACACCAGCAGCTTCACGCCCAGGGCTTCCGCCTCTCTTATCTTCTCTATCACCTTTCCGGCGTTGTACGCCGGGTCCGCCACCTTTATCTCAGGCGCGGCCGCGGCGACTTTAAGAAAACCATCCTTCATTGTATCACCCTGTTCTCCTCTAAAATTTGACTCTCTTCTATGCTCTCTCTGTCTCTATCCGGCAGGACGTCTGCGAAGTCCGGCCCCTCCGCGTCGAAGAACTCGCCCTGCACCAGCTGCCTCTCCACCTCTATGAGGCGCATGCCCCTCTCGTCCAGCAGCCCGTCCGGCATGGCGGCCGCCTCGCCGTCCAGGGAGACGAAATACTGCCACTGCCAGGCCGTGTAGGTCTCGCTGAGCGCGCCGCAGAGGCTCCACCAGGAGTCCAGCTCTATGGAGGCGGCGTTCAGCCCCGCCAGGCCCAGCGTGGTGGACGAGGTATCCCGCCTGGTGCCGGCCGCGGCGGGCAGGTAGCTCTCGTCGTTCGACCAGATAACGTAGTCCGTGGCGTACATCAGCCGGCAGTCCTCCGGCGTCCAGTCGGCGGCGTTTAGCGGGCACATCCCCAGCTCGCTGTACATGGTGCTGCTGCCCCCGTCCAGCGGCAGTCCCGGCCTGTGGTCGCCGAAAAAGACAATCACAGTCGGCTCCTCACACTGTGAGAAGTACTCCGTCAGCTTTCCCAGGGCGGCGGAGGCGTTGGCCGTGCCCTCCACCAGCGAGTTGAGCACGCCCTCGGCGTCGTCGGAGAGCGGGCTCTCGTACTCCCAGTGATAGGCGTCGTATTTCTCCGCCGTGTACGGCGTGTGGTTTTCCATCGTTATGCCCCAGATGAACACGGGCGCGTCGTCCGTCTCCCGCTCATAGAGGTCTATGATGATGTCGGCGAGATAGTCGTCCGAGTAGAAATCCCCCGACAATTTGTACCACATGTAGGCCCAGTAGTCGGGTGCCGCCGCGGCCTCGGGGTCTATCTGCGCGAAGTCGCCGGAGAAGAACATCTCGTCAAAGCCCAGCTGGGTGTAAAGCGGCGTGCGGTTATATATGTCGTCGTTGAAGGTGTGGACATAGCCGGTGTAGTAGCCCGCGTCCGCGAACAGCTGCGGCACGCTCTTCACGCGCGTGAGCCTCTCGGCGTCCCACTCGTATATCATCTCGTCATTGGGGAAGAAGCGGCTGTTTATGCCCGTCATCACCTCGAGCTCGATGTTCGAGGTGCCATAGCCCAGCGTGTGCGTGTAGAATTTGCCGGAGACACCCTCGGCGCAGGCGGCGTGGAAATCCGCCACCGGGTCGCTCTCAAACTCCACCCCCGGCAGCTCCGTCACGTCGAAGAAGGACTCGGAGAGCACGAATATGACGTTCGGCGCCTCCTCCCCCCCGGTCACCGGCTCGTACGCCAGGGCGAAGTCCTCCGCGTCGTCTATCAGCCTCTCCTCCGGCGTCCTGGTGTCGGAGGGCTCCGCCGGCTCGTCCGGCTCCGGCTCCGACGGCAGCTCTCCGCTGAGTATCACCGTCCGCCAGAGGCCCAGCAGCGGTCCGCAGCGGGCGTTGACATAGGCCTGGGAATAGGCCGTGCCGCCCGTGCGCCCCGCGCCCGCCGGGGCGTAAAACCAGCCCTCGGCCCAGCCGGGCACGCAGTAGAGGCAGGCAAAGAGCGCCACCGCCGCCAGGGCCGTGCCCAGGGAGCCGCGCCAGCCCATCCTCAGCGCGCGCGAGGCGAAAAACAGCCCCGCGAGCGCCGCCAGCACCAGCGCTATGGCCGCCGCGCTCTGCAGCGACACGCTTATGGAGGCGCTGTTGAGCTCCATTATCCCCCCGATGCGCGTCACCAACGAGAGGTCGGAGACGTAGAGCGGGGTGGAGGTGATTAGCGTCTTGTAGTAGTTGGCGAATATGAGCCCCATGGCCGCCAGGGCCGTTACCAGCCCGGAGACGAACAGGCTGCGCGCCAGGCACCCCAGCGCGCAGACGAGCAGGGCCAGGAAGAGCTCCGTGGCCAGCGCCTCCGGCGTGCAGCCCAGGGCGTATGCCAGGGCCCTCCCCCAGCTCTGCGTGTCCACGAGCTCCAAAGCAAAGGCGAGCACCACCGCAAAGGCGCAGCTCGCCGCGGCGGAGAGCAGCGGGAGATACTCCCGCCGCCCCGCCCCATCGCGCGGCAGAGACATTTTCTCAGTAGGCGAGCTTCCCGGCCAGGTAGTCCTTCAGCTCCGCCATGGGCAGGCGCACCTGCTGCATGCTGTCGCGCTCGCGGACCGTGACGCAGTGGTCGGCCTCGGTCTTGTCGTCGCCCACGGTGTTGAAGTCCACCGTGACGCAGAACGGCGTGCCTATCTCGTCCTGCCGGCGGTAGCGCTTGCCGATGGAGCCCGTGTCGTCGTAGTCGCACATGAAGTGCTTGGAGAGCTCGGCGTAGAGCTCCTTCGCCGGCCCGGCGAGTACCTCCTTCTTGGAGAGCGGCAGCACGGCCACCTTCATGGGCGCCAGGGCCGGGTGCAGGTGCAGCACCACGCGGGTGTCGCCCTTGGCCTCGTCCACGACCTCCTCGTCGTAGGCG
Source organism: uncultured Oscillospiraceae bacterium (assembly GCA_944385765.1). Classification (GTDB taxonomy): domain Bacteria; phylum Bacillota; class Clostridia; order Oscillospirales; family Oscillospiraceae; genus Scatomorpha. The sequence continues at coordinate 46,569 of CALWYL010000007.1, forward strand.
TCGGCCAGGAAGGCCAGGGTCACGCGGTCGGCGCCCAGCGAGGGCTCCACCACATAGGGCACATAGTGCTCGCCCTTCTCCTGGTCGAAATAGCTCAGGTCCTGGCCGGAGTGCTCCTGGTGCTGCGTGAGGTCGTAGTCCGTCCTGTCGGCGATGCCCCAGAGCTCGCCCCAGCCAAAGGGGAACAAATACTCAAAGTCCGTCGTCGCTTTGGAGTAGAAGGAGAGCTCCTCGGGTTCGTGGTCGCGCAGGCGGAGGTTCTCCTCCTTCATGCCCAGGCCCACCAGCCAGTCGCGGCAGAAGCTGCGCCAGTAGTTGAACCACTCCAGGTCGGTGCCCGGCTCGCAGAAGAACTCCAGCTCCATCTGCTCGAACTCGCGTATCCTGAATATGAAATTGCCCGGGGTAATTTCATTGCGGAAGCTCTTGCCCACCTGGCAGACGCCGAAGGGTATCTTCCGCCTGGTGGTGCGCTGGATGTTTTTGAAGTTGACGAATATGCCCTGCGCCGTCTCCGGACGCAGATAGACCTCGCTGGCCGTGTCCTCGGTCACGCCCTGATGGGTCTTGAACATCAAATTGAACTTGCGTATATCCGTAAAGTCGCTCTTGCCGCAGCCCGGGCAGGGTATGGAGTGCTCGCGGATGAAGGCCACCATCTCCTCGTTGGTCATGGCCTCCACGCTCACGCCCTCCACGGGGTTCTCGGCGAGCCAGTCCTCTATCAGCTTGTCGGCCCTGTGGCGCATCTTGCAGGCCTTGCAGTCTATCAGCGGGTCGTTGAAGGTCGTGACATGGCCGGATGCCACCCAGACCTGCGGGTTCATCAGGATGGCGGAGTCGAGTCCCACATTGTGGGGGTTCTCCTGCACGAATTTCTTCCACCAGGCCCTCTTGATGTTGTTCTTGAGCTCCACTCCCAGCGGGCCGTAGTCCCAGCTGTTGGCCAGCCCGCCGTATATCTCGCTGCCCGAGTAGACAAAACCGCGGTTCTTGCAGAGGGCGACCAGCTTTTCCATAGTTTTTTCGCTGTTGTTCATGTTATACTTCCTTTCCCGCAGATGGCTTCTGCGGAGATTTACATACGCCGGAAAGTGTGGTATCATATTTGATACAGCGCCCTCCCCGGCGCGACGAATATGATATCACAAAAAGCGAGCCATATCAACTTAATTAAAGTTTTGATTAATTGAAGGTGACCAATATGAAAAAAACCATACTCAGGAATTACGCCCGCCTCATCGTCCGCACCGGCGCCAACGTGCAGAAGGGTCAGAGCGTCATGGTCTACGCCGGGCTCGACCAGCCGGAGTTCGTGGAGACGGTGGTGGACGAGTGCTACAGGGCCGGGGCCGCCGAGGTGGAGGTCGAGTGGCGCCACCAGCCGCTCACCCGGCTCAGCGTCCGCCACAAGAGCCTCAAAAAGCTGGGCGAGGTCAAGGCCTGGGAGGAGGAGAAGCAGCGCTGGCAGGCGGAGGCCCTGCCCGCCCGCATCCACATCATCAGCGATGACCCCGACGGCCTCGACGGCATCAACCAGGCCAAATACGCCAAGGCCATGCAGTCGCGCTACGCGAAGCTCAAGCCCTACATCGACGCGAGGGAGAACCGCGAGCAGTGGTGCATCGCCGCCGTGCCCGGCGTGAAGTGGGCGAAGAAGGTCTTCCCCCAGCTGTCCCGCGGCCGGGCGGTGGAGGCTCTCTGGGAGGCCATACTCTCCTGCTCCCGCGCCCTGGAGGGCGATCCCATCGCCAACTGGGTGGAGCACGACGAGTACCTGGCCTCCCGCTGCGAGCACCTCAACTCCCTGGGCCTGGTGGCCCTGGAGTACAGCTCCGCCAACGGCACCGACCTGCGCGTGGGCCTCATCCCCCAGGCCCAGTTCATCGGCGGCGGCGAGCGCATAAAGATAAACGGCGTGCTCACCAACCCCAACATCCCCAGCGAGGAGGTGTTCATCACCCCCAGGGCCGGCGAGGCAGAGGGCATCGTCTACGCCACGCGCCCTCTCTCCTTCCAGGGCGTGCTGATAGAGGACTTCAGCGTCCGCTTTGAAAACGGCCGTGCCGTGGAGGTGCACGCGGCCAAGAACGAATCCGCCCTCAGGCAGCTCATAGAGATGGACGAGGGCTCCGCCATGCTCGGCGAGTGCGCCCTGGTGCCCTATGACAGCCCCATACGCAACAGCGGCCTCATGTTCTACAACACGCTCTTCGACGAGAACGCCGCCTGCCACCTGGCGCTCGGCAGGGGCTATTCCAGCAATATCCGCGATTTTGACAAGTACACTCTCGGGGAACTGCGCGCCATGGGTGTGAACGACTCCATGGTACACGAGGACTTCATGATTGGCTCCGCCGACCTCAGCGTCGTGGGCGTCACCGCCTCCGGCGAGCGCGTGCAGCTCTTCAGAGACGGGGGCTGGGCCTTCTGACGCCCGGCATGGAGGACAAGATGGAAAGCAGCAACACCAACAACAGCTCGTTCAACGAATTTGAGGACCTCGGCGCCGAGACCAGGCGCTACATGGCCGAGCACATGGATGAGTTCTCCGGCGAGGGGCACGGCGAGGGCTCTTCCTCTGCCGGCCGTCCGGACTTTGACGGTCTGGCGGCCGAGCTCCGCCGCTTCATAGAGCAGGACGTCGGCGCCGACGGCGCGCCCTCTGCCCCGGCGTCCGCCGCCGTGCCCCAGGGCGCCGGCGAGGAGACCCGGCGCTTCATGGCCGCCGACGTGACCGCGGACCTCCCGGTATACAAGGACGCCCAGCCCCTGCCGCGCCGCGCCGCGCATCCCCAGCAGCCCCGTCCGGGCGAGCAGGCTCCCCGCCGGCCGCTGCGCTCTGACGCGCCCTCCGCCCAGGGGCAGAGCCGCCCCCGGCAGGAATCGCCATACCGCCGCCCGCCCCAACCCGCGGCGCAGGGCGGCGCCCCGCAGCCCCAGCGGCGGCCCGTGCAGCCCCAGCAGCGCCCCGCGGAGCAGCGCCATGAGCACGGCCCCCAGCAGCCGCGCCGCCAGGGCGGCACCCCTCCCCCGCAGCGCCCTCCCCAGGAGAGGGAGCGCGCCGATTACCGCCCCGACAGGCGCAAGTACATCTACATAGCCCTGGCTGCGCTGGCGGCCGTGGCCATAATAGCCGTGGCGCTGGTGGTGCTCCTGGGCGGGGGCGGCAGCGCCAATTACGAGGAGAACTTCAACAGCGCCATGGAGCTCTACATCGCCGGCGACTACCGGGGCGCCATCTCCGCCCTGGAGGAGGCCGTGCGCGCGGAGAACACGGAGGAGGCCGCCGTGCTGCTCGCCCGCTGCCACGCCGCTCTGGGCGACACCGACGCCGCCGTCAGCGCGCTGGAGGCCTGGCTGCTCACGCACAGCGGGGAGCAGGCCGAGGCGCTGCTGGCGCAGTACCGCTCCGCCCAGGAGGCCGACGGGCAGCTGACCATAGGCGGCCAGAGCGTGGACCCCGGCTCGGACAGCCTGGCCATATCCGGCACCGCGCTGACCCACGCCGACATGCAGGCCATAGCCTCCCTGCCCAATCTGCGCGTGCTCAGCCTCACCGACTGCGCCATATCCGACATCTCGCCCCTCTCGGCCCTCACCGGCCTCACCTCCCTCACCCTCAGCGACAACAACATCTCCGACGTCTCCGCCCTCGCCGCCCTCGGCTCCCTGCGCACGCTGTACCTGGACGGCAACCAGGTGGGGGACTTCACCCCGCTGCACTCCCTCTCCGGGCTCACCACGCTGGACATCTCCGGCATGGAGATAGGCGACGTGGAGCTGGAGGAGCTGCAGGAGGCCCTGCCCCAATGCGCCGTGATATCCGACGAGCCGGTGACGGAGGTGCGCGAGATAACCCTCGGGGGAGTCACTTTCAAGTCCGACGTCACCGAGCTCGACCTCTCCGGCCTGGGCATAGACGACATCTCCGACCTCGCCTACTGCGAGGCGCTGGAGACGCTGGACCTCTCCGGCAACAAGCTGGAGGACCTCTCGCCCCTGGTGGGCCTCGCCGCGCTCAAGAGCCTCGACATATCCGAAAACCGCGTCTCCAGCCTCTCCCCGCTGATGTCCCTGACAACGCTGGAGAAGCTTGACGCCTCTAAAAACCCCATCACCAGCATCGCCGCCCTCACGGACCTCGCCGCTCTCAGGAGCCTCAGCCTGTCCGGCTGTGAGCTGGGCAGCTTCAGCCCCCTGCTGGGCCTCGCCAAACTGGAGCAGCTGGACCTCAGCGCCACGGGGCTGGACGACGCAGCTCTCGGCTCGCTCTCCGCCCTCTCCTCCCTGCGCTCGCTGAACGCTGAGGAGAACCCGGAGCTCAGCGCAGGCGGCATCGAGGCCTTCGCCGCCGCGCTGCCGGACTGCGAGCTGCTCTACAGTGAGGAGCTGCTCAGCGTGCGCCTGGGCGACGCCGAGTTTGACCCCGGCACCGCCATAGCCGACGCCTCCGGCAGCAACGTGCTCTCCCTCGAGGGCATAGAGCGCCTCACCCAGCTCGAGAGGCTGGATCTCTCGCGCAACCCCGGGCTGGACATCAGCGGCCTCGGGCAGATGACCGGGCTCATCGAGCTCTTCCTCTCCGACTGCGGATTGACCGACGTGGACGAGCTGCAGGCTCTGAGCGCCCTGGTCTCCCTCGACCTCTCCGACAACCCGCGGCTCAGCGACATCGACGCCGTGGGAATGCTCAGCGGCCTGGAGTCCCTCAACCTCAGCGGCACCGCCGTGACCGACACGGCCGTCCTGGCGGCCCTGCCCAAGCTCAGCACGCTCAATCTGTCCGGCTGCGAGATAGAGGACTTCTCCGCCCTCGCCGGGCTGCGGTCTTTGGAATATCTTGATCTGTCCGACACGGGGATCTCACGCGCGGACCTCCGGGCACTCAGTTCCGCCCTGCCGGGATGCACGATTTATACATAAAATTTACGAAAAATACTTCTTTTTTCGTCCGGACTGTGTTATTATGTAATTGGCGATACTGATCATATGCCGGAAGGAGTGAAACCAATGAAGTTCACGTTCACGGAAAAGAAGATGGATGCCTCCGAGGATTTGCGCGCCTATGCCGAGAAGAAGATTGGCAAGATTGACCGCCTCTTCCGCTCGGAGAGCGACGCCTATGTGACGTTCAGCACCGAGCGCGGCCGCTTCCGCGCCGAGGTCACCATCAAGAACAGCGGCATGTTCTACCGTGTCAGCGAACTCACCAGCGACATGTACGCCTCCATCGACTCCGCTGTGGCGAGCATCGAGAGGCAGATACGCAAGAACAAGACGCGCCTGGAAAAACGGCTGCGCGACGGTGCGATAGAGCGTGAGATCAAACCCTTCAATGTCCCCGCCGAGGACGCCGGGGAAGAGGAGTTCAAAGTCGTCCGCAACAAGAAGTTCTACATCGCTCCCATGAGCGTGGAGGAGGCCATCCTGCAGATGAACCTCCTGGAGCACGAGTTCTTCGTGTTCCGCAACGCCGACGAGCGCGACGCCTTCAGCGTGGTCTACCGCCGCAAGAACGGCGGCTACGGCCTGATAATCGACAGCAAGGACTGACCCCCAACAAAAAAGCGGGCTCTCCCCCCACGGAGAGCCCGTTTTTCATATCCGCCGGAGCCTGTTATTTCTGTCTCCCCCGCTCGCCGCTCTTCCCCCTCCTCTTCCCCCGTATGAACGGCATCAGTCCGGCCAGCGAGTCGCCGCCGCTCTTGTTCACCACGTGGCTGAGCACTATGTCTCCCAGGTCTCCCCTGTCCATGAACGGCGCGATGGCCGCCAGCTCCGCCGAGTCTCCCCCGCGTTTTATGAAAGTCCTGGCCAGCGCGCCCACGTCCTCCTCCGCCATGAACGGCGCCAGGGCGGCTATATCTCCCGGCACCCCGCCCCCGTCAATTGCGGCGCGCGCCGCCGCGCCCACGTCCTCCTCGTCCATGAACGGCGCCAGGGCGGCCAGGTCTCCGGGATCGGCGCCCAGCTCCAGCGCGCGGCACACCGCCCTGCCCACGTCCTCCTCAGCCATGAACGGAGCCAGGCGGGCTATCTCGTCCAGCTCACAGCCGGATTCCACGGCGGACAGCGCCAGCGCCCCCAGGTCCTCCTCGTCCAGGAATGGCGCCAGCTCCTCCAGCTGCCTCAGGTCTATGCTCCCGCCCGCGCGCTCCGTCTGCTCCCGTGTGCGCTCAAAGTTGCGCCTGGCCTCCTCCGGCGGCAGCAGAGGCGCTATGTCCGCCAGCTCTCCCACGGAGAGCGGCGCCTTCTCCGCGTCCATGGCCCGCTCTACCATCCCTGCCTCCTCTGCCCCAAGAAGTCCATCCACGGAGACTCCGAGAATGGCCGCCAGCTGAGGCAATTTAGATATGTCGGGCATCGTCTGCCCCCTCTCCCAGTTGCTGACCGCCTGGAAGCTGATGCCCATGGCATCAGCCAGCCCCATCTGCGTGAGCCCGGCCTCTTTTCTGAGCCGCGCGATGTTTTTCCCGATTCTGACCATATCAAACATGTTGAACAACTCCCCTTTTCAGCCATTATAGTCCAGCTCCTTCCGGCTTACAAGCGCATCATAGCGCCCAGAGGCCCCGGAATACAGCAAGCGGCGGTTGAATCCACGCGATTCAACCGCCGCTTGAGTGTCGTCATATGCTTTTCCGGCCTCCCGGGCGGCGTCACCGCCTCATGGTCTCCTTGGGCGCGCGCTCCCAGGCGCGCATGAAGAAATCGTACACGGGCGCGACAGCGCGGAAATCCTCCGCCACGCGCTCCGCCAGCTCCGGCGAGTAGAGCAGGGAGATGCCCTCCTCGTTGTGCGTGAGGCACAGGCTCTTCTGGTCCAGCCACATGCGCTCCTCCGCCGGCGAATACGGGTGCCGGGTGCGCTTGTAGAGCTCGTTTTCCAGCACGAACCGCCTGTTCCCGGCGGCCTCCCTCGCTCTCAGCCAGTGCTGGTCGCCGGACAGTATCAGCTCCCTCGCGGCCCCCATGACCTCCGGGGGCGTCTGATACCAGCCGCAGCCCCAGCGCAGCGCCCGGGGCGAGAACTCGAACCAGTAGCTGGGCAGCCCGGCGTACTTCTCCCTCAGCAGGGTTATCCACATCACGTCCCTGTAGATGGGCAGTTCACGGCCTCTCCTGGTGTCGCGCCAGATGCGGGAGATGCTCTTGCCCACCCGCGGCAGGCAGACTATGGCGGGGTCTATCTCAGCCATGGCCGGCGCGAGGTCCTCCACCAGCTCGGCCAGCGGCTCCACCACCAGCTTCTCATACTCCGCGCGGTGTTCGCGGAACCACTCCCGGGAGTTCATCACCCGGTTCAGGGCCAGGAAATCAAGTGTGTCTTCACTAAAAGGCATGTCCGGGAGCGTCCTTTCAGTTCAGGAAATCCCTCAGCTTTTTGGAGCGGCTGGGGTGGCGCAGCTTGCGCAGGGCCTTGGCCTCTATCTGCCTTATGCGCTCGCGCGTGACGTTGAACTCCTTGCCGACCTCCTCCAGCGTCCTGGTGCGCCCGTCCACAATGCCGAAGCGCAGCTCAAGCACCTTTTTCTCTCGCGGGGTCAGGGTGTCGAGCACGGTCATCAGCTGCTCCTTGAGCAGGGAGAAGCTGGCGGCCTCGCTGGGCTCGCTGGCGTCCTCGTCGGGTATGAAGTCGCCGAGGTGGCTGTCCTCCTCCTCGCCTATGGGCGTCTCCAGGCTGACGGGCTCCTGGGCAATCTTCAATATGTCGCGCACCTTGTCCACGGGCATGCCCATCTCCTCGGCAATCTCCTCGGCGCTGGGGTCGTGCCCCAGCTCCTGCAGGAGCTGGCGGGAGACGCGGATGACCTTGTTGATGGTCTCCACCATGTGCACGGGTATGCGTATGGTCCTCGCCTGGTCGGCGATGGCGCGGGTTATCGCCTGGCGTATCCACCAGGTGGCGTAGGTGGAGAACTTGTAGCCCTTGGTGTAGTCGAACTTGTCCACCGCCTTGATGAGGCCCAGGTTGCCCTCCTGTATGAGGTCGAGGAAGAGCATGCCGCGGCCCACGTAGCGCTTGGCTATGGAGACCACCAGGCGCAGATTGGCCTCCGCCATGCG
>CALWYL010000008.1 GCA_944385765.1 uncultured Oscillospiraceae bacterium
ATGAGCGGCGTGTCCAGCACCCGCTTTGACCCCGCCGGCTTCGCCAACCGCGCCATGGGCGCCACCGTGCTGGTCCGCCTGGACGGCGCGGATATCGAGCCCCCTGTAGCCCCGGTTGAGGACGAGACCCCCGCTGAGGACGAGACCCCCGCTGAGGACGAGACCCCTGCTGAGGACGAGACCCCTGCTGAGGACGAGACCCAGGAGCCTGCCGCCGCCTGAGCGCGCCCAAGCCCAATTATCAGAGCCGCCGTGCAAAACACGGCGGCTCTTTGTTCACATCCCTCACAGCGCGGGCGCGGCGTAAAACAAAACGAGTGCCCCGGTGCGCGAAATGCGTGTCGAGGCACTCGACTGGCGGAGAAGGAGGGATTTGAACCCTCGCTCGGCTCATCACCGACTACTCCCTTAGCAGGGGAGCCCCTTCGGCCTCTTGGGTACTTCTCCAGACGAAAGCTGTTACATGATAGCACACCCAGCAGCGCTTGTCAAGGTTGACATGCGCAGTTTTTTGGTTTATAAAGAAAATATGAAATACGACACCATAATTTTCGATCTCGACGGCACGCTGCTGGACACGCTCGACGACCTGCGCGACGCCGTCAACCACGCCCTGCGCGACTTCGGGCTGCCGGAGGCCACCCCGGAGCAGATGCGCGCGCGCCTGGGCTACGGCTCCGGCCACCTGATAGCCGAGAGCGTGCCCGGAGGGCGGGACTACGAGCACTATCAGGAGCTGTTCGACGACTATCTCGCCTTCTACGAGGCGCACAGCCGCGTAAAGACCGCGCCCTATCCCGGCATCATGGAGCTGTTGGGGGAGCTCAAAGCCGCGGGGGCCCGCTGCGCCATAGTCTCGAACAAGCCGCACACCGCTGCGGCCGCCCTGGCCGAGGAGTTCTTCCGCGGCGTGGTGGAGGCCGCCGTGGGCGAGAAGAGCGGCGTGCGCCGCAAGCCGGCGCCGGACACCGTGCTCGCCGCCATGGCCGAGCTGGGCGCCGAGAGCGCTCGCACCGTCTATGTGGGCGACTCCGAGGTGGACATCGACACGGCCGCCGCCGCGCACATCGACTGCATCTCCGTCACCTGGGGCTTCCGCACGCGCGAGCAGCTCATAGCCAGCGGCGCCACCGCGCTGGCAGACGACGTGCCGGAGCTCCGGCGCGCCATATTCGGCGGCTGAGCAGGCCCCAACCATATCAGCCCCGGGGAGCTCTCCCCCCCCCCGGGGCTGATTTTCGTCTCTTCCGTTGTCCCAGGCTCACGCCGCCCTGGCCAGGGCGGTCCTGAACGCGCTGCTGCGCGGCAGCAGCCTCAGCAGCGGCAGCCCCAGGATGAACATCACCCCGGCCTCCTCCACGGCTATCTGCGCCGCGCTGAGGGGGAAGGCCGCCCAGAAGGCGCCCGTGCTCCAGGCTATCACCCCGCCCACTATGGGCCCGTTCCATATGACCGGCATCAGGCACACGGCCAGGCAGCGCCCCCAGCCGAGCAGCGGGCCGTGCCCGCGGGAGATGCGCACGGCGCACAGCGAGGCCATCAGCGTGGCCAGGGAGCCGAACACGATGTCGGGCAGGCCGTAGCCGGACATGACGTTCACCAGCGCGCAGCCCGCCCAGAGGCCCCAGGAGGCCGCTGGCAGGAAGGCCGGCAGGATACACAAGGCCTCCGCCACCCGGAACTGCACCAGCCCGAAGGATATCGGGGCGAGCAGCATGGTCAGTGCGGCGTAGGCCGCGCCGACAACGGCGGCGAAGGCGAGCTTTTTGGTCGTGATGTGCATTTTGAGTTTACCTCCCATTTTGATTCAGGCTATCTGCCTCGCGGGGTGTGGAAACCCGCGCAGTGCATTCGGTTTTCGAGTACAGGCAGCCGCAGTAGTCCTGCCTGTAGAGCCCCAGCTCCTTTGAGAGCTCGATGCTGCGCTTGTAGCCGTCGCGCTTTTTGAAGTCGCTGGGCAAGTACTTCACGCCATACATCTCCCCCAGCTCGCGGCCTATGGCGTTTATTCTCCCGGCATCCTTGTGGGGGGAGACGCTGAGCGTGGAGCAGAAGAACTCGTAGCCGCCCTCCGCGGCCGCCCTGGCCGTGCGCTCCAGGCGCAGGCGGAAGCAGACGGTGCAGCGCGCGCCGCCCTCTCTCTCGCCCTCCAGGCCCCTCACGGCCTCGTCGTAGCTCCCGGCGTCGTAATCGCAGCCGAGCAGCCCCACCTCCGGCCTGGAGCCGAGCACCTTGAGCTGGTTTTCCAGCCGCAGCTCATACTCCCCCTCCGGCTGGATGTTGGGGTTGTAGTAAAAGAGCGTCACCTCGAAGTGCGGGCACAACGTCTCCAGCACAGCCGTCGAGCAGGGCCCGCAGCAGCTGTGCAGCAGCAGACGCGGCCGGCGCCCTTCCAGCGCCGCCGTCACCTTGTCCATCTCAAGCGCATAGTTTATCTTCATACCGCGGCAGTATAGCACATTTCCGCTTGACTTGGAAGCCCCAAAAAGCTAAATTAGAATATAAACCACATTTCCCCGTAAGGAGGCCGCCCCATGGAGACCAGGACCAGCAAGGAGAACTACTATCTCGACATAGCCGACGCGGTGCTCAACCGCTCCACCTGCCTGAGGAGGAAGTACGGCGCCATCATCGTGCGCAACGACGAGATTCTCTCCACCGGCTACAACGGCGCGCCCCGCGGCCGCGTGAACTGCACGGCCATCGGCCGCTGCACGCGCGACGAGCTGGGCATACCCTCCGGCCAGCGCTACGAGCTCTGCCGCAGCGTGCACGCTGAGGCCAACGCCATCATCTCCGCCGCCAGGCGGGACATGCTGGGCGGCACGCTCTATCTGGTGGGGCGCGACGCCAAGACGCACGAGCTCCTGGCGGACACCATGCCCTGCTCGATGTGCAAGAGGCACATCATCAACGCCGGCATAACCCAGGTGGTCGTGCGCACGGGCCCGGAGAGCTACGAGGTCATCCACGTGCGCGACTGGGTGTTCCACGACGAGTCCCTGCCCGACTTCAGCTGAGGCGCGCTATCTCCAGGCCTTCCGGGCCCGGCCGGGCCTCGGCCCTGTCCCCGGCGGAGAGGGCGCCGTTGAGCAGCGCCTCCGCCGCCCGGTCCTCCAGCTGCGAGCATATCGCCCGGCGCAGCGGCCTGGCGCCGCAGTCCGGGTCGTAGCCCGCGTCGGCCAGGAAATCCAGCGCGTCGTCCGTCACCTTGAACTCCACCCCCAGCGCGGCCATGCGCCGCTCCACCTCCGCCGCCATCGAGGCGGCGATTTTTTTCACGTCCTCCCTCGTCAGCCGGCGGAACACTATGGTGCCGTCCACTCTGTTCAAAAACTCCGGGCGGAAGGTCTCGCGCAGCTCGCGCATCACCGCCGCGCGCACGGCGGAGTCCGAGCCCCCCGGCTCCCCGCCGAAGCCCATGGAGGGCCTGCCGGAGGTTATGGCCTTGGCCCCCACGTTGGAGGTCATGACGACTATCGTGTTGCGGAAGTCCGCCCTCCGGCCCGTGGAGTCCGTCAGCCCGCCGTCGTCCATTATCTGCAATAGCAGGTTGTAGACGTCCTCGTGCGCCTTCTCTATCTCGTCGAAGAGCACCACGCTCCAGGGCCGGCGGCGCACCCGCTCAGTGAGCTGCCCGCCCTCGTCGTAGCCCACGTAGCCCGGGGGCGAGCCTATGAGCCGCGAGACGGCGTGCTTTTCCATGTACTCGGACATGTCCAGCCTTATCAGGGCCTTCTCGTCGCCGTATACCGCCCCGGCCAGCGCCCGGCAGAGCTCCGTCTTGCCCACTCCGGACGGCCCCAGGAACAGGAAGCTGCCCACCGGCCGCCTGGGGTCCGCCAGGCCCACGCGCGAGCGCCTTATGGCCCTCGCCACGGCGGTCACGGCCTCGTCCTGGCCCACCACGCGCTCGTGCAGCGCGTCCTCCAGGCGCAGCAGGCGCCGCCCCTCGTCCTCGGTGACGGCCGCCGCCGGCATGCCCGTCCAGGCTGAGACCACCTCGGCCACGTCGTCGCGCCCCACCACGCGGTCCCTGCCGCCCTCCATGCGCACGCGGGAGGCCGCCTCGTCCAGCAGGTCTATGGCCTTGTCCGGCAGGAAGCGGTCGTTGATATAGCGCGCGGAGAGCCGCACGGCGGCCGTCACCGCCTCGTCCGATATCCTCAGCGCGTGGTGGCTCTCCAGCCCGCCGCGCAGCGCGGAGAGCATCTTCACGCACTCCTCGCAGGAGGGCTCCGGCACGTTCACCGGCTGGAACCTCCGCTCCAGCGCGGCGTCCTTCTCTATGTGCCTGCGGTACTCCTCCAGCGTCGTGGCGCCTATCACCTGTATCTCCCCGCGCCCCAGCGCGGGCTTTATTATGTTGGAGGCGTCTATGGCCCCCTCGGCGGAGCCGGCGCCCACCAGGGTGTGCAGCTCGTCGATGAACACTATCACATCCCCCGCGCGGCGTATCTCGCGTATCACGGCCTTCACCCGGTCCTCGAAGTCGCCTCGGTACTTGGTGCCCGCCAGCATGGAGGCCACATCCAGCGTCACTATGCGCATCCCCCGCAGGGAATCCGGCACCTCGCCGCGCGCCACCCGCTGGGCCAGGCCCTCGGCCACGGCGGTCTTGCCCACCCCAGGCTCGCCCACCAGCACGGGGTTGTTCTTGGTGCGGCGGGAGAGTATCTGTATCACGCGCTTTATCTCCCTGTCCCGGCACACCACGGGGTCCGTGCCCCCTCCGGCGGCCAGCTGCGTCAGGTCCCGCCCATACTGGTCCAGCACGCGCGTCTCCGCGTGCCGGGCCGGATAGCGCAGCGGCTGCTGGCGGCTGGTCTGCCTGCCCGGCTGCCCGCCCTCTGGCTGTCCGCCGAAGAGGCCGAGTATCTCCTCGTACAGCTGCTCCGGCTCCGCGCCGGTGCCGCTCACCAGGCCGTAGGCCGTGCATTCCGGCGAGCGCAATACGCCCATCAGCAGGTGTTCAGTGCCCACATAGCCGTGGCCCAGCCGCCTGGCGTCCCGGGCGGCCTGCTCTATCACTGCCCTGGCATTGGGCGTCAGGCCCTGAGCCGGCTCCCCCGGCGCGCCGCGCCCGCACTCGGCGGCCACCAGCCGGGTGAGCCGCGCCGTGTCCAGGCCGTACCGCTCCAGCACCCGGGCTCCCAGGCCCTCCGTCTCCGCCGCCACCCCCAGAAGCAGGTGTTCCGTGCCCACATAGCTGTGCCCCAGCGCCGCCGCCGCGTCCCTGGCCGCGCCGATGGCCCCCGTGGCCCTCTCGGTGAATCTTCCGCTTCCTCTCATGAGCCCTTCCTCCTCGCTGACAATAAGATAGCCCGTCCGACGCGTGAAAGCGTGCGAACGATGTAAGTATTACCAGCGCCGGCGGAAGATATAACCTGCCCCGCCGGAGAGAGGGAGGAGAAAAATGCAGATTCCTTATTGATTTTTGCGTGTGGTGTGTTAGAATACATCCGTACAGGCCCTTCCAGGGCCCTGCAAATCACGCTCTGAATGGAGGGTAGAACATGGCTTACGTTATCACCGACGATTGCGTCTCCTGCGGCACCTGCGCGGCCAACTGTCCTGTCGAGGCCATCGACATGGGCGACGACAAGTACGTCATCGACCAGGACAAGTGCATCGCCTGCGGCACCTGCAAGGCGAATTGCCCCGCCGACGCCATCACCGAGGACTGAGCGGCGTCCCCCACATGCCCCGCCGTACATATCTGAGCGGCGGGGCATCTTTATAGCCTCCGGCCCTCTCCCGGAGTTCCGGGGAGCGGGCCGGCAGCGGGAGGAACGAGATGGCCTTTTGCGAACTCTGGCCCTCAGGGCCCATTTTTGACCCCGGCGGCGGCTTCCCCCTGGGCATGGACAGCGTGCTGCTGGCCGACTTTGCCCGTCCCGGGCGCGGTCAGGGCGTAGAGCTGTGCTGCGGCAGCGGGGCGGTCTCGCTGCTGCTGCTGTGGCGCGCGCCCTCCCTGCGCATGGACTGCGTGGAGCTGCTCAGCTCCAGCGCGCGCTGCGCCGGGGACAACTTCGCCGCCAACGGCCTTGCCGCGCGCGCCCGGGTGATAAACGGCGACATACGCGACCACCGCCGGCTGCTGCGCGCGGGGGAGTACTCCCTCGCCGTCTGCAACCCGCCCTATTTCCCCGCCGGGAGCGGCCGCTCCTCGCCCGACCCCGCCAGGGCCCTGGCCCGCTCGGAGGCGGAGTGTACCCTCTCCGACGTGCTCGACGCGGCCTCCTGGGCGCTGAAGAGCGGCGGCGCCCTGGCCCTGGTGCACCGCCCCGAGCGCCTGGCGGAGATTTTCGAGGGCATGCGCGCCAGGTCAATGGAGCCCAAGCGGCTGCGCCTGGTGCAGCACACGGCCGCCAGCACCCCCTCGCTGGCGCTGGTGGAGGGCCGCCGCGGCGGCGCGCCGGGGCTGCGCGTGGAGCCCACGCTGCTGCTGCGCGATGGCGACGGCGCCGAGAGCGGGGAATACCGCAGAATCTACCACATGGAGGAGAGATAGATGCCCGGAAAGCTCACACTGGTGGGCACGCCCATCGGCAACCTCGGCGACATATCCCCCCGCGCGCTGCGCGCGCTGGAGGAGGCGGACTTCATCGCCGCCGAGGACACCCGCGTCACGCTCAGGCTGCTCAACCACTTCGGCATCAAGAAGCCGCTCATAAGCTACTTCGAGCACAACAAATACCAGAGCGGCGACCGCATCCTCGAGCGCATCGTCTCCGGCGAGAGCTGCGCCCTGGTGACGGACGCCGGCATGCCCGCCGTGTCCGACCCCGGAGAGGAGCTGGTGGCGCTCTGCGCCCGCGCCGGGGTGGAGGTCACCGCCGTGCCCGGACCCAGCGCCGTGGTCACCGCCGTGGCCCTCTCCGCCCTGCCCGCCGGGCGCTTCACCTTTGAGGGCTTCCTCTCCACCTCCGGCCGGAGCCGCCAGGCCCACCTGGACTCCCTGAGGGACGAGCGGCGCGCCATGGTGTTCTACGAGGCCCCGCACAAGCTCGCGCGCACCCTGGCCGACCTCGCCGCCGCCCTCGGCGGCGAGCGGCCCGTCTCCCTCTGCCGCGAGCTCACCAAGCTGCACGAGGAGGTCATCCGCACCCCTCTGGGCGAGGCGGCGGAGCGATTCTCCGCCGAGCCCCCCCGCGGCGAGTTCGTCCTGGTGGTCGCCGGCGCGCCGGAGGACTCCTCCCCCCGCCTGGGCGAGGACGAGGCCCTGGAGCTGGTGCGCAGATACCGCGAGAGCGGCCTCTCCCTCAAGGACGCGGCCAAGAAGGCCGCCGCGGAGAGCGGCTGGTCCCGCAACGAGCTCTACTCCCGGGCCCTCAGGTGAACAGACGTCAAGGCGCCGCCGCGGCATGTCCGCGGCGGCGCCTTTTTCGCTTTTTCGCGTCCGTGGGCGTTCACCCGCCCGAGAGGGCGCGCAGCGCCGCTCCCATCAGCTCCCCGCCCGCCATCTCCGGCAGGGCCGAGAGGGTCTCCGCCAGGCCGTCCCGGTTCTCCCGCGTGACCTCGCGCACAAGCACGTCCTCCCTGCCGGCTATGCCCTCCAGGAAGTCCAGCTCCGCCCTCTGCAGCACGCCCAGGACAGGCGCCGGCCCGTCCAGCGCCTCCAGCACCGCGCGCCGGAAGTCCGTTGCCCCGGCCTCATGCGGCCCCAGCTCGTCCATCAGCACCAGCTCGCAGCCCTCGCTCCCGCGCAGCGCCGCACGGCCCAGCACCTCAAACCGCCTCTCCATGTCCGGCTGCGGCGCGGCGCAGGAGAAGAGCAGGTTCCCCTCGCAGGGCTGCTCACCGGTGTCCGCGCGCAGGAGGTGCACCGTGGCCTCGCCCTCCCTCAAGCTCTCGACGCGCTTGGTGCGGAAGCCCCCCACGCGCCCCCGCGCGCGGCGGAGCAGCAGCTCGACGAGGGTGGACTTGCCCACGCCCTTCTCCCCGGTGAAGAACAGGTGCCTGGTCATCACAGCAGCCCTCCGAAGAGCTCCGTGCGCGGCGAGCGCACCCGCACGTCCCAGAGCAGCCGGCCATAGCAGGTCTCGCTGCGCTCGGTGATGAACCCGTCCGCCTCCGCGTGCTCCTCCAGCCAGGCCGTTACGCGGCGCAGATTCTCCCCCGTGCGCTCGGCCTCCGGCAGCAGCATGTCCATGAAGTGGCGCGCGTAGCCCTCCCCGGCGCTCACCCGCCGCACGTCCCGCGAGTTGTAATAGCTGGCCTCCGGGCTGTAGCCGCTGAGGAAGAGCAGGTTGAACAGCGCGTAGAACCACTGCCCGCTGCCGTAGCGCGGGTCCCCGCGCCCGCGGGAGAACACCTCGCGCATGATACGGCTCTGCAGCTCGTTTTCGCTCGAGACATGGGTTATCTGGCAGCAGTAGGCGCGGGACATGGCCATGGTCTTTTTCAGCCCCTCCACGCCGCGCACCGCCGGCGTCATGGAGCTGAACACCAGGTCGAACTTCCCCGCGAGGCCCTCCGCCTCCACGTCCAGCGCGTGGAAATCGCACGCCCTAAAGGAGACGTTCTCCAGCCCCAGCTCCCTCGCGCGCTGCGCGCCCAGCTCGGTCATCCTCCGCGAGATGTCAAAGCCCGTAACGGAACGCGCCGTCCCGGCAAACTCGCAGACGAACCTCCCCGGCCCGCAGCCTATGTCCGCCACCTCGCTCTGCGCCCCCAGCGCGCCGCGGCCTATGAGGAACTCCGATGCGTCCTGCGCACGCTTGCCGTGCTCCGTCTGCAGCGCGCCTCCGCAGCGCTCCCACTCGTCCGCGCGCGAGTCCCAGCGCGCGGCGGTCTCCCGCGCGCCGGATGGCACGCTGGAGCGCGCGTCCAGCATGGCCGCGAAGAGCTCCCTGGCCCTCTCGTTGCCGCCCACAGGTTCAAATGCCGCCATATCTTATCCCTCCCTGGTTCCCGCCGCGGAGAGCGGCAGGCAGATAGTCCTCTCCTTGCCGTAGCGGTCGCGCACCGTGACCACATCCATCTCGATGCCGTAGACGCGCTCCAGGTTCTCCGGCGTTATGACCTCCCCCGGCGCGCCAAAGGCGGCCACCCGCCCGCCGCGCATCAGCAGCACCCTGCTGCCTATGGACGCCGGGTCCTCCGGCGCGTGCGTGCTCATCACCACGCAGTAGCCGCGTGCGGCCAGCTCCACGGCCACGTCCATCAGCCGCTGGTGGTTGGCGAAGTCCAGGTTCGCCGCCGGCTCGTCCATCACCAGCAGCCTGGCCGACTGGCAGATGGCCCGGGCGATGATTGCCATCTGCCTCTGCCCCCCGCTGAGCGACATGTAGCTCTTGTTGGCCAGTTGGGCTATGTGCAGCTTCTCCAGCGCGGCGAACGCGGCCTCCCTGTCGGCGGCGCGGGGCGCGGAGAAGGCCGAGAAGTGCGCCGCCCGCCCCATCATCACCACATCCAGCACCGTGTAGGAGAACACCGGCGTGTGGTACTGCGGTATGTAGGCCACCAGCTGTGCCAGCTCCCGCTGGCTGAGCGCGGAGGTGTCGCGCCCGTCTATGCGTATGCTGCCCGCGCTCTGCTGCAGCATGCCCAGCAGCAGGCGGAAGAGCGTGGTCTTCCCGCAGCCGTTGGGCCCCACCAGGCACAGTATCTCCCCCGCGTCCGCCGAGCAGCTCACGTCCTTCACCACGTCCCCGGAGCCGTATCCCCCCGAGAGGCCCTCTATCTCCAGCAGCACTCCTAGCCCTCCCTTCTCCTGAGGATGAGGTATATGAAAAACGGCGCTCCCATGATGCTGGTCACCACGCCTATCGGCAGCTCCATGGAGAGCAAGGAGCGCGCCAGGTCGTCCATCAGCACCAGATAGGTCCCGCCCAGCATGGCGCAGGCGGGCAGCAGCCGCCCGGAGTCCGCGCCCACCAGGGCGCGGGCCATGTGGGGCACCATCAGCCCCACCCAGCCTATGAGCCCGCCCAGGCAGACGGCCGAGGCGCTCAGCAGCGTGGAGGCGGCGATGAATATCAGCCGGTAGCGGCGCACGTTCACCCCCAGGCTGCGCGCCTCCTCCTCGTCCAGCGTAAGCACGTTGAGCCGCCAGCGCAGCAGCAGCACCACCGCCATCCCCAGGGCCATCGGCGCCCCGCTCCAGAGGAAGCTCTCCGTGTCCGTCTTGGTCAGGCTGCCCATCAGCCAGAAGGTTATCTGCTGCAGCACGTCGTTGGGGTCGGCCACGTACTTTATCATGGTCACGCCCGCGTTGCACAGCGCCATCACCATCGAGCCTGTGAGCACCAGGCTCAGCGTGTGCGAGTGCGGCGACTTGCGGCTTATCACATAGGACATGAACACCGCCAGCACCCCGCCCACGAAGGCCGCCAGCTGCACCACCCAGTTGGGCGAGCCCGCGAGTATGGCGATGGCCGCCCCCAGGCTGGCCCCGGAGGACACGCCCAGGATGTCCGGCGACACCAGCGGGTTGCGGAACATGCCCTGATAGGTGGCCCCCGCCAGCGAGAGCGAGGCCCCTATGAACACGGCCGAGAGTATGCGCGGCAGGCGTATATTCCAGAATATAGTCACCGCGTTCTTGTCCATGCTGGACTCCACGCCGAAGCGCGCGAGGAAGGCCCTCACCACGTCCCCCGGCGAGAGCGGATAATAGCCTATCCAGAAGGAGAGCAGGGCCGAGAGCACCAGGGCCGAGAGCATCCCCAGCAGCGCCAGCCGGTACTTCCGCCTTGCGGCGGCCTCCTCGCGCAGATACGCCCTCTCCATCTGTTTTCCACCTCCGTTCCCTCTTGACTTGTCAGGAAAAGCGTGCTATATTCGACTTGTAATAAAAAGCGATTCGTATTTTCCTGCATGTCCTCTATATGGGGATTATGCCACAAAGCGCGCCACAAGTCAATGTGTTGGGCCCGCGCCCATGTACATATTACACAAGACAGGAGGCAAGGAAAGGATGAAACACGTAAAGACCGCGCTCGCGCTGCTGCTGGCCGCATTCCTGGCCCTAGGGCTGTTCTCCGGCTGCGGCACAGAGCCCGCCGGGGAGAGCCCCGCCCCGCCGCCCAGCGAGGCCGCGGAGGAGCCGCCCACCGGGGAGGGCGCCGTGCCCTCAGCCGAGCCCGAGGGCACGCGCGCCCTCACCGACATGGCCGGGCGCGAGGTCGAGGTGCCCGCCGTCATTGAAAAGGCGTTCTCCACCGACCCCACGGCCGCCATTTTCCTCTACACGCTGGTGCCGGACAGGATGCTGGGCTGGAACTACGAGCTCAACGACCTGGAGAAGAGCATAATCCTCGACGAGTACGAGACGCTGCCCAACTTCGGCATGGGCGACGCCATCAACTACGAGGCCGTCCTCGCCGCGGGCCCCGACATCGCCTTCATGGTGGGCACCATAAACGACGCCGTCGTCAGCGACGCGGACGCCATGCAGGAGAGCCTGGGCATCCCCGTCGTGGTGGTGGACAGCGAGCTGAGCCACACCCCGGAGGCCTACCGCTTCATGGGCGAGCTCTTCGGCGTGGAGGATACGGCGGAGCAGCTGGCCGCCTACGCCGAGCGCACCCTGGACGACATAGCCAACATGGACATCCCGGAGGGGGATAAAGTCCGCATGTACTACGGCAACGGCGAGGACTCGCTGGAGACCGCCCCCGCCGGCTCCTCCCACGGCGCCATAATCGAGCTGGTCAACGCCGTCAACGTGGCCGACCTCGAGCTGGGCGACGGCGGTCGGGTGCAGATTTCCGCCGAGCAGCTCCTGGCCTGGGACCCCGACGTCATCGTGGTCAACGGTGAGCCCAAGTCCGATATCCCCGGCGCCAGCGCCGCCGATGCCATACTCAGCGACCCGGCTTACGCCACTCTAACCGCCGTGCAGGAGGGCAGGGTATACGGCACGCCCAACGCCCCCTTCAGCTGGGTGGACCGCCCCCCCGGGCCCAACCGCATCGTGGGCCTGCGCTGGCTCTCCGCCCTCATCTACCCCCAATACATCCAGGTGGACGTGGACGACGCGGTGCGCGAGTTCTTCTCGCTCTTCTACCACGTCGAGCTCACGGACGAGCAGCTGGCCAACATCTACGCCGGCAGATATTGACGCCTCCCTCCCCGCTCATCGCGCCCGGGCATTGCCGCCCGGGCGCTTTTGTTTTCGCATGGCAAATAATATCAGACATACGCGCGGTCTTTCCGCTCAGACTAGCCGCAGAGGTGTATTTGTATGAAGAATTACCGCACTGCCACTTCCATAGTCATCGCCCTGCTCTGCGTGGCCCTCATCGGCACCTCCGCCCTCGCCCTGGCGGAGCGGGAGGACAGCCTCAGCGCCGGGCGCATCGGCTCCGCCTACGGCGGCGCCGCCCTGGGCGAATTCGCCATGTCCCTGGGCGAGCTGGACGAGACGCTGCAGCAGTGTCTCTATGCCACGGACGCCCCCCTGCTCTCCTCGCTCTGCTCGCGCGCCGCCGCCAACGCCGCCTCGGCGCTCTCCGCCATGAGCTCCCTGCCCTACTCCACGCAGGAGCTGGAGCGCATGTCCGGCTATATCAACGGCACGGGCGACTACCTGCTCTATCTCTCCCGCGAGGCCGCCCGCGGCTCCCTGCCGGACAGCCGGCGCCGGGGAGAGCTGGCGGAGCTCGCCGGGGGAATCTCCCTGCTCGCCGACGGCCTGGGCCGCATACTCACCGAGCACTCTGAGGGCGGCCTCGACATGGACGAGTACGCCTCGGGCGCCGACGCCGGCTCCGAGGACACCGTCGGCTCCGAGCTGAGGGCCCTGGAGGAGTCCCTGCCGGACTTCCCCCGCCTGGAGTACGACGGCGAGTACTCCGTCAGCGCCCTGGAGCGCGAGGCCCGCTATCTGCAGGACAGCTCCGCCGTGAGCGAGGCCCACGCCCGCTCGGTGGCCGCCGCCTTCCTCGGCGTGCCGCAGACGCGCCTGACCTCCGCCGGGCTCTCGGAGACGGATGTGCCCTGCTACGGCTTCACGGTCTCCGGCGAGGACGGCACGGAGCGCAGCATAGCCGTCACCGAGCGCGGCGGCGTGGTGCTCGCGCTCAGCTGCTCGCGCTCTCCCGGCGCCGCCGCCCTGGATTTGGACGACGCCGCCGAGCGCGCCGGGCGCTTCCTGGCCAACCGCGGCTGGAGCGGCCTGGAGAGCGTCTCCTCCGTGCGCGCGGGCGACATCGGGGTCGTCACCTTCGCCGCCGTGCAGGACGGCGTGCTCTGCCTGCCTGACGCCGTCAGCGTGGGCGTGGCCCTGGACAACGGCGACATCTGTTCCTTCGACGCCACGGACTACGTCATGAACCACGCTCCCCGCTCCCTGCCCGGGCCCGGCGTGAGCGCGGAGGACGCCGCGCTCTGCCTCCCGCAGGGCGTCGAGGCCGAGTCCTCCCGCCTGGTGCTGCTGGAGACCGAGGGCGCCCGGGAGCTGCTGGCCTACGAATTCGCCTGCCGCGCGCCCGGCGGCGGCCCCCTGACGATATACGCCTCCGCCGCCGACGGCCGTCAAATCAAAATAGAGACAGGCCGCTCTTGACGAATCGCCTGAGAAAGAGTAATATTATGCTATCCTACTGTGAGTTTTTTTACTCTTTCTCAGAACGGAGGACCTGCCATGGGAATGATTCCCCGTGTAATCTGCCGCCGCTGCGGAAGGCAGTTTTCCGGCGTGCGCGCCCGCTGCCCCTACTGCGGCACCCGAAGGATCAAACAGAGCGACCGCGTCCCCGCCCCCACGCCGGGTGAGAACCCCGGCACCCCGGCCGGACAGCGCGCCAGCGTAAATACAAGATGGCAGATGGTCTTCGGCGGCATCCTGGTCGCCGCGGTCATCCTGGCCGTCATCGTCCTCGTCTCCGTCAGCCTCAACGGCACCGGCCTCGAGCGCGAGAGCGCGCCGCCCAGCGCGCCGCCGGTCGAGTCCGCCCCGCCCACGGCGACGCCCACGCCCACGCCCACGGTGACGCCCACGCCCACCATCACCAGCCTGGAGATTTACTACGCGGGCAGCGCCATGAACGAGGACGTCACCTTCAACCTGGCCGACGGCAATGTCGTCACGCTGACCGCCGGGATATGGCCCGCCCTCGACGCCGAGGTTCTGGACGGCAATGTGGTCTGGTCCGTCTCCGACCCCGAGATGGCCGAGCTCCAGGTGGAGGGCAACACCTGCACCGTCACCTTCACCGGCAAGAACGCCAGCTGCAACATCACCGTCGAGTGCTTTGGCCTGACCGACACGTCCATCATCAGGACCCGCAACGGCAACCAGTGAGGCAATAGAGGATAAAGACAGCGGCCGCGCCCATGGGCGCGGCCGCTGTCTGCATATTTTTCAGCTTCCGAGCTTTTTCAGCGCCTCGTCTATGCGGCGCAGGGCCTCCTCGCGGCCCAGTATGCGGGTTATCTCCACCGCCCCGCCCGGCGTCACCTGCGTGCCGGAGACGGCTATGCGCACGGGCCACATGACGGCGGCGTTCTTCACGCCCTCGCCCTCGGCCACGGCCTTCAGCGCCTCCAGTATGGACTCGTCGTCCCAGCTGCAGAGCGCCAGGGCCTCGCGGGCCAGGCGCAGGAAGCGCGGCGCGCTCTCCAGCGTGCTCTTGCTCTTCTTGTTGACGAAGAGCTCCACATCGTAGTCGGGCAGCCGGTCGAAGAAGCTCTCCGCCCCCCCGCCGCAGCCCAGCTTCTGCGGGATTTCCGTCAGCACCTCGGTGCGCTGCTGCAAAAGCGCGGCTATGTCGGCGCTGTCAATGGCCGCATTTTTCACCGCCTGGCGGATGTACGGCTCCGCCCTGCGGTTGAAGTCCTCCGCGCTGAGCGCGCGGATGTACTCGCCGTTGAGCCAGCGCAGCTTCTCGATGTCGAATATGGCCGGCGACTTGGAGAGCCCGGAGAGGTCGAAGGCCTCCTCCAGCTCCTTGAGGGAGAATATCTCCCGCTCCCCGCCGGGGGACCAGCCGAGCAGGGCCACGTAGTTCACCACGGCCTCCGTCAGATAGCCCTGGGCTATCAGGTCCTCATAGCTGGGGTCGCCGTGGCGCTTGCTCATCTTGTTGTGCGCGTCGCGCATCACCGGCGAGCAGTGCACATACCGCGGCACGTCCCAGCCGAAGCCCTCGTAGAGCAGGTTGTACTTGGGCGCGCTGGAGAGGTACTCCGTGCCCCTCACCACGTGTGTGATGCCCATCAGGTGGTCGTCTATCACGTTGGCGAAGTTGTAGGTGGGCAGCCCGTCGCGCTTCATCAGCACCTGGTCGTCCAGGTCGGCGTTGGGCGCGGTGATGTCGCCGAATATCTCGTCGTGGAAGGTGGTCGAGCCCTCGTGCGGTATCCTCTGCCGCACCACGAACGGCTCGCCCGCGGCAGCCCGGGCCTCGGACTCCTCCCGGCTCAGGTTGCGGCAGGGGTCGTCGGCCTTTTCAAAGCCCCCCTCCGCGCCCTCCTCGGCCTTCTCGCAGAAGCAGCGGTAGGCGTGCCCGCGCTCTATCAGCCTCTCGGCGAACTCCATGTAGAGCCCCCGGCGCTCGGTCTGCACATAGGGCCCCACCGGCCCGCCCACGTCGGGCCCCTCGTCGTGGGTGAGCCCGCACTCGGCCAGCGTCTTGTATATGACGTCCACAGCCCCCTCGACCAGCCTCTCCTGGTCGGTATCCTCTATGCGGAGGATGAATTTCCCCTTGTTCTTGCGCGCTATGAGATAGGTGTAGAGCGCCGTGCGCAGATTTCCCACGTGCATGTAGCCCGTGGGGCTGGGCGCGAAGCGCGTGCGCACCTCCCCGCGGGGTATGCGCGATTCCAGCTCGGCGAACCACTTCTCATCCTTCATTACCGTTCACTCCTCCAGCTTTTTTCGCCATGCACATAATATTTTATACCCGCCACTTTGTCAAGGCGGAGTATTGTATTGGCCAAAAAAACGTGCTAAAATAGGCCCAGCCCAAAAGCAACAAAGAACATCTGCGAGGATAACGACATGGAAGAAAAGAAACTGGACGAAAGAAAGATAATGTTCTCCGGCATCCAGCCCAGCGGCGACCTCACCCTGGGCTCATACATGGGCGCCATCAAGAACTGGGTCGACATGATAGACGACTATAACGCCTTTTACTGCATAGTGGACATGCACGCCATCACCGTGCGCCAGGTCCCGGCGGACCTGCGCCGCCGCACCCTGGAGCAGCTGGCGCAGTACATCGCCTGCGGGCTGGACCCGCACAAGGTCACGCTCTTCGTGCAGAGCCACAACCCCTGCCACGCGGAGCTCGGCTGGGTGCTCAACTGCTACACCATGTTCGGCGAGCTCTCCCGCATGACCCAGTTCAAGGACAAGAGCTCCAAACACGCCGACAACATAAACGGCGGCCTCTTCACCTATCCCACGCTGATGGCCGCCGACATCCTGCTCTACCAGGCGGACTTCGTCCCCGTGGGCGACGACCAGAAGCAGCACGTGGAGCTCACGCGCGACATCGCGATACGCTTCAACAACCTCTACGGCGAGACCTTCAAGGTCCCCCAGGCCTTCATCCCCCGGGTGGGCGCGCGCATCATGAGCCTGCAGGACCCCACCAGCAAGATGAGCAAGTCCGACAAGGACCCCAACGGCTGCGTGCACCTGCTGGAGAGACCCGAGGACATCATGCGCAAGTTCAAGCGCGCCGTCACCGACTCTGACACGGACGAGCACTGCGTCCGCTTCGACCCGCAGAACAAGCCCGGCGTGGCCAACCTGATGCAGATTTACTCCTCCGCCACCGGCAAGACCTTTGAGGAGATAGAGTCCGAGTTCACCGGCAAGGGCTACGGGGCCTTCAAGACCGCCGTGGGCGAGGCCGTGGTGGAGCTGCTGCGCCCCATACAGGAGGAGACCCGCCGCATCCTGCAGGACAAGGCCTATCTGGAGGGCGTCTACAAAATGGGCGCCGAGAAGGCCTGCGCCGTCTCCTGGAAGACCCTGCGCAAGGTCTACAAGAAGCTCGGCTTCATCCCCCGGTGAGCCTGGCACATACGACGATTAAGGCCCCGCGGGCCGCATCCGGTCTGCGGGGCCTGTGATTGGAGCAGGATAACAGATGATACGATTCTCCGCGCTTTGGCTGCAAATACTGCTGACCATAGCCGTCGGCTTCGCCGTCAGCTTTGCCTCCACCCCCATAGTGAAGGGCTTTGCGCAGAAGGTGGGCGCCATAGACGTGCCGCGCGACGGCCGGCGCGTACACGACCACCCCATACCCCGCATGGGCGGGCTGGCCATATTCCTCGGCTTCCTCATCAGCGTGGTGCTGTTCATCGACATCACGCGCGAGGTGCGGGGCATCCTCTTGGGGGCCGTGCTGATAGTGGCCTGCGGCGCCATTGACGACGTTATCTCCCTGCGCGCCTGGATTAAGCTCCTGGTGCAGATAGCCGCCGCCGTCGTCGCCGTGCTCCACGGCGTGGTGATAGAGGTTTTCCGCAACCCCAATATCTTCAGCGACAACGAGGCACTGATACTCGGCGCGCTGGCCGTGCCCGTGACCATACTGTGGATTGTCGGCATCACCAACAGCGTCAACCTGATAGACGGCCTGGACGGCCTGGCCGTCGGCGTCTCCACCATCGCCTCCACCACCATGTTCGTGGTGGCCCTGCTGGTGTCGGAGGGCGGCGTGGCCGTCATATTGGCCGCGCTGATGGGCGCCTGCCTGGGCTTCATGCCCTACAACCTCAACCCGGCCAAGATATTCATGGGCGACACGGGCTCGCTGCTGCTGGGCTACGTGCTGGCCACGGTCTCCGTGGTGGGCATGTTCAAGTTCTACGCCATAGTCACCTTCGTGGTGCCCATTCTGGCCCTCTTCCTGCCGCTGTTCGACACGCTCTGCGCCATCGTGCGCCGGCTGCTGCGCGGCCAGAGCCCCATGCACCCGGACCGCGGCCACCTGCACCACCGGCTGATTGACATGGGCCTCAGCCAGAAGCAGGCCGTGGCCGTGCTCTATTCCCTCTCCGCCGTGCTCGGCCTCTGCGCCGTGGTGCTCGCCACCAGCGGCGCGCTGAGGACCTTCCTGCTCGTAGCAGCCGCCGCGGCCGCCGTGGCCGTGGGCGTGTTCATCAAGCGCACCTTCAAGGGCCACAAGTACCACCCGCCTGTGGACCCCTCCTGCCCCGGCGAGGAGGAGCACATGCACCGCCGCGACCACGGCAAGGAGGAAGGCCATGAGTGACATCCGGGTCCTCTCCGTGTTCGGCACCCGTCCCGAGGCCATCAAGATGGCCCCCCTGGTGCTGGAGCTGCGCCGCCGCGCCGGCATAGACGCCCAGGTCTGCGTCACCGCGCAGCACCGCGAGATGCTCGACGGCGTCCTCGGCGTGTTCGGCATCCGGCCCGAATATGACCTCGACATAATGCGCGCCGGCCAGACCCTCTCGGACATCACCTCGCGGGTCCTCGCCGGACTGGACGGCGTGCTGAAGAGCGCCGCGCCGGATCTGGTGCTCGTCCACGGCGACACCACCACCACCTTCGCCGCCGCCCTCTCCGCCTTTTACGCCCGCATCCCCTGCGGGCACGTGGAGGCCGGGCTGCGCACGCACGACCGCTGGTCCCCCTGGCCGGAGGAGATGAACCGCCGCCTGGTGGGCCAGCTCAGCACCATGCACTTCGCCCCCACGGCCAGCAACGCCGCCAATTTGCGCCGCGAGGGCGTGGAGGGCGGCATATACGTCACCGGCAACACCGTCATCGACGCCCTGGGCTACACCGCCCGCGGCGAGGGCTTCAGCTCGGAGGAGCTGCGCGCCCTGCCCCTGGCCGGGCGCAGGGTCATCGCCCTCACCTGCCACCGCCGGGAGAATTACGGCGAGCCCATGCGCCACATCTTCGCCGCCGTGCGGGAGATAGCCGCCCGTTTTGCGGACGTGTTCTTCGTCTACCCCGTCCATCTCAGCCCCGCCGTGCGCGGCGCGGCCCGCGAGTGCCTCTCCGGCGCGGAGAACATCGCCCTCATCGAGCCGCTCTCCGCCGTGGACATGCACCGCCTGATGGCCCGCAGCTATCTGGTGATGACCGACTCCGGGGGCATCCAGGAGGAGGCCCCGGCCCTGGGCAAGCCCGTGCTCGTCCTCCGGCGGGAGACCGAGCGCCCCGAGGCCGTGGCGGCCGGCACGGTGAAGATAGCCGGCACGGAGACGGACGAGATAGTCCGCCTGGCCTCCGAGCTGCTCACGGACCGCGGCGCCTACGAGCGCATGGCCCAGGCCGTGAACCCCTATGGCGACGGCCGCGCCAGCGAGCGCATCGCCGGCGCCATAGAATACGCCTTTGGCCTGGCCGGCGAGCCCCCCCAGGAGTTTCACCCATGAAGAAGAAACACATCCTTGCCATAGTCCTCACCGCCCTGGCCGCCCTGGTGGTGCTCTACGCGCTCTTCTGGCGCGAGACCGCCGGGCAGACCACCGTGGTGTCCCTGCCCTCTCCCGAGCCGGCGGAGAGCGCCCCCGTGGAGAGCGCCCCGGCGGAGGAGTTCGCCTCCGTCACGGCGGACACGGTGCAGGCCGCCCTCAGCTCCCTCTCCCGCCCGGCCAGCTACTCCCGCGCCGTCACCATCAGCTATTTCTGGGCCGGCGGCCACAGCAGCAGCGAGCTCTACTCCTGGGTGGACGGCGAGCGCACCAAGATACGCATCCCCCTGGGCAGCGACTACGAGAACATCCTCGTTGACGGCGAGGCGCTCTACATATGGTACGACTCCGTCCCCGCGGAGACCTATTCCGGCCCCTCGGGCGGCAGCCAGGAGGCGGACAGGTGGCTGCGCTGCCTCAGCTACGAGGAGCTGCTCGAGCTGCCATCCACGGAGATTTTCGCCGCCTCCTATGAACAGTACAACGGCGAGAGCTGCATATATGTGGAGTACAACAGCGGCGAGCTGGGCTATACAAACCACATCTACGTCTCCGCCTCCACCGGCTTGCTGATGCGCGCGGAGACCTACGACTCCACCGGCCTCATATACAGCATGGAGTCCGGCGCCGTGGAGCTCTCCACCCCCCAGGAGGGGGTGTTCATCCCGCCCTACCTCGAGGATGCGGGCGGCGAGGGCTGAGTATGTAGCCTCACAGGAACAGCATGGCCCCCATTATTATCAGCAGCTCCCGGTCCCCGCTCTCGCGGTACATGAGATAGAGTATCAGCATCAGCAGAAGGTCCTCCGTCTCCAGCGAGTCCGGCAGCAATCGGGAGAGCAGCGCCTCCAGCGACGATGGCAGGCCGGATATCAGCCCACCCAGCCCGCCGCCCCTCCCCGGCGGCGGGCTCTTCGCGCCCAAGCCGGCCCTGCGGCAGTTCCCCGCCGGCCTCTCCGGAGGCCGCTGAGGCGGGTGCTCCCCCGCCGGCGCGCCCTCCGGCCGCCCCTCGGGGCGCCGGGTCGGCGGCGTGCCCATCAGCGGGGCGTGCGCCGCGTGCCGCGCGCGCGGCAGCTCCGGCTCCGGCATCCTGATAAACCTCCCCGTGTTCCCGTCGTACTTATTCATCGGCCCCCTCCTTCCCCAGCTCGCCCAGCGCCAGCTCGGCGATGGAGGCCAGCCTGGCCAGGCGTATGGCCCGGTCCATCTTCTCCCTTCTCCGCTCCGAGAGATAGGGCCGCATCGCCTCCAGCAGCGCCCGCTCCTCTCTCTTGTCTCCCTGCCGCCTCATGAGGGCGGCTATGCGGGATAGCAGCGCGGGGTCGAAGCCCATCCCCTCCGCGTCACCGCCGTCCGGCCTCCGCCGCGGCGCGCGCTCGCCCCGCTCGTCCCCCTCGTTTTCCCCGCCGAAGAGCGACTCGGCAAAGCCGGATATCCTGGACATCATCTGGGGGTCTGACAGTATCTGGTTCAGCCTGTCGCCGAATTCGTCCACGGCGGGCACCTCCTCACTTCATGGCTTCCCTGACCCTCTGGGCCAGCGCGCGCCCCTCCTCTGTCTCCAGCAGGCGCGCCAGCATCCCCCTCAGGGCCTCCTGGTCCCCGGAGAGGGCCGCCCTCTGCAGGCTCTTTTCGTCCAGCAGCCCGCTCAGTTTCCTGCATTCCGGGGACTCGGCCGCGGCGCGGAGCTTCTCCGCCTTGCCGCTGCTCTGCAGCTCCCGGGCCAGCTTTTCAAAATCCATGGCGCTCTACCTCCTGCGCCATTATATTCACTCCCACACGAGAGGTGCTTGACTGCAATGAAGCTCGCCGTTTTCTCCGACACCCACGGCTCCACCGCCTCCATGGTCTCCGCCGTCCGCCGCCTGAGGCCGGACATGGTGGTGCACCTCGGCGACTGCACGCGCGACACCGCCGTGCTCTCCGCCGAGTTCCCCCAAATACCCCTGCACTCAGTCAGCGGGAACTGCGATTTCGCCTCCCGCGAGAGCGACATGGAGCTCTTCTTCGCCGGCCCTGTCAAGGTCTTTGCCACCCACGGCCACCGCTACGGCGTCAAGCTCTCGCTCGACTCCCTGCTCAACTCCGCCCACTTCGCCGGTGCCCGCCTGGTGCTCTACGGACACACGCACTCGGCGCGCATCGACTGCTGGGGGGAGATGACGGTGGTCAACCCCGGCGCGGCCGGTGCCGGAAGCCGCCCCTCCTTCGCCCTCATAGAGATTACTGACGAGGGCGCCATAGTCCCCCGCCTGGTGGAACTGACGTAAAAAACAAACCCCTGTGGGCTGTTTCAGCGCCCACAGGGGTCATTTTCTGCCGTTTTTGAAGCTCAGGTGTTCTTCATGATGACGCTCTCCACCGTGTCCGCCACGTGCTCGCAGGCGTCGACACAGTACTCGAGCGAGCTGTAGACGTCCCTCCAGCTTATCACGGTCAGCACGTCGGAGCAGGTGGTGTGCAGCTCATGCAGGCTGCTGATGTACAGCGCGTCCGCCTCCTCCTCCATGGTGTTGATGTTGATTATGTGCTCATGCAGCTTCTTGGCGTTCTTCAGCGAGGAGAAGGAGCCCAGCATCTCCCGCACCTCTTCGCAGCATTTTATGGCCACGTCCACCAGCTTGAGCGCGTCCGGCCGGATGCTGCGGACGTTGTTGCAGTATATCATCAGCAGCACGTCCTCAATCTTGTCGGTCATCTCGTCTATGTTCTGGCTGAGCTGTATGATGTCCTCGCGCTCTATGGGCGTGATAAAGGCCCGGGCCAGCACGTTGAGCATCTCGTGCTTCTTCTCGTCGGCCGCGTGCTCCACGGCGTGCATCTCGTCGAGCTTCTCGTGTATGTGCTCCGGGTCGAAGTCCTGCAGCCACGCGTGCAGCAGGTGGGCCGCCTGGCAGGCGCAGTCGGCGCAGGCGCAGAAGTTCTCAAAATAATAGGCGTCTTGCTTTTTGGACATGTCCTTATCCCCCTGATACTGTCTCTATGTCGATCAAAATATGGCCATGAACAGCTTGGCCATCACGAAGCTTATGAGCCCGCAGCCCGGGAAGGTGAACACCCAGGTGAGCATCATGTCCTTCACCACGCCGAAGTTGATGGCGGAGAGCCTCTTCACCGCGCCCACGCCCATGATGGCGCTGGTCTTGGTGTGCGTGGTGGACACCGGTATGCCGAACAGGCTGGATATGAGCAGGCAGAAGGCCGCGGAGAGGTCTGCGGCAAAGCCCTGGTACTTCTCCAGCTTCACCATGTCCATGCCCACGGACTTGATAATCTTCTCTCCGCCCACGCTGGTGCCCAGGCCCATGACCACGCTGCACAGCAGCATCAGCCACACCGGGATCTCCACTCCGTGCACGCTGCTCTCCCCGTTGCAGAAGGCGAGGCCCAAAAACAGCACGCCGATGAATTTCTGGCCGTCCTGGGCGCCGTGCATGAAGCTCATGGCCGCCGCGCCGAATATCTGCCCGTACTTGAACACCCCGTTGGTCCTCCGGCGGTCCATGCCGGCGCAGATTATGGTCAGCAGCTTGCACACCACCCAGCCGATGGCGAAGCCCAACAGCAGGCTCATCACCAGCCCGTAGAGGACCTTCACCCACTCATCCATGTTTATGCCGCCGATGCCGTTCTGGATAGCGATGGCGGCGCCGGAGAGCCCGGCAATCAGGCTGTGGCTCTCGCTGGTGGGGATGCCGAAGTACGAGGCCGTCACGCTGTAGACCACGATGGAGAACAGCGCCGCGCACAGCGCTATCAGCGCGTCCTGCGTGTTGCCCCCGAAATCCACCATGTTGCTTATCGTGGACACCACCGAGCTGTTGATGTGCGTCATTATGAGCACGCCCAGGAAATTGAACGCCGCGCTCATCAGTATGGCCGAGCGCACGTTCATGCAGCGGGTGCTGATGCACGTGGCGATGGCGTTGGGCGCGTCGGTCCAGCCGTTGACGAATATGACCCCCAGAGTCAGCACCACGGTGATAAGCATTATGGGGCTGGCGGTCATTTCACTGAGGAAATACGATAGCGATACGTCCATTCAATGCCTCTTCTCTTTGTTCGCGCCTGTTCTGCGCAAAAAATAGACAGGACCTCTGGATAGAAGCCCTGCCAGGTAGAGCGCACACCGCGCGCACCTGCCGCTGTGAATAAATAGGGGACGCAATCCCCTATGACAGACTCCACCACTTATCCCAGCACAAATACAATAACATTCCTCTCCCCGCCCGTCAATAGTCACTTTAATCAGATTTTACAGCAATATAACAGTAAATTTTACATTTTACACTCTCTTTACACCGGGCGCCCCCGCTCATGGGAGGGCGGGGGCGCGCCCGCCCTCCCGTAAGAGGCCGTGTTTTCACCTGCCCGCCTTTACCTCCTCGAATTCGCGCTCTATCTGCGCCGAGGGCGGGGCCGTGAGCAGGGACACCACCACGATGCAGAGGCTGGAGAAGATGAAGGCCGGCAGCAGCTCATATATGGCCCAGACGCCGCCCAGGCGGCTTATGCCCAGGTTCCACACGAACACCATCACGCCGCCGCCTATCATGCCGGCGATGGCGCCGGCGCGGTTGGTGCGCTTCCAGAACAGGCTGAAGAGCATCAGCGGCCCGAATGTGGCGCCGAAGCCCGCCCAGGCGAAGCTGACTATGGAGAATATCACGCTGTTCTCGTCCAGCGCTATCACTATCGCTATGGCCGCCACGGCCAGGAGCGTCAGACGGGACACCGTCATCACCTGCCGGTCGCTGGCATCCCGGCGCAGCAGGCCCTGGTAGATGTTCTTGGCCAGCGCCGAGGCCGCTATCAGCAGATAGGAGTCCGAGGAGCTTATGGTCGCCGCCAGTATGCCCGCCATCACGAAGCCGGCCAGCAGCGGCGGCAGCAGGTTGGTGGAGAGCAGGATGAACACGTTCTCCGCCTCCGACGAGGTGGTCAGCTCCGTGGGGAACAGTGTCCTGCCCACGAGGCCTATGAACACGGCCACGGTCAGGGATATCACCACCCACACGGTGGCTATGCGCCTCGAGCGCGTCAGCTCGCGCTCCTCGCGTATGGCCATGAAGCGCAGCAGCACCTGCGGCATGCCGAAGTAGCCCAGGCCCCAGGCCAGCATGGAGGCCACGGAGAGCAGGCTGTAGTCCCCGGCCGCGCCGAACTGCGGCACGCCGTTGACAACCTGCTGCACCCCGTCCACCGTCACGGGCGTGGCGATGCCGAAGAACTCCAGGAAGCCGGGTATGGACCGCGCGTTGGAGATGACGGCGTCAAAGCCGCCGGCGGTCACCGTGCCGACTACAACGATTATGGTCAGAGCCACCACCATGACTATCGCCTGCATGAAGTCCGAGGCGCTCTCCGCCAGGAAGCCGCCTATCAGGGTATAGAGCAGCACGAATACCGCACCCACTATCATCATCGGCACATAGCCGAAGCCGAAGAGGGTGGAGAACAGCTTGCCGCAGGTCACGAGGCAGCTGGAGGCGTACACGGTGAAGAATATCAGTATGAACACCGCCGCGATGGTCATGATGACCTTCCGGTTCTCGTGGAACCTGTTGGAGAAGTACTCCGGCAGCGTGATGGCCCTCGCCTTCTCGCTGTAGCGCCGCAGGCGCTTGGAGGTTATGAGCCAGTTTATGTATGTGCCCACCGCCAGGCCGATGGCCGTCCAGGCGGCGTCCGCCAGGCCGCACCAGTAGGCCACGCCCGGCAGGCCCATGAGCAGCCAGCCCGACATGTCCGAGGCCTCGGCGCTCATCGCCGTCACCCAGGGCCCCAGGCTCCTGCCGCCCAGAAAATAGTCCTCAGAACTCCTGTTCGCCCGCTTGGCGAACACCACGCCTATCACGATAACCGCCGCCATATATATCACCATGGCCAGCAGTATTTTCATCGTGTCCCCCATGATTTCCCTCCTACATGAATAAAATAAATGCAATACATTAAAAAATGTAATGACATGCGCCTATTTTACTCGCCCCCGGGGCGGAAATCAAGCCCCCAAGCCCAATTTGTCCTCGCATTTCCCCGGAAATTTGCTATAATCATTAATATAGATACGGCATCAGCCGCCAGGCATTCAAAAAATTCATGTAACGGAGGTGCGGAGCGTGTCCGTCAAGAAATATGAGGTGCTGCTCAAGGCCGTGGAACTGGGCAGCCTGACCCGCGCGGCGGAGGTCATGGGCCTCACGCAGTCGGGCGTCAGCCACATAGTCGGCTCCATAGAGTCGGAGCTGGGCGTGCGGCTGCTCAACCGGGGGCGCTCGCGCGCCGTTTTGACGCCGGAGGGCGAGCTGCTGCTGCCGGCCATCCGCGGCATAGTGCACAGCGCCGAGCAGCTGCGCCAGCTCTCGGCGGCCATCAACGGCCTGAGCTGCGGCACGGTGCGCATCGGCGCTTTCACCAGCGTGGCCGTGCACTGGCTGCCCGGCATGCTGAAGACCTTCTCCGCCCAGTACCCCTCGGTGGAGATAGAGCTGCTCAGCGGCGACTACCACGACATAGCCTGCTGGGTCTCCTCCGGCGAGGTGGACATCGCCTTCACCGCCTACCCCGAAGAGCTCTCCTGCCGCTGCATACCCCTGCGGGAGGACCGGTTGCTGGCCGTGCTCCCTGCGGACCACCCCCTGGCGCACGCCGGAGTTTATCCTCTCTCCCGCGCGGCCGACGAGCCCTTCATCAGCCTGCTGAAGGAGAGCGACCACGACGCGCGGCGCGCCCTGGAGAGCGCCGGCATCACCCCCCGCGTGAAGTACTACACCAAGGACGACTACGCCATCATAGCCATGGTGGAGTGCGGCCTGGGCATGTCCATCATGCCGGAGCTGCTGCTGCGCGGCCAGTCGCGCCAGATAGCCGTGCTCCCGCTCGACCCGCCCGTCACGCGCGTGATAAACCTGGCCATACCTGACCCCGCCGGCGGCAGCCCAGCCGCGAGGGCCTTCGCCTCCCACGCCGCCGCCTGGCTGGAGGAAAACGAGCCGCGAAGGCCCTGACAGGTCTCCGCCCAAGCCGGGGTGGCCCCCGCAGTCCCCCCCCCAATAAAAACGCCGGGCCGCGCCCGGCGTCGACAAGGAGCCGCCGGGGGCGGAGCGCGCTGTGCGCTCCGCCCCCGGACCCCAATATTTACGCCTTGCCCAGCCCCGGTGCGCGGTATACAATGGCCCCGAGGTGATTTTATGCTGCGCACGTTCCGCCGCATGCTCTCCATGTGCGACGCGGCCTGGGAAGTGACGAGGCGCTCGCTCGCGCTCTGCTGCGTGCTGCTCTTCTGCGCCTTCGCGCTGCTCGTCGACGCCGGGCCCTACACGGCCGAGACCTATTCTACATACCGCCTGGCCTGGGAGCTGGCCTCGGCGCCCCAGTGGATACTACTGCTCGCCGTGCTCGCCGCCGCCGTCATCGAGGACCGCTGCGTCTGAGAGCCCCAGCTCGCGGAGCAGCTCTTCGCGCGTGTACAGCGAGTTGAGCACGTCCAGCATGGCGTTGGCGCTCAGCCTCTCCGGCAGCGATAGCCTTCTCAGAAGCGCGCGGCGCCTCTCCGCGCTGCCCGCTCCGCCGGCCAGGCCCATCGCGGCCAGGTCGGCCTTCGTCAGTTCCCCCCGCGCCGCGCCCGCCGCCTCCCCGCCCATGTGGGCCCCGGCCCGGCGCAGGGCCTCTATCAGCACCCCGCGCTCCATGCCCTCCACTCCCAGTTTCCCCTCCCGGGAGGGTGCGGACTTCCGCCGCTCCCGCCCGTAGATGTCGGGGATGTAGGCGTGTTTCACCAGCGCGGGGTCTATGGCGCCCTTGAGGCGCGAGCGTATCATGAAGCCCGCGGCGTCGCTGTCGGTGAGTATCACCAGTCCGCGCGCGGCGGCCAGCCGGCGGAGGAGCGCGAGCTTTTCCGCGTCTCTGTTTATGCCGAAGCCGCCGGTCTCTATTATCACCGCGTCGAATATCTGCGAGAGGGTGTTCTTGTCATAGCGCCCCTCCACCACTATGACCTCCCTCACCGGTATCAGCCCGCTCATGACACGGCCAGCCTTATCAGCAGCTCGCGCAGCAGCTCCCCGTCGTCCACCGGGCTGCTCTTCATCGCGTAGTCCGCCTCGGCGCAGAGCTCCACGGCCGAGGCCAGGTAACCTGTGTCCAGCCTGCGGGCGGTGTTCATCAGCTTGTCCAGGGCAAAGCTGTATCTGATGCCGCAGTTTTTCTCCACGAATTCCCGGCCCAGCCCGTCCTCGATGGCCGCGCGGGCCGTGTACAGCCGGCGCATCTGCATGCCGATGACCGCCAGGGCCATTATCGGCTCCTCGCCCGCCGAGAGCAGCTCGTGCAGCTGCCGCGCCGCCCCGTCGTAGTCGCCGTCCGCCAGGCAGTCGGCCAGTTTGAACACCTGGGCCTCCGGTATGGGGCTCGCCAGGCGCTCCACGTCCTCCGCCGTCACCTCGCGCCCCGGGGTACCGGCGGCTATCTTGGCTATCTCCGGGATGAGGCCGTTCATCAGCTCGCCGCTGGTCATTATCAGCGCGGCGCAGGCCTCGGGGCCCACGTCCTTGTCCAGCGCGGCGAAGCGTTTGCGTATCCAGTTCATCAGCTGGCCCTGGCCCTGGGGCGTGAAGTCCACGGCCCGGCCCAGGCGGCAGAGCAGCTTGGCGGCTTTCAGCCTCATGTCCGGCTCGTAATCGCTGGAGAGCACGAACACCAGCGTGCAGTAGTCCGGTATGTCGGAGACTATCCTCTCCAGCTCCGACACCTCCGCGTCCCGGCAGCGGTTGAGGTCGAAGCCCCGCACCTCCACCAGCGTGCGCTCCGTGGTGAAGGGCAGGGAGTTCACCGCCTCCGCCAGGGCGCGCAGGTCCGGCTGCGCCGCGTCGAAGCGGTGATAGGCGAAGCCGTCGTCCCCCTCCGGCAGGCAGAGCGCGCGCAACCCCCGCAGGAAGTCCTCCCGCAGATAGTCCTCCCTGCCGTAAAGCAGATAGAGCCTCCCCGGCCCATCCGCCTTCAGCTCGCGCCGGAGCGCGGCGTAGTCCAGCTTTTCCGCCTTGTTTTTTCCCGTCTTTTTAGCCATCTGTCCCTATCCTCACAGTTATGCTGCCGTCCAGGTCCGTCCTGTAGACCTCCGCTCCGGCCAGGTTCAGCCGGGCCAGGGCCTCCCCGGTGGGGTGTCCGTAGCTGTTGTATCCCACGGATATCACCGCCGTCTCCGGCCTCACGGCCTCCAGCAGCTCAAAGCTGGTGGAGTATTTCGAGCCGTGGTGGCCCACGGCCAGTATGTCCACGTCCGGCGCGCCGCGCTCAACAAACTCGCGCTCCACCGCCATGTCCACGTCCCCCATAACCAGCGCGTCCGTCTCCCCCAGGGAGGCCAGGACTATCACGCCCCGCTCGTTCTCGTCCCCGGCCTCCGCCGGGGCGAAGAGCGTGAGGTCTATGTCCCCCGCCGAGGTCTCCACGTCCTCGTCGTCGACGAACAGCACCTCAGTCCCGTGTCTCTCCGCCGCGGCCAGCAGTTCCTCCAGCAGTTCGTCGGAGTCCTCGGCCGCCCTGGGTATGTACAGCTCGCCCACGTCGAGCCGGGCTATGAGCCTGGCCGCCCCATTGGCGTGGTCGGCGTGCAGATGCGTGAGCACCAGCGCGTCCACCTCCCGCCGGCCGCGGCTCAGCAGATATTCCGACGCCGTGTCCCCGGCGTTGTCCCAGCTGTTCTTACCCCCGCAGTCTATCACCGCGGCATGCTCCCCGTCAAGCGCCAGGGTGCAGGAGCCCTGGCCCACGTCCAGGAACACCAGCCCCCTCCCGCTCTTCCCGGCCGCCGAGGCGCTGAACGCCACGGCGGCGAGCGCCAGCAGGCAGGAGAGCGCGGGGGCGAGCGGCCGCAGCTTCCCGCCCCGGCCGCGGGCCAGCCACGCCAGACCGAACACGCCGTAGCAGAACGCCAGCCACCAGCTCACCAGCTTGTCCGCCGTGTACACGGCGGCGCAGGGCAGCGAGGACATGGCCTCCGCGCAGAGGCAGATGTACCTGGCCGGCCAGGCGTCCAGCCAGGCGATGGCCGCGCCCAGCGGCTCGAACACGAAGTCCAGTATCACCGCCGCCAGGCCCAGGATGAAGCAGCCGGACACCGCCCAGAGCGTCAGCAGATTGGTCAGCGGGGCCACCAGCGAGACATAGCCGAATATCAGTGCCACCACCGGCGCTGTGAACACCGTGGAGCCCGCCGTGCCCGCCAGGGTCGCCATGATGAAGGCCCTCACGCGGGCGCGGAACCCTTCGGGCTTTTTCCACCGGGCGTCCAGCCAGCTATAGACCTGCGGCGTCACCACGATTATGCCCGCCATGGAGGCGAAGGAGAGCTGCAGCCCCGCCGCGGCGATGGAGAGCGGGTTCGCGATGAGCAGCAGTATCAGCGCCGCCCCCAGGCTGGTCAGGGCGTCGGCCTCCCTCCGCGCCAGCGGGGCGGCCATCACCAGCAGCAGCATGACGCAGGCCCTGACTATGCTGGGCGTGGCCCCGGTCATCAGCGTGAAGAGCAGCGCCGCCGGTATCCCCAGCAGTGAGGAGCGCCTCCTGCCCACCAGCGCGGCCAGGAAGGCGTAGAGATAGCTCAAATGCATGCCGGAGACCGCCACCACATGCCTTATGCCGCTCTCATCCAGGGCGTGCTCCAGCTCGTGGTCCTCGTCCAGGCCCGCCGTCTCCCCCATGAGCAGCGCACGCATAAAGCCGCCAACATCCCGTGGGAATAGCCGCTCCGCCGCCGAGTCCACCGCCCCGGCCAGCTCCGCCGGGAAACTGAGGGCGCTGCGCCAGTCCCGGCCCAGGACCCTGCTCTCCGCCCTCAGGGTGGCCCGCAGCAGGATGCCGCGCGAGGCGTAGATGTCCGTCTCGGAGCCGTATTTCTCCGTGGCGGAGCTCGCGCGCACGGCGAGCTCCACCCTGTCGCCGGGCCTCAGATAACCCATGTAGCCGTCGTAGTCGTAGACCGCCGCCCGGACGGCCGGCAGGCCCTCCGTCTCCAGACGCACATAGGTCATGGCGAAGTCCTCGTCCCGCCGCGGGCACTCCAGCACCCTGGCCGTCAGCGTGAGCTCCCTCCCGTCCAGCTCCGCGGCCGGCCGCACGAAGAGCAGGGTATAGCCCCAGTACCAGGACACGCCCAGGGCGGCGGAGATGAGCAAAGTGAGCGCGCGCACGCGCCAGTCGCCGCGCAGCAGCAGGGCCGCCGGCAGTGAGAGGGCGAGCAGCGCCGCCCCCAGCCAGGGCAGCCAGCCCAGCGGCAGCATATAGTGCGCCGCCGCGGCCGCCCCGCCCAGGGCGCAGGCCGCGGTGAAGAGTGTCCTCACGCCGTTCCCCCCTTCTCATCCCCAACAAGAGGCCGGGGCGGCTGAGCCGCCCCGGCCGCTGCCTGTTCGACATCTGCGGGCGCGATATAGCCTCAGCAGACCTTGACTATCCACCCGCGCTGGTCCGGCACCTTGCCCCACTGTATACCCGTCAGCTCGTCGTAGAGCCTCTGGGTGAGGGGGCCAATCTCGTTGTTGTGTATCACGTGGTCCTTGCCGTCATAGCTGAGCATGCCCATGGGCGAGATGACGGCGGCCGTGCCGCAGCCCCAGGCCTCCTCCAGCGCGCCGTTCTCCGCGGCGTCTATCAGCTCGTCTACGGATATGTCGCGCTCCTCCACCTGATAGCCCCAGTCTCGCAGCACCTCTATGCAGCTCTTGCGCGTGATGCCGGGCAGCACCGTGCCGCCGGATATGTCGGGCGTCACCACCCGGCCGTTTATCTTGAACATCACGTTCATGGCGCCGACTTCCTCGATGTACTTCATGTGGACGCCGTCCAGCCAGAGCACCTGTGAGAAGCCCCGCTTCTCGGCCTCCTCGCCCGCCCGCAGGCTGGCCGCGTAGTTGCCGCCGCACTTGGCGTAGCCCGTGCCGCCGCGCACCGCGCGCACGTCCCGGTTCTCTATCATGATTTTCACCGGCGCCATGCCCTCGGGGTAATAGCTGCCGGAGGGCGAGGCGATGATGCAGAAGATGTAGTGGTGCCCCGCGTGCACGCCCAGCTGGGCGTCCGTGGCGATGACGAAGGGCCGCAGGTAGAGCGACGTGCCGTAATCCTCCGGCACCCAGTCGGCGTCCACCTCCACCAGTTTCTTCAGCGCCTCCAGATAGATGTCCTCCGGTATCTGCGGTATGCACAGCCTGGCCGCGGAGTTGTTCATGCGCTTGATGTTCTCCGTCGGCCGGAAGAGCTGCACCGTCCCCTCGGCCGTGCGATAGGCCTTCAGCCCCTCGAAAATCTCCTGCGCGTAGTGAAACACATTGGCGCAGGGCATCAGTTCTATGGGGCCGTAGGGCACTATGCGCGGGTCGTGCCAGCCCTGCCCCTCGTCGTAATTCATGAGAAACATGTGGTCGGAAAACACTTTGCCGAAGCCCAGTTTATCCGAGGGCGTCTTCTCTTTCGGATGCTCAGTCCGGGTGATTTTGATTTCTTCCATCCCAACAAGTCCTTTCATCATAGTTTTTGGTAACGCCCTTCGCATTCCCATTATCTCCATATCCATCTTATCATATTTTGGCGATTTTGCAACAACAAAATGCAGAAGTGTCAGTTAAATTTAAGCTACAACTACAAATCAGCAGCCACAAAAAGGGCGGCAGGAGCTCCTGCCGCCCTTTTTCGGGCATATGTGGGAAATATCCTCATTCGCCGAGGTATTTCTCCATCCACTCGGTTATCTCGCGCAGGCGCCGCACCCGGTTGCGCGGCCTGCCGGAGCGCGAGAGCTCGTGGTTCTCCCCCTTGAAGATGCACATCCTGGCGGGGACGCCGTGGCTCTTCAGCGCGTAGAACATCTGCATTCCCTCGGGCAGGGGGCAGCGGTAGTCCTCGTCGGAGTGTATGAACAGCGTGGGGGTGGTCACCTTGTCCGCGTATTTGAGCGGGGACTGGCTCCAGGCCCTCTCCATGTCCTGCCAGGCATTGCCCGCGGTCTGGTCCAGGGCGAACCTCTCCCCGATGTCGGAGGTGTTGCCAAAGCTGAGCCAGTTGGAGATGCTCCTCTGGCTGGCGGCGCACTTGAAGCGGTCCGTGTGGCCTATGACCCAGTTGGTCATAAAGCCGCCGTAGCTGCCGCCGGTCACGCCCAGGCGGCCGGCGTCTATGAAAGCGCAGCGCTCCAGCGCCGCGTCCACGAAGTCCATCAGATCCCGGAAGTCCTGCCCGCCGTAATCCCCGCGGATGTCGGCGAACTCGTCCCCGCCGCCGTCGCCCCCGGTGGGGTTGCAGAACATGACGGCGAAGCCGCGGGAGGCCCAGAGCTGCATCTCGTGGAAATAGCACTCGCCATAGACGGTCTTGGGCCCGCCGTGTATGTCGAGTATGGCGGGGTACTTCTTTCCCGGCTCCAGCTCCGCCGGCGGTATCACCCAGCCCTCTATGGTGCGGCCGCGGCTGTTCACGAAGTCCAGCTTCTGCGGCGCGGAGTACTCGTACTCCTCAAACAGCCCCGTGTTGAAGCCGGTGAGCATCTCCTCCTCCCCCCGGGGGGAGACGCGGTACACCTCGCAGCCGGACGCCCCGCGCATGATGACGGCGGCGAAGCCGTCCTCATAGAAGGCCGCGTCCACGATGTTCGCCCCGGGCTTCGTCACCGTGCTCACCTGGCCGCTCTCCTCGTCCACGCGGACTATATAGGACCCGCCCCCCAGCGTGTCCAGGAAATAGAGCCCGCCGTCTCGGTAGGCCGGCCTCTCGCCGGAGAAGCCGCGCCCGGCCTTCACGTCGCTGCCCACGCTGTTGTTGAAGCAGTGCCCGCCTCCGGAGTAGAGGCATCTCCACCGCTCCCCCTCGCGCATGTAGACGCGCGGGTTCTCGTTTATGCCGTATTTCTCGTGCACGTTTATCAGCGCGGCCACCCTGCCCCCGGGCAGGGGCCAGGCGCTG
The DNA here is from genome assembly GCA_944385765.1 of uncultured Oscillospiraceae bacterium. Classification (GTDB taxonomy): domain Bacteria; phylum Bacillota; class Clostridia; order Oscillospirales; family Oscillospiraceae; genus Scatomorpha. Next base: position 33,316 of record CALWYL010000008.1, read on the forward strand.
TAGTGGGACGCCCCCTCGGCGAGGCTGATGTCCCGGCTCTCCAGCGTGGCCGTGTCCAGCTCATAGAGCCGGTTGCCCTCGTTCTCCCGGTCGACATACCGGTCCGCAGCATAGCAGACGCGGCCCTCGGCCATCGCCATCAGCGCCACGTCGGTGAACTCGTCCGTGAGGGCGCGCACCTGTCCGTTCTCATATATGTACAGCCTGTTCCTCAGCTTGTTGACGAAGCCGCGGCCGTTGAACCAGAAGGGGATTTCGTCTATAACCCGGCACTCGGCCAGGGACTTGACCACGGCGTCGGCGGCCTTCTCCGCGTCCCCGCCGGCCCTCTCCAGCTCGCGCTCGTAGTCGTGGGAGTACTGCGCCGTGAAGAGCATGCGCCCTCCGTCCAGCCGCCGTATGTCGGTCACGCTGTAGTTCAGCCGGAATATCTCCCGCGCTTCGCCGCCGTCATAGGGCAGCAGGTAGAAGGCGGTCAACGGCACGCCCTTGGAGGCCCGCTCCCGGTCCTTCTTCTCCCGCAGCGCGGGGAACACGACCCCCTCGTCTATCAGTGAGAAGCTGTTCACGTCCCCGGAGAAGGTGAGCCTGCGCACAGCGCCGGATTTGAGGACATACAGGTCGCTCTTGTAGCAGTTTTCCTCCATGTCCGCCCGCCGCAGCAGGAAGTACAGCTCGTCCCCCCGCGCCTCCAGGTGCTGCGGCATCAAAAAGCGGGAAAAATGCTCATAATCCACCTTTTTCACTCTATCTTTCTCCTTTTTCCAGTATTCTTACCGCCAGCAGCCCCAGCGGGTACCCGATGGCCGCGCCGGCCAGGTTGAGTGTGAGGTCGTCTATGTCCCCGCTGCCGCGCAGCAGCAGCGCTTGCGCCGCCTCCACCAGGATTATGAGCAGCGCACAGGTGAGGAAAAAGCGCCAGCAGCGCCTCTGGCGCTTGAAAAGCGCGGGCAGAAACACGCCCAGCGGCACAAACATCGCCACGTTGCCCGCCAGGTTTATGAAGGCGTGGCGGGCAAAATAGCCCTCCTGGGTCTCCAAAGTCCGCAGGAACCTGCCGATGGTGTCCAGCGGCCTGAGGTTCACGCTGCCGCGCACATATTCCCAGTACCCCCCTTGCTCCAGGGCGTGGGAGAGCAGGAAGCCGTCGCGCTGTCGGAGGAACAGCAGCCAGAGCATGGCGGCGGCATAGAGGGCAAACAGCGCCCAAACCGCAGTTCGGAGAGGCTTCTTCAGCTCAGGGCACCTCCTCCGGCCAGGGCTCGAGGCTCTGGCCCTTCACTAAGTATGCCCTCTCCGCCAGCTTTGCCAGCGGGGTGTCCGAGAGCGAGTCGGAGTAGAACTCCTCTATCTCCACCTCCGGGTATTCCTCCCGCAGGCGGCGCACCTTCTCCCCGCCGTGGCAGTTCTCGCCCAGCGTCCAGCCGCTGCGCCTGTCCACGCGGGAGGCAATCAGCCTGAAGCCCAGCCTCTCCGCCGCCGGGCGCAGCAAAAACTCCGGCGAGGCCGAGATGACCAGGTCGTCCGCCCGGCGCCGCTCGAGGTACCAGGCGTTTATGTCCCCCAGATGCCCCGCCCAGAAGGCCTCCACCTCCGCGTCCACGTCCGGCAGCTCCGTGAGGAAGGAGTAGAACACCTCCTTCGTCCGCGTCTTGCCCGCCAGGCGCAGTGGCATCAGCGCCAGATAGGGCAGCGCCCTCATGGCCGGGAACAGCGCGCGCGGATGCCGGCGCAGGCAGAAGAGGAAGAAGGCCTCCGTGCTGTCGTAGGGCAGTATGGTCTTGTCAAAGTCGTATACGTTTATCCTCTCCATGGTCAGACCCCAAATACGCGGTAATACGTGAGCGCGAAGGCCTCGCGTATGAAGTAGTTTACCATCAGCGTGGGCATGTTGGTGCGCCCGGCCACGCCGTAGGCGGAGACGCCCATGTCCCGGGCCATCAGCTTGGCCCGGCAGAGGTGGTATTCGCTGGTGACTATGGCGCAGTTGCCGTCGGGCTCGCCGCCCCGGGCGCGTATGAGCTCAAAGGAGTTGTCCAGGTTCTCCCAGGTGGAAGTGGCCTCCGGCTCGCGGATTATCCGCTCTGGGGCTATGCCCCTGGCCTCCAGCCAGATGCCCATGGCCTCCGCCTCCGTCATGTTCTCCCCCGGCCCCTGTCCGCCGGTGACTATGGCCGTACAGTCCGGGTGCTCCTCCAGCCACTCCAGCGCGGCCGTCAGGCGGTTTGTCAGCGAGAGGCTGGGCACGTCGCCGTTCAGCCCCGCGCCCAGCACGATTATGTACTCCGTGTCCTCCGGCGCATCCGTGCGCGCGTCCGCCACTATGGGCGCCTCTATCACGCCGAACGCCACCAGGCCCAGCGCGAGCAGAACCGCGGCGGCGATGCGCCAGCCGCGCCGGCGGACGAAGTGGAAATAGGCTATCACCCCCGCGGTGAGCGCCAGCAGCGCGGCGAAAAAGCCGTGGCCCGTCATGGCGAAGGCAAAGAGCAGCGCCGCCGCCAGCAGCACTGTGACGGATATCAGCCAGAGTCTATTCTTCCTCACTCAGTTCCTCCCATTCCTCATACAGGGCGTCGAGCTGTGCGCTGAGGCCGGAGCGCTCCTCGTCTATCTCCATCAGCCGCTGGTAGTCGGAGCCGTTGGCCTCGGCCTCGGCGTCCAGCTCCCTTATGAGCCCTTCCAGCTTTTCTATCTCCCGCTCGGTGCGCCGCAGCTGCTTCTCCCGCTCGGGGGTGCCCTTTTTGCGCGGTGGCTTCTTCTCCGGCCGGGGCTGGGCCGCCCTGGCGGACTGCTTTATGGCCTCCTGCCTCTCGCGGTACTCGCGGAAGGCCTGGAAACCGCCCCGGAAATCCGTCACCTGCCCGTCCTCGAAGGCCCAGATGCGCGTGGCGAACTTCTCGATGAAATACCTGTCGTGCGAGACGAACATCAGCGCCTCGCCGTAGTCCTCCAGCGCGTCCTCCATCCACTCGCGGGAGGCGATGTCCAGGTGGTTCGTGGGCTCGTCCAGTATCAGCAGGTTCACGTCGGAGCGCATCAGCATGCACAGCCTCAACCGGCTCTGTTCCCCGCCGGAGAGGGTGCCCACCTCCTTGAGCGCGTCCTCGCCGGAGAAGCCGAAGGCGCCCAGGGAGTCCCTGGCCTCCTGCGGCGAGCAGCGGCAGTCGTAAATCATGGTGTCCAGCGCGGAGCGCGAGGTGTCGTTGAAGCGGATTATCTGGGGCAGATAGGCCATGCGCACGCTGGGCCCGCGCCTCACCCAGCCGGCGTCCGGCTCCTCCTCGCCCACTATGAGCTTTATCAGCGTGCTCTTGCCGGTGCCGTTGTCCCCGATGATGGCCACCCGCTCGCCGCCCGCCACTATGGCGGATAGGTCCGCGAAGAGCGTCCGCCCCTCGAAGCCCTTGGTCAGCCCGTCCATTGCGACGACCTCGTCTCCGGCAAAGTTCCGCTCCTTGAAGGCCGCGTGCAGTTTCCGCGCCTCGCGCGGCCGCTCGGTCTGGTTCAGCCGCTCTATGCGCTTCTCCATGGAGAAGGCCCGCTTGTGCAGCTTGTCGTTGCCCATGAAGGCCCAGAGGTGCAGCTTGGCCGCGGCCCTCTGCAGCTGCTCTATCTTGGCCTGGTCCTTCTCGTACTTCCTCAGCTGCTCGTCAAAGCGCCTCTGCCGCTCGACCACATAGAAGCTGTAGTTCCCGGAGTAGAACTCCGCCCGGCCGTCCACTATCTCTATGCACCTCTGGGCCACCGTGTCCAGGAAGTAGCGGTCGTGGCTGATGGCCAGCACCGTGCCGCGGAAGTGCAGGATGTAGTCCTCCAGCCACTCCGTGGCCCGCAAATCCAGGTGGTTCGTGGGCTCGTCCAGCAGCAGTATGTCCGTGTCCTCCAGTATGAGCCTCGCCAGGTTCACGCGTGTCTTCTCCCCGCCCGAGAGCAGGGCGAACTCCCGCGCGCGCATCTCCGGCGGGATGTCCAGGCCGTTGGCCACCCGGTTGCGCTCGCGGTCCATGTCGTAGCCGCCCAGCCGGCGGAAGTCGTCGCTCAGCCGGTCGTACTCGTTCAGCAGCGCGGGGCTGTCGTCCCGCTCCATCAGCCGCTCCAGCTCCTCTATGCGCGCGGCCATCTCCCGCAGCCGCCTGTGGGCCTCGCGGAGCACGTCCTCCGTGGTCCAGCCCTCGGGATAGCGCGGTATCTGCGAAATCAGCCCCACGCGCCGGCCGCGGTGTATGGCTATATCGCCCGTGTCCTCCCTTATCTCCCCGGAGAGCAGCCGGAATAGCGTGGTCTTTCCGCAGCCGTTGGCGCCCAATATGCCCACGCGCTCGCCGGCGTTTATCTCAAAGCTGAGCCCGTCGAGCACGGGGTGCCCCACCTCGAAGGACTTCTTTACGTCTTTAACCGAAATGTCTATCATAGCCTATCCCTGTTTCCTGTTTTTTCTCTGTTTCCCGGCCTCGTAGTCCGCCCGCTTCTCCCGCCTGGCGCGGCGCTGCTCGAGCAGGTAGTTTATGTACCCGCCTATCAGCAGGAAATAGAAGCAGTAGAAGAGCCACATCATCGCCACCATTATGGTGCCTATGTAGCCGTACGCGCCAAAGCGGTTGGACAGCGAGATGTAGAAGGAGAAGATATACGAGAACAGCATCCAGGACACGCCGGAGAACAGCGCGCCCGGCAGCTGCTCGGTGTAGTGCAGCTTTTTGGCCGGCATCCACTTGTAGAGCACCGAGAACACCACCACGAGTATGCTCAGCACGATGATGAAGCGCAGGTTTATCACCCGGAACACGAACTGCAAAAAGCGGTTAGCCGGCAGGTAGCTGATTATCAGGTCCTGCACCTGCTCGCCGTAGACCATCACAATCAGCGAGAGCAGCAGCATCAGCACGAAGATGACCATGTACACGCAGGCCCGGAAGCTGAAGACGAAATAGTCCTCCCGCCTCCTCGCGTCGTACACCGAGTCCATGCCGCGCATCAGCGCCTTCATGGAGGCCGCCGCCGACCATATGGTGAGGAAGATGGACACCGTCAGCGCCACCCCTCCGCCGCTGTATATGCCCTGGACTATGCTCTCCACAATCCGATAGAGCGACTCGGGCACATACTCCGAGACGGTATCCAGCACCAGCTCCTCGCTCAGCGGCGTGAACTGTAGCAGCGAGACGACCAGCATCACCATGGGCACCAGGGACATGAACATGTAGTAGGCGCAGGCCGCCGAATAGGTGGTCAGCCTGCGCTCCGAGAGCCCGGAGCCGAAGTTGTCGGCCGCGCCGTATATCTTCCTCAGCCTTCCCATTCCGCCGCGCCTCCTTCCGAGAGCACATTGTCTCACATCTCGCCCCAAATATCAAGCCGAATCGCCTGTATGGCCCCCTTCCACCGGCCCGCCCGGCCGCTTTTCCCCCTATAAGACGACACTCTCCATAGATTGTACAGCCCCCGGCCTCCCCGCGAGGCGCAAAAAGAACCAGGCGCGGCCCTGGGGGCCGCGCCTGGACACGTCTGATTCGCCGGATGCGCCCGCAGGCGCACGCCGCGTCACACCACGCCCTGGGCGAGCATGGCGCTGGCGACTTTGAGGAAGCCGGCCACATTGGCGCCGACCATCAGGTCGCCGGGTTTGCCGACCTCGACGGAGGCGTCGTAGGCCGCGTGGAAGATGTTCTTCATGATGCCCTGAAGCCGCTCGTCAACCTCCTCGAAGCTCCAGCTCAGGCGCATGGAGTTCTGCGTCATCTCCAGGCCGCTGGTGGCCACGCCGCCGGCGTTGGAGGCCTTGCCGGGGCTGTACATGAGCCCGGCGCCCTGCACAGCCGCTATGGCCTCCGGGGTGAGGGGCATGTTCGCGCCCTCAAATACGCCCATGCAGCCGTTGGCGATGAGGGCCTTGGCGCCCTCGAGGTCCATCTCGTTCTGCGTGGCGCAGGGCAGGGCGATGTCGCACTTCACGCCCCAGATGCCGTGGCAGCCCTCGTGGTACTCGCTGCCGGGCACCTCGTCGGCGTACACCTTGATGCGCGCGCGGCGCTTCTGCTTGATGTCCATTACCTTCTCCAGGTCGATGCCCTTGGGGTCGTAGACATAGCCGTTGGAGTCGCACATGGCGACCACCTTGCCGCCCAGCTGCGTGCACTTCTCCGCCGCGTAGGTGGCCACGTTGCCGCTGCCGGAGACGACCACCGTCTTGCCCGCGAAGCCCTCGTTCCTCATGCACCTCATGGCCTCCTCGGCGAAGTAGCACAGCCCGTAGCCCGTGGCCTGGGTGCGGGCCAGGCTGCCGCCGAAGGGTATGCCCTTGCCGGTGAGCACGCCGCCCTGGAAGGTGCCGGTGATGCGCTTGTACTGCCCAAAGAGATACCCTATTTCCCTCGCGGCCACGCCGATGTCCCCCGCAGGGACGTCGGTGAACTGCCCTATGTGCTTGTAGAGCTCGTTCATGAAGCTCTGGCAGAAGCGCATGACCTCGCCGTCGCTCTTGCCCTTGGGGTCGAAGTCGCTGCCGCCCTTGCCGCCGCCCATGGGCAGCGTGGTCAGGCTGTTCTTGAGCGTCTGCTCAAATCCGAGGAACTTGATGACGGAGGCCGTGACAGAGGGGTGGAAGCGGATGCCGCCCTTGTAGGGCCCGATGGCGCTGTTGAACTGCACGCGGAAGCCGCGGTTCACCTGCACCTTGCCGCTGTCGTCCACCCAGGGGACGGAAAACTGTATAAACCTCTCCGGCTCGACAAACCTCTCCATTATCCCGTTCTTCTCGTACTCGGGATGCCGCTCGACCACGCACTCCAGGCTCTCCAACACTTCCAGCACCGCCTGGTGGAACTCGCTCTCGCCAGGGTTGCGCTGCAGCACGGTCTCATACACTCTCTTGAGATAGTCGTTTGTCAGCATTTTCAAAAACCTCACTTTACACAGCGTATTTCCTGTATATTATCGCCACAGATTACGTGTCAATTGTACATTATCTGCCGCCGCATTGCAATAGGCGCGGCGAAATTAACTCAAAATTTTGTCGCCTCTCTCCCCGCCCTCCTGGTAGCCGGAAGGATTTTTTATCTCTCCCTGAGGATTTTTGTTGACAAACCGGGCCGGGTCTGCTATTATAGTCGAGCCGGTGTCATGCTGGTATAGCTCAGTCGGTAGAGCAGCTGATTTGTAATCAGCAGGTCGGGGGTTCGAGTCCGTCTACCAGCTCCACCGAAAGGGCCAAGTGAATACGGGGGTGTTCCCGAGTGGCCAAAGGGGACAGACTGTAAATCTGCTGGCAATGCCTACGGTGGTTCGAATCCACCCGCCCCCACCAAGTGGAATACTACCGGAATTTGGTACATTTTATTTGTGAAATCACCAAATAACCGGTAGTATTTTTTATTTCTAAATCCTTGTTCTACAGGGTTGTCCGAGCCTTTTCTTTGTAGTAATCTTCCTCAAATTCGTCTGGTGCAATATACCCGCACCTTTTATGCGGTCGTTCTGTATTATAGTAATGAATGTAATCAGCTATGCCTTTCGCAAGTTCATCATAGGAGAGGAACTCTTTACAATAGAGTTCCTCTTTTTTGTATGTGGCAAAAAACGACTCTGAGACAGCATTGTCCAATGGATTGCCGGGCCTTGAAAAGGACTGCGCTATGCTTTCATCTTGAAGCATTTTGTAGAAACTATAGGCGGTGTATTGTATACCCAGATCGCTATGAAACATCAGGCCCTTGGGACGACCTCTCAGCTTAAATGCCTCTTTTGCAGGAGTCATGACGAGAGCAGCGTTACATGTATCGCTTAAGTTATATGCAAGAACCTTTCTGGAAAACAGGTCAAGGACTACACACAGGTAGTACTTTGTTCCGCCTATACAAATGTATGTAAAGTCGCTGGCCCAAACTTTATTGGGATCCGTTTGATTAAACCGTTGCCTCAGTTTATTCCGTTTGCCATATACGGAGGATGTATAGTCGAATCGAGCTTGTCTCTGGCTATAAGGTATCAATTCCATTTCTTTCATCAGGCGTTTAATCCGTTTAAAACCAATCTCATGCCCATCTCGTCGAAGCCGGTGCCTAATCTGTGCGGCTGTCATACGCTCACCGCTTTTTTCAAAGGTTTGTCGAATCAGAGGTTTAAAGAATTCATCCTTCAAATCTTCGACTTTAATCTTGTTTTTGCTTTTGATGTAGTTGTAGTACGTTCCACGCGGCAAGTCTAAATAGGTACAAATTGAGTGCAATGAGAATTTTCCGACCAGATTCTCTGCGGCCTTTAATTTTTCGGATCGTGGCGACATCGGACAACATGGACAGATTCTCGAAATATCAAACATCTCTTGCAGGTGCTTGTTCTGCTGCTCAAGAGTGACCAATCGATGCCCTGAAATCTCTGTTCCCTTCTTTGTCACTGTCGCATTAAATAATTTAATCCACCCATATAAGGCGTTTGATGAGATACCATTCTCGGCACAAATTTCTTTAACGGATTTCCCGCTTTGATATTCATGAACCCATTGCTTTTTCTGCGACTCTGTATAAACCTTTGGCATATTTTTCTCCTCAACTTTATATCAAATATAATGTGCGCTCATTGAATTAAAGACATTGAGCGCAAAAGTGGAGATGCGAAATTTATTTTTTGCTTTTTGGCGTATTACGACTACGTAAAAGGGAGGCATCTAAAGTGTCCACCCCTTCCAGCCTGAGCCCGGACGCGAATTGCGTCCGGGCTCAGTCTTTTCTCCAGCGGGGAAGTGCGCAGGTTTATTGAAACAGCCACCAGTCGGGAGGCGCGGTGTGCGGGACGGACGCCGCGGCCGCGTGTCCCAAGCTCCTCCCTGGCAAGCACAAAAGCGTGCCGGCCCCTGTCCGCAAAAATCAAAGGACGGCTTGCGCATGCGGCCACGCGGTGATAAAATGCACATAGCAAAATAACGCTCAGGAGGCTTATGACATGAAAATAGGCTTTATCGGACTCGGCATAATGGGCAAGCCCATGGCGAAGAACCTGCTCAAGGCGGGCTACGACGTCACTGTCAGCACGGCCAACAAGGCCTGCGGCGAGCTGGTGGCGGCGGGAGCCGCGAGCGCGAGCAGCGCGGAGATAGGCGAAATGTGCGACGTCGTGCTCACCATGCTGCCCAACAGCCCGCAGGTCAAGGAGGTCATGCTCGGCGAGGACGGCGTCGGCGCGCACATGTGCCCCGGCAGCGTGTTCATAGACATGAGCTCCATCAACCCCGTGGCCAGCAAGGAGATTGCCGCCGAGCTCGCAAAGCGCGGCGTGGAGATGCTCGACGCGCCCGTCTCCGGCGGCGAGCCGAAGGCCATCGACGGCACGCTCTCCTTCATGGTCGGCGGCAAGCAGGAGGTTTTCGACCGCTTTAAGGAGCTGCTCGGCGCCATGGGCTCCTCCGTTGTGCGCTGCGGCGAGGTCGGCGCCGGCAACACCACCAAGCTCGCTAACCAGATTATCGTCGCCTGCAACATCCAGGCCCTGGCCGAGGCGCTGACCCTCGCCAAACGGGCCGGGGTCGACCCCGAGCTGGTGTTCCAGGCCATCCGCGGCGGCCTCGCCGGCTCCACCGTCATGGAGGCCAAGGCCCCCATGATGCTCTCCGGCAACGACAAGCCGGGCTTCAAGATTGACCTGCACATCAAGGACCTCAACAACGCCCTGGACTGCGCCCACTCCGTCGGCGCGCCGGTACCCATGACCGCCGCCGCCCAGGAGGTGCTGCAGTGGCTGCACGCCGGCGGCCACGGCCAGGAGGACCACAGCGCCATGGTAAAGTACTACAGCCACCTGACCGGCGCGGAACTCAGCGAGTGAATACAAAACGGCAAACTAAAGCGCCCCGGGTTTTCCGGGGCGCTTTTGCTGTTTGAAACCGCGGCCTGCGGCGGGGAAAGCCCAGCGCTCAGAACTGGCAGTTGGCCTCTATGATGTCCTCGAGGGTGACGTGCTCGTTGCGGTAGCGCGCGTGCGGGTTCTTCTCCGGGCGCGAGGTGGTGATTGCCAGCTGGGGGCAGGCCTGGGCGCAGGCCATGCAGATTTCGCATTTCCCGGGGATGTGTTCGGCCTTGCCGTCCACCAGGCGCATGGACGCCGTGGGACACACCCTGGTGCAGATGCCGCAGCCTATGCACCTGTCGGCGACGACCACGATGAGGTGCTGCAGCTCCCCCACCGGCCTGGCGGCGTTGCGCGCCACATTCTCCCGGTGGATTTCCCGGTCCTCCTCGGTGACGGCCGATATCTTATGTACGCGCCTCCTCACGTCGCCGACAATCGGCGCCAGCTGCTCGTCCACGTGCTTGTCCGCCTTCTGCTCTATCTCCATGTCGTAGCCGGGCAGGAAGTTGTCGCCCATCAGCACTATGTTGGCGTAGGCCACATGCACGCCGCAGCTCTCGCAGAAGTCGCGCGCCAGCTCGGAGGCTCCGCCGTGGCGCAGGCCGTAGGTGAGGATGACATAGAAGTAGTCCGTGTGGAAGCTCGACTTTCTGATGAACTCCTTGACCATGGGCGGCAGCTCATGCCCGTATATGGGCGCCACCACTCCGATGCTCTCGTCCGTGAAGTCGAAAGAGTCCCCCCGCATGACCTGCGGTATGCTCAGAGGCTTTTCCTCCAGCTGCCGCGCCACATACAGGCTGTTGCCCGTGCCCGTGAAGTAGAATACCATAAGAATTACCTCTCTTCCTGAGTATAGGTCCCGGCGCCGCCGCGCATCCGGCTTGTATTACAACATTATAGCCCCGCGCGCGGCCGCCGTCCACCGCTCTTTTCGCGCCGCGGCTCATTTTTTGCGCCAGCCCCGGCCGTCCCCGGCATGGCGCGCCCGCTCGCGCCTGTAGCAGTTGTCGCACAGCCGCCCCTGCTGGTGCAGCGGCAGCGGCTTCCCGCAGCGGGCGCAGAAGCGGATGTTGCTGCGCAGCCTGTGCAGCAGTATCTCGTTTATCTGCTCCGCCACCCGCTCCCTGGTGTCGTAGAGCGCGTCCTCGTCCACCTCGCAGTCAAAGGCCTTGGCGAAGGAGAAGTACAGGTCCAGCTTCCTGTAATAGCGCTCCAGCTCGGGCAGTGTGGGCTCCTCCTCCGGCAGTCCCGGCTGTTCTATGGCCTCGCCCCTCTGCCAGCGGTGGAGGAACTGGAAGAAGAGCTCCCGCAGCTCCTCCTCGTCCTCGTCGAAGGGGATGTTGGCGGCGCGCAGCTCCTGCTCCTTGGAGAGCGTGAAGCCCATCTCCCGCATCTTGGAGATTATGGAGATATAGCGTGAGATGTCCAGCTTGCGGTACGGCTCCACCGTGGGCAGCTTGTTCCACTCCGTCAGCACCTCCAGCAGGTCGAAGTCCACCTGCAGCACCAGGTCCGAAAAGCCCGCCACGGCATACTGGATGGGCGGTATCACGGCCTCCAGCCCGGCGCGGATGAAGGCCAGGTCCTGCGTGGCCCCCACATAGCCCCGCGGGTACATGCCGAAGCGGCCCGCCCGCCCGGCAATCTGCTTAATCTCCTCCGGCTTGAGCTGTCGGCGCTCCACGCCGTCGAACTTCTCCGTCTCCATGAATATCACCCGCCTTATGGGCAGGTTCAGCCCCATGCCTATGGCGTCCGTGGACACCACGTACTCCATGTCCCCGTTCAAAAAGCCCTCCATCTGCTTGCGCCTGGTGGCGTAGGGCAGCGCGCCGTAGATGATGGCGGGCTCCTTGCCGCTCTGCCTCAGGTCCTCGGCCACACTGAGCACCCCCACCTTGGAGAAGGTGATGAGCGCGTCCCCCGGCTGCACCCTGGTGTAGTCCACGGTGCGGGACATGCAGACGAGCGGCGTCGTGCGCTCGTGGAGCTCGATGTCATAGCTGTCGCCGCAGCTCTCGATGAGCCGCACCAGGATGTTCCGGGCCTCCGGCGCGGCGCAGAGGTGTATCTCCGGCGCGAGCACGCCTAGTATGGCCCGCGTCCAAGCGTAGCCCCTCTGTGCGTCGGCTATCATCTGGCACTCGTCTATCACGGCCACGTCGTAGCGCCGCTCCAGCGAGAGCTTCTCCGCCGTGGCGGCCAGGTGCGTGTCCCCCTCGCGGATGTCCTCCTCCTCGCCGGTCGTCAGGCTGCAGTTGACTCCCCAGTCGAGCAGCGTCTCCTGGGCCTCCAGCGCCAGCAGGCGCAGCGGCGCCAGATAGACGCCCGTCGGCGCGCGCATCAGCCGCTGGAAGCCGGCGTAGGTCTTGCCCGTGTTCGTCCCGCCCAGGTGCAGCACGAAGTGCCGGCGCATGGCGCGGGCCTCCGGGTACTCGTCCTTCGGGTTGAGGGCTATCAGCAGCGAGAGGCTGGTGCGTATGGCCTGCGGCACGTACCACACCGACCAGACGGAGCTCAGCCCGTCGGTGAGCAGCAGCGAGTCGGGGAAGCCCGCGGTGTCCAGCACCGCCTGCAGGTCCGCCTCCGGCTGCTGAGCGGCGAAGTCGGCCGCCTCCTGGGCCGCGGCGGAGCGGAGCGCGTGGGCATAGCGCTCCCCCACCCGCCCGGTCAGCGTGTGCTGCGGGTTCTCCGCCAGCCAGTTGAGCGCGCGGACGAAGTTCTTCAGCGTCTCCCTCAGCCTCCTGCCGTCGCAGTGGCGCTCCATGGCCAGGAACTCGTTCAGCCAGGCTGTGGCCTGGCTGGTGTACAGCCCCTTCCCCCGCATGGCGGCGAGCACGCGGGAGGATATGGCCCGGTGGTAGTGCTCCGCCAGCCTCCAGGCCGGGGAGCCGTCCCTCTCCGCCGCCTTCCAGGCCCGGGAGAGCAACTCGCCCACCAGCTTCGCGTCCTTCCAGGGGTCTCTGGACTCCCCGCCAGCCCGCCGGGGCCTGGCCCTCAGCTCTCCAAACTCGGGCGACCTCTCCGCGCGCAGCACGTCCGACTTCTTCCAGACGCGTATGCCGCGCGGGGCGGAGGGCGGATTTATATAGCGAGGCGGCGGGAGCAGGGCGCGCATCATCCCGTCGGTCCACCCGCGGCGCTTGAGCGCGGACACGGACCAGTAATTTCCCTTGTCAGATCCCGGCACGGTTCATCCTCCTCCCGCCGAGGCAGTCTGTGCATAGTATATCTCGAAAACCGCGCCTATTCAACGCCGGCTGTGCTCAGAACGCAAAAAAGCCCAAAACGCGGCACGGCCTTCGGCCGTGCCGCGTCCCATATTCGTCCATGCCGCGCCCGCGGCCGCTCTCAGCGCACCACCGCTCCGGAGCGCACCAGCAGCGCGGGCTGCGCCTGATAGGCTATGACCTCCGCCGGGCTCACGGCGTCGAACACCGTGACGTCGGCCCGGCCGCCCTCGACGATGCCGTAGTCCTCTATGCCCAGCACAGCGGCGCCGCCGGACGTGACCATGCGCCAGACGGCGTCCACGTCCTCCGCGGTGAAGAAGCGCTGCAGATAGCTGAGCAGCAGCGCGACCTGCTTCACGTCCCCGCTGCCCAGCGGGTTGAAGAAGTCCCGGATGTTGTCGGAACCCAGCGCCACCGGCACCCCGGCGGAGAGCAGCTCCTTGACCGGGGCGATGTGCCTGGTGGAGATGGCGGTGGGGGCTATGGTGGCGGTCATGCCGGCGTCGGCTATGAGCCGCAGGGCCTCCGCGCGCTCCTCGGCCGTCAGGGCGGCCAGGGTGCACATGTGGATGCCGTTCACCCGGCCCTCCAGGCCCAGCTCCTTTATCCTGCGCGCCGTGTACGGCAGCAGGTAGTTCTCCCGGTTGCCGGACTCGTCCAGATGGAAGTCCGCCCTCACGCCAAAGCGCGCGGCCAGCTCCAGGATGTAGTCGATGTGCCTCTCGCCCTCGCCGCAGGTGATGGTGTGCCCGCCCACCAGGTCGGCGCCCATCTCCATGGCCTGCACCAGCAGCCTGTCGGTCTGCCCGTCGGCGAAGATGCCCTCCTGGGAGAAAGCGGCCACCTGTATGTCGAGCAGCCCGCGGTACTTCTCACGCAGAGCGAGCAGAGCCTCTATGCCCTTCAGGCCCACTATGGCGTCCACATCCACGTTCGTGCGCACGGCCACCGCCCCGGAGCGCAGCTCGCGCAGTATTATGCGCTCGGCGCGCTCGGTGATGTCCTGCACGGTGAACCTGGCCTTCTCCCCGCGGGTGAGGGCGCCCTTCTCCGCGCCCGTGCCGTCCACATAGGGCGCGCGCTCGTTGAGCAGGGACTTGTCCATGTGCAGATGGGCGTCCACCAGCCCGGGCACGGCCACGCGCCCCGCGGCGTCGAACTCATATCCGGCCTCGCCGGAGAGGCTCTCGCCGAGGGCGGCTATCCTGCCGCCCTCTATCCCGATGTCCGCCCTGGAGCCGCCCAGGGCGGCGTTGCGGATTAGTATATCGTACATATGCTCAGTCCGCCTTCACGATGGCGGCCACCAGGTTCGCCCCCAGGGGTCCCTGGTGCTCATAGCCGGCGGAGGCCAGTATCATGGTGTCGCCCACCATGGCGCCCACGATGGCGTTTATCACCGCCTTGGCGAAGATGCCCTGGTAGCTGGAGAGGTAGTCGGACTTCATGGTGGTGCGGCGGCCGCGGATGGAGCCCATGGCGTCGGCGCCGGCGTTGATGAACACGGTGGCGATGCGGTCGCGCTCGCTCTGCGGGATGACCTCGTCAAACTTGAGCCCGGCGGACTTGAAGGCGGCCTTGGCGCCGTCCACGTCCAGCGTGTCCTGCATGACGCCGGAGCCGATGTGGTACTTGCTGACGGACTTGGTGGAGTTGCCCATCACTATGACCTTGCAGGCCACCTGCTCGTTGCCGGCGGAGGTGGAGGCCACCTTGGAGTAGAGGTCCCAGTTCTTGCAGATGGCCTCGTCGGTGACGTCCTCTTCCTTTATCTCGCCCAGGCCCAGGGCCACGCCCAGGGCGGAGGCGCCCTTGGACTTGGAGCCCGCCTCGGCGAAGTTGGTGCTGCAGCAGGTCTTGCCGCGGCTCTGGGCGTCGGCCAGCCTGGCGGCGGTCAGGTTGGGGCACTTGACCTCCACGCAGTGCACGTCGGCCACGTCGGTGATGCCGGCCTCGGCCATGGCCTCCTTTACGGCCTCGGCCACCAGCTTGACCTGCACGGCGGTGCCGTACTCCTCGGGCAGGAGCACGCGGGTTATCTTGATGCCCAGGGCCAGGCGCTTCTCGCTGTTCTCCGGCACCTCGACCTCCCTGCGGGTGAACACGGTGTAGTGCGGGCTCATCAGGCCGCCCGTGAGGCCTATCATCAGCATGGGGATACGCGCGGCCACCTCGGCGCGGGACATGTGCATCTTCTCGGAGAGCATGAGCTCGAAGCAGAGGGCGGCATAGCCCCGGGAATAGCCATCGCCCTCGGTCTGGGCGATGATGGCGCAGATTTCAAAGGGGTTTACGGTGCCCTCGTCGATGAGCTTCTCCAGCTCGGAGACGTCGTCGGGGCTGCCCATGGGTACGCGGTAGACATTTACATCCATCATGATAGATTACCTCCAAAAAATATATATTGGGTGTGATTTCTCCTCTGTCTCAAAGCAGCGGACAAGCTGCGCCCAAAATAAGCGCAGCTCCGCCGGGCCCCAAGGGCCCTCTCTTTTCAATTCGCCGTCACGCGGGTGCCCGTCCGGCCCTCCACGGCGTCCTTCATGCGGTCCAGGGAGGTGATTATGGCGTCCCCTCCGGATTGCTCCACGAATCCGCACACGGCGTCTATCTTGGGCCCCATGCTCCCCGGCGGGAACTGGCCCTCCGCCATCAGCGCCCTGGCCTCGGCCGCCGTCATGCGGTCGATGTCCCTCTGAGTGGGCTTGCCGTAGTCCACGGCGACCTTCTCCACGCCGGTGAGTATAAGCAGCACGTCGGCGCCTATCTCCTCAGCCAGCAGGGCGGAGGCCAGGTCCTTGTCGATGACGGCCTCTATGCCGGAGAGCCTGCCGTTCTCCCGCACCACGGGTATGCCGCCGCCGCCCACGGCTATCACCAGCGAGCCGGAGTCCAGCAGTTCGCTTATGGTGTCGTGCTCTATTATCTCCAGCGGCCTCGGCGTGGGCACCACGCGGCGGTAGCCGCGCCCGCTGTCCTCCATCATGGCGAAGCCCGCCCTCTCCAGCTCCTCGGCCTGCTCCCGGGTGTAGAAGGGCCCCACGGGCTTGGTGGGATGCCGGAAGTTGGGGTCGTCGCGGTCCACCACCACCTGGGTGATTATCGTGGTGACCTCCTTCGCCATGCCCCGGTCCTTCATGCGGTTGTAGAGCGCCTGGGAGATGAGGTACCCCAGGCTGCCCTGGGTCTGCGCGCCGCAGACGTCCAGCGGGTTGACCGGTATGACGTGCTGGGCGGCCTCGTTCTGTATCAGTATGGAGCCCACCTGGGGCCCGTTGCCGTGGGTAAGTACTATGCGATATCCGGCCTGCACCAGATCCAGTATGGGGTCGCAGCAGTCCCGGATGTTCTGCATCTGCTCTTCCACAGTCCCCTTCTGGCCGTTCTTGGTGATGGCGTTCCCGCCGATTGCAATGACGACCGTCTGACTCATATGTTCCTCCTAACTGTACTTGACAACCGTGATAACGGCCCCGCGCTCAGACGTGCAGCAGCACCACACATATGAACAGCGCCACGCCGCAGATGGCCGCGCAGGCGACCGTTATGGGCAGCACCTTGCCGAGCACCGTGCCCTCCTCGCCGGTCTGCCCGGTGGTGGAGGTGCCCAGCACTATGTTGCCCGGGCAGATGGCGCTCCCGATGGCGCCGCCCGCCGTCTGCGCGCCCAATATTCCGGGCACGCTGAGGCCCAAAAGCTCCGCGGTGGTCATCTGGAACTCCGCGAAGAGGATGTTCGAGGCCATGTTGCTGGAGGTCATGAACGCCCCCAGCAGCCCCACTATGGGGGCAAAGAAGGCGTAGCCCACTCCCAGCACGGACACTATGCCCTCCGCCAGCACGGACACCTGTCCGCTGCAGCCCATCACCTTGGAGGTGACGATGAAGCCAATCACGGCTACGGACGAGGGCACGGTCTTCTTCACCGCCCGCCTGAGTATCCTCCCCAGCCCTCCCGGGCCGATGCAGCCCTTGGCCTTGAAGTAGACATAGCCCACAACGCAGGAGATGATGAGGAAGGTGCCCGGGTAGGTGAGCGGCGCGAGGGGCGAGTAGCTCTCCACCGCCGGGGTCACATAGCCGTAGCCGGTGACCCGCTCAGGGAAAGCGAAGCCTATCTGCCACTGCTCCAGGAACGCTTTCACGGGGCCTATCAGCAGGCAGAACAGCGTCACTCCCGTGAGCACGTAATAGGGCAGGAAGGCCTGGTTGAAGCCCAGGGTCTCCCCGCTCTCCTCCTGCGCCGTCCGGCTCCGGTCCATGATGGCGCTCCCGGCGAGCTGCCACGCCCTGCCATAGCGCCTGGTGCGGCCCATCAGCAGCACGGCCACCAGGGCCACGCAGGTGGGCAGGAAGCAGGCCAGGGTCTGGTTCACCTGGCCCAGCAGGAGCTGGCCGCCGCCCTGGATGGTGCTGAGTATCAGCACGGCCGGCAGCCCCTCCTTCAGCCCCTTGCCCCTGCCGTAGAACCAGCAGAGGCAGAAGCCGCCCACGAAGTTGTAGAACCATATGAATATGCCGGCCCAGAGCGCGGTGTCCGCCACCAGCCCGCCGCCTATCCCCGACTGGGTTATCAGCGCCTGCCAGGCCAGGGCCAGGGTGCCGAAAGTGGCCCCCCAGGAGTGGCCCAGCAGCACTATTATCACCGAGTAGAGCGGCTTTACGCCTATGCCGCAGAGCAGCGGCGCGCCCACGGCCACGGCCACGCCGAAGCCGGTTATGCCCTGCAAAAAGCTGGGGAATATCCAGCCCAGGGCCATCATCTGGATGAGCTCGTGGGGGCTCATCTTCCTGATGCCCAGCTTGAGCGCGTCAAAGGCCTGCGCCTCATTGGTTATCTCATAGATGATTATCGCCGGCCAGACCACTATCAGTATGACCAGTGCGCTCCAGACGCCCTTGAGCGACTCGAGCCCCACGGTCACTATGTCCGTGCGATACAGCGTCAGCGACACGATGACGGCCACCGCCAGGGCCACTGGTGCCGCCTTTGCGGCCGGCCAGTTCAGCTTTACCATCAGGACCAGCAGCAATACGATGGGCAGTACGGCGGCAGCCCACATGGGTACATTGACAGGTATCGACACTTGATTTCCCCCGTTACTTCCGGTATACCAGCCGGTCCTCCGGCCAGTCCCTCTCTATTTCTCTCAGATACATGCCGCGCAGGTAGGGCGTCTGCCGCTCCACCGCCTCGAACTTCGGCGCGTTGTCGCGCCTTATGCGCGCGGCGTACTCGCGCGCCTCGGCATAGAGCGCCTCCTCGTCCACGAGCGTGCTCCGCCCGCCCTGCAGCACCTTGCGCCCGGCGACAAACACGGTGTCCACGTTCGCGCCGCTCTCGCCGTACACCAGCTGGCAGGTGAGATCGCCCTCCGGCTGCCAGAGGCAGTTGTCCGCGTCCAGCAGCACCAGGTCGGCGTCCGCGCCCTCGGCTATGGCGCCGCAGCTGCCGCGCATGAGCACACTCTTGCCGCCGGAGTAGTCCATTTTCAGCGCGTCGGCGGCAGTGAGCCACCGCGCGTAGTCCGGCTCGGTGACGCGGCTGAGCCTGGCGGCCAGCCTCAGCTGCTCCGGCATGGCCACGCCGCCGCAGTTCCCGCCGTCGCTGCCCAGCGCCACGTTGACGCCCAGCTCCCTGTAGCGCCCCACCGGCGCTATGCCGCTGCCCAGATGCAGGTTTGACCCCGGGCAGTGGACTATGTTCACCCCGTACTCGGCACAGAGCTCCATCTCCCGCTCGGAGAGCCAGACGGCGTGCACCAGAGACAACCGGCTGTTCAGCAGCCCCATGTCGCGCATGTGCTCTATGAGCCCCACTCCGTACTGCTCCCTGGCGAACACGGCCTGGGTCTTGGCCTCCAGCGCGTGGGTCTGCCAGCCCATCTCATATTTCCGCTCCAGCTCGCCGGTCAGCTCCAGCAGGTGGTCGGAGCACCTCTGCGGCCCGTCGGTGCCCAGGATGACGCGCACCCTTCCGTCCCGCTCCCGGGCGTCCAGATACGCCTGCTCCACCACGGCGATGTACTCCTCCGGGCTCTGGGCCCTCCCGGACGGCCTGTCCCTCACCTCGTCCGGCAGCTCGCCGGGCAGCAGCGGTATGGTGTCCAGGAAGCCCCGGTCGGCGAACATGGTGGCGATATTGGCCCTCATGCCCAGGTTGTCGAAGGCGTCGGCCGCCGAGCGCAGGCCCTCGGTTGTGAGGCTGGGCCTCTCGGAGAAGTGGTCCACCACCGAGGTGGTGCCGGATTTGAGCATCTCCAGGGCCTCCACCATGGTGCTGACATAGATTTCCCTGGCGCTCCTGGACGAGCCGCCCGCTATGGCGTGCAGCATGTAGATGTCCAGGGGCATGCAGTCTATGCTGCCCTTGAGATAGCCGGTGTAGGAGTGCGCATGCGCGTTGATGAAGCCGGGAATCACGAGCTTCCCCCGGGCGTCAATGACCTCGTCGGCCTCGGCGCCCTGAGGGAGCGCTCCCACGGCGGCTATCCTGCCGCCGGCGAGAAGTATGTCCCCCTCCCCCCAACTTACGCAGTCGGGGAGGAGGTATTTCGCGTTTTTCAGCAGTGTCGTCATCGCGCACCCGCCCCTTTACAGGCCGTACTTGTCCGCGTAGGCGTAGAGCGCCTTCTGGAACATCTCTATCGGCGCGCGGGATATGCCGGCGCCTATCATGCCCACGCCGGGGTTTTTGCTGACGATGGCGGTGTTTATCACCGGCGTGATGCCGCTCTCCACCACCTTGACCACGTCGATGCCTATCGGCGTGCCGCGGAAGTCCATATTGGGTATGCAGTACTGGTCGCTCTCGGAGAGTGCAATCTCGTACATGTCCAGCGTGTTGTTCACGGCGTCCTGATAGCTGCCCGCGCCCAGGAAGCGCACTATGGCCGGGGCCGCCGCGATGGCGAAGCCGCCCACGCCGCCGGTCTCCATTATCGCGCTGTCGCCTATGTCCTTGTTGGCGTCCTCCGCCGTGAAGCCGGCGAAGTAGAGCCCCTTGACCTCGGCCGCCGGCGCGGTGAACCACTGGTCCTCGCCCAGCGAGCTCAGGCGGATGCCTATCTCCACGCCGTTGCGGGCTATGGCGGTCACCATGGTGGAGTACTCCACCCCGTGCGCGGCGTCGGCGCCGGACTTGTTGGCGGCCATGGCGAAGTTGAGGAAGAACTGGTCGTTGTTGGTGGTCATGAAGTGCACAATCTGCTTGAGCTCATCCCTGTCGTCCACCACATCCACCAGCGCGCCAATCACGGTCTTGATAAAGACGTCGGTGGAGGCGTTGTTGCGCATGTGCAGCTCGTCGCCCCTCAGCAGGGACTGCGCGATGAGGGATTTGAGGTTCACGCCGCCCATGGCCTGCACGGCCTTTTTCATGGCCGGGGCCAGCACGTTCTCAATCCACTTCAGCCGGCGCACGGTGTTCTCGGAATAGGCGCCGAAGCGTATCACGTCCCCCGCGCCCTCGTTGAAGGTGCTGTAGGCGAAGTTGCCGTTCTCCTCGTTCCTGACGCAGATCATGGGCATGGAGTAGGAGGTGATGCCCGTCATGGGCCCCACGGCGTGGCGGCTGTGGCAGGTGTCGAATTTTATCCTGCCGGACCTCGCCAGCTCCCAGGCCTCGTCGTCGTTGGCGGCCAGGCCCTCATATTTGAGCACGCCGACCACTGCGCCCTGCATGGGCCCGCACATGTCCTCCCACTCTATCGGTGGTCCGGAGTGCAGCAGCGTGTATTTGTCAAGCCCCAGCACCTCATGTGCCGGGCGCACATCCACCCAGACGGGCTGCGCGTTTTTGAGCTTCCTCACGGCCTCCTCATTGGCCGCGCTCACGAGTTCCTTCATAAGCGATCCCTCATTTCACAAGTGGCTTA
>CALWYL010000009.1 GCA_944385765.1 uncultured Oscillospiraceae bacterium
GGGCCGGGAGGCGAGGGTTTGCATTGGGGTTTGTGCGCGAAATGCCTCCGGGCGCAGCCTGACGGCGGGGGTGGTTACGGGGAGAGGCGGCGGCGCGGGCCGGGAGGCGGGGGTTTGCGCCGGGGACGTGCGCGAAATGCCTCCGGGCGCAGCCCGGCGGCGGGGGTGGTTGCGGGGAGAGGCGCCGGCGCGGGCCGGGAGGCGGGGGTTTGCGCCGGGGTTTGTGCGCGAAATGCCTCCGGGCGCAGCCCGGTTGACTTTTGGGGGTGGGGACTATATAATTCAGGCGGGGGAGGGGCTGGAAATATGCTCAAGAGCGGCGCGGCGTTTGCGCGCGCATTTGTGAAATGGCTGGCTGTGGCGGCGGTGACGGGACTGCTGGGCGGCGCGGTGGGCGCGGCTTTTTACCTGAGCGTGGCGGAGGCCACGGAGCTGAGGGAGGGCCACCCCTGGCTGCTGTATCTGCTGCCCGTGGCCGGCGTGCTGATTGCGGGGCTGTACCGCGTGACGCGCATGGAGCAGGAGAACACCAGCGCGATAATCGGCTCTGTGCGCTCCGGGGAGGGAGTGCCCCTGGCCCTGGTGCCGGTGATATTCGCCTCCACGGCGCTGACGCACCTCTGCGGGGGCAGCGCCGGGCGCGAGGGGGCCGCGCTGCAGATAGGCGGCGGGCTGGGCTTCGCCTGCGGGCGGCTGTTCCGGCTGGACGAGAAGGAACTGCGCATGGCCACGCTCTGCGGCATGAGCGCCCTGTTCTCCGCGCTGTTCGGCACCCCGCTGACGGCCTCGGTTTTCGCGCTGGAGGTGGTGAGCGTGGGCCAGATATACTATTCGGGCCTGGTGCCCTGCCTGGCCTCGGCCCTGACGGCCTACGGCGTGACCGGGCTGTGCGGCATAGCGCCCACGCGCTTCGCCGTGCCCGTTGTGGGCCTGACGGCGGACACGCTCTGGCGCGTGGTGCTGCTGGCGGTGCTCTGCGCGCTGGTGAGCATACTGTTCTGCGTGACGATGCACCAGAGCGAGAGGCTGCTGGGCAAAAAGGTGCCCAATCCGTTCCTGCGCGCCGCGCTGGGCGGCGCGGCGCTCATCGCGCTGACGCTGCTGGGGGGCACGCGCGACTACAACGGCGCCGGCGTGGACGTGATAACGCGCGCGCTGGAGCGGGGCGAGGCCGCGCCGGAGGCGTTCGCGCTGAAGCTGCTGTTCACGGCGCTGACGCTCTCCTGCGGCTTCCGGGGCGGCGAGGTTGTGCCGGCCTTCTTCATCGGCTCCACCTTCGGCTGCGCCGCGGGGCCGCTGCTGGGGCTGGACCCGGGCTTCGCGGCGGCGGTGGGCCTGGTGGGCGTGTTCTGCGGGGCGGTGAACTGCCCCCTGGCCTCGATAATACTCTCCGTGGAGCTCTTCGGCAGCGGGGAGATACTGTATTTCGCCGTGGCCTGCTGCGTGTCCTATATGCTCTCGGGCTATACCGGGCTCTACAGCAGCCAGAAGATAATGTACTCCAAACTCAGACCGGAGTTTATAGACATCAACGCGAAATAACAGGGAGGACGGATATGGGTTTTGTGGAAAGGGTAAACGAGGTCCTGGCCTATTCTATAGGCAGCTTCACATTGGGCGGGCTGCTCTCGGCTGTGCTGGTGTTCATCGTGTGCCTGGCGGCCATAAAGTTCCTCTCCCGCCTCGTGGCCAGGGCGCTGGAGCGCAGCCGGCTGGAGGGGGCGCTGAGGGCCTTTGTCTCCTCCTGCGTCAAGGCGGTGCTCTGGGTAATAACGGCCCTGATAATCGCGGACAAGCTGGGCATACCCTCGGCCTCGCTGGTGGCCGCGGTGTCTGTGGCCGGCCTGGCGCTCTCGCTCTCGCTGCAGGACACGCTGAAAAACGTGTTCTCCGGCTTCACGCTGCTGGCCACCAGGCCCTTCTCCTCGGGGGACTATGTGGACATAGGCGCCACGGGCGGCACGGTGACCGCCATCGGGCTGTTCTACACCACGCTGACCACGCCGGACGGCAAGGAGGTCAGCATACCGAACTCCGAGGTCTGCGCCTCGCGCGTCACGGACTACACGCGCGAGCCCCGGCGCCGGGCGGAGCTGAGCTTTGACCTGGGCTACGACTGCGAGCCGGAGGCCGTGCGCCGCGCGCTGATTGCCGCCGCGGAGGCCGACAGCCGGGTGATACGCATCGAGGGGGCGGAGCCCACGGTGGTGCTCTCGGCCTACAAGGCGAGCAGCGTGTGCTATCTGCTGCGCTTCTGGACGCTGAACGGGGACTACTGGGGCGCCTACTACTCGGTGAACGAGAGCGCGCGGGAGTATCTGGCCCGCGAGGGGCTGAGCATGGCCTACGACAGGCTGGAGGTCAAAGTGCTCAAGTGAGCGCGGAGGACAAAACGGTTTTTTCTAAAATCACATATTCCCAAGGAGGTAAACCATGTCAAAGAAAGTGCTTATAGTCGGCGGCGTCGCCGGCGGGGCCACCGCCGCGGCCAGGCTGAGGCGGCTGGATGAGAGCGCGGAAATCGTTGTTTTCGAGCGCACGGGCTATGTGTCCTACGCCAACTGCGGGCTGCCCTACTATGTGGGCGGCGTGATAACCGACCGCGAGGACCTCACGCTGCAGTCCCCCCAGAGCTTCAGGAGCCGCTTCAACGTGGACGTGCGCGTGCACAGCGAGGTGACGGCCATAGACCGCGCCAACAAGACCGTCACGGTGAGGGACCTGGCCGGCGGCCGGGAGTACAGCGAGAGCTACGACTACCTCATCCTCTCCCCGGGCGCCAAGTCCGTGGTGCCCAACACGCCGGGCGTGGACAGCGGGCGCATACTGAAGCTGCGCACGGTGGAGGACGCGCTGGAGATGCGCCGGGTGGTCGAGGAGGAGCGGCCGGAGCGCGCCGTGGTCATAGGCGGCGGCTTCATCGGTCTGGAGGCGGCGGAAAACCTCGCCGAGGCCGGCGTGCCGGTGACTATGCTGCTGCGCGGCGACCAGGTGCTGCCCCCGCTCGACTGGGACATGGCCTGCGAGCTGCACGCCGAGCTGCGCGGCAAGGGAGTGGACCTGCGCTTCAGGCACTCCGTCGAGAGCTATGAGGAGACGGAGAGCGGCGTCCGCGTCCACGTGAAGGACCGCGAGAGCGTGGACTGCTCCTTCGTGGTGCTGGCCGTGGGCGTGACCCCGGACTCCGGGCTGGCTGAGAGGGCCGGCCTGGCCCTGGGGCCGAAGAAGTCCATCAAGGTGGACGCCAACATGCGCAGCAGCGACCCCAGCATCTTCGCCGTGGGCGACGCCGTGGCGGTGACGGACCCCATCACCGGCGCGGAGAAGCTGGTGGCCCTGGCGGGCCCAGCCAACAAGCAGGGCCGCATAGCCGCCGACAACATCTGCGGCCTCAACAGCGAGTACAAGGGCACGCTGGGCACCACGGTGATAAAGGTGTTCGACCTCACCGCCGCCTGCACCGGCCTCAACGAGAAGGCCGCCCGGGCCGCCGGGCTGGACTATGAGCGCATAGTCGGCTACTGGGGCAACCACGCGGGCTACTACCCCGGCGCGCAGAACATGACGGTGAAGGTGCTGTTCCTGCGGGATAGCGGGCGCGTGATAGGCGCGCAGATAGTCGGCAGAGCGGGCGTGGACAAGCGCATAGACGTGTTCGCCACCGCCATCCGCCTGGGGCTCACCGGGGCCGACCTCGCCGAGCTGGAGCTGGCCTACGCCCCGCCCTATGGCTCCGCCAAGGACCCCGTGAACATGTGCGGCTTCATGATAGAGAACGTTATGGCGCGCATAGGCCAGTGCCACTGGGACGAGATAGACAGGTACGCCGCCGAGGGCTGGACGCTGCTCGACGTGCGCAACCCCGGAGAGTTTGAGAAGGGCCACATCGAGGGCGCCATAAACATCCCCCTCGACAGCCTGCGCGAGCGCATCGGGGAGCTGGACAAGTCCAAGTCCTACGTGGTCAACTGCTTCAGCGGCATGCGCAGCTATGTGGCCTGCTGCATAATGCAGGGCCACGGCATCAGCTGCCGCAACTTCTCCGGCGGCTGGCGCTTCTACGACCTCACGAAGCGCGGCCTGGCCGACAATGCCCACCACCCCTGCGGGGAGGCCAGGTGAACATGGCGAAGGGGCCGCGCAGCGGCCCCTTTTTCATGCCCCGCGGGTGTAAAAAAGCCCCGCGCCCATCATTCGGGCGCGGGGCTGTGATATTTGCTTACAGGGCCGCCCTGGCCTTCTCGCAGAGGGCGGTGAAAGCGGCGGGGTCGTGTATGGCGGTCTCGGAGAGCATCTTGCGGTTCATGTCGATGCCCGCGAGCTTGAGGCCGTGCATAAAGGTGGAGTAGTTCATGCCGTTGAGCTTGCAGCCGGCGGAGATACGGGTTATCCAAAGCTGGCGGAAGTCGCGCTTTTTCTGCTTGCGGCCGACGTAGGCGTAGCGGCCGGACTTCATCACCTGCTCCTTGGCCATCTTGAAGTGGCGGGACTTGCTGCCCCAGTAGCCCTTCGCGAGACCGAGCATCTTATTCCTTCTCTTGCGCGTCATCATCGCGCCCTTGACTCTGGCCATTGTGCTGCCTCCTCCTTATTTATACGGGATCATGCGCTTGATGGCGGACTCGTTGGTGACGTCCGCGTAGGTGCCCTGACGGAGGCCTCTCTTGCGCTTGGTGTCTTTCTTGGTCAAAATGTGGCTCTTGTAGGCGTGAGCGCGCTTGACCTTGCCGGTCTTGGTGAGGTTGAACCTCTTCTTGGCGCCGCTGTGGGTCTTCAGTTTCGGCATGGCTGTATTAACTCCTTCCTTATGGGTGCTTACTCATTGGTCTCCGCCGGGGACTCGGCCGGCTGCTCGGCGGCCTTGGGCGCTTTGGGCTTAGCCGGCTTCTTGGCGGACTGCTGGGGCTTGGGCGAGAGGAAAACGGACATGTTGCGCCCCTCGAGCTTGGGCGGCTTGTCGAGGTTGGCGAGCTCGCTGCAGCGCTCGGCAAAGTCGCGCAAAAGCTGCTCGCCGATGTTGGTGTGCGCCATCTCGCGCCCGCGGAAACGGACCGTGACCTTCAGCCTGTCGCCGTCGGCGAGGAACTTCTGCCCGTTGCGGAGCTTGACGAGGAAGTCGTTCTCCCCGATGCTGGGGGACATCCTTATCTCCTTCACCTCGACGATGCGCTGGTTCTTGCGCGCCTCCTTCTCCCGCTTGGACTGCTCGAAACGGTACTTCCCGTAGTCCATTATCTTGCAGACGGGGGGATTGGAACCCGGGGCAATCTTCACCAAATCGAGATCGCGCTCCTCGGCTATGGCCAGGGCGGCGGCGGCGGACATGATGCCCAGCTGCTCGCCGTTCTCGCCTATGAGGCGGATCTCACGGTCGCGTATCTCTTCGTTGATCTGGTACTCTGTGACGGCTATCAAAAACACCTCCAATATTGACGGCCCGATTGCGCGAAAAAGCGCGGATACCACTGGCATCCGCGCGCGAAAACAACCTGCCGCCCAGAGGGCGAGAGCTGTCCCTATTGACCTCGGCGCGCTGCTGCGGCCGGGTGAGGACGGCGGACACCGTTCTTCTTTGTTTTGAGCCCTGTTAGTATATCAGCTCCCGCCGGCCGTGTCAAGCAAAACTTTGGGCAAAAACGCTTGTGCGCGCCGGCGCCCTGTGCTAAACTGAACCCGGCGGCCCGGGAGCGCGGGAACCTAACGGCGCCGCCCGCCGTCTCAGCGATATGCCCCGCGCGGTGTGGACAAGCGCGGGAAAGCGGTGTATAATAACAAAGTTTCAGAGAATGCCCGGGAGGCCTGCCGCCTTGTCCTACCTGACCTATATCTTTCCCATAGCCGCCGCGCTGGGCGTAGTCTGCATGGCCTGGCGCTGGATGCCCATATTCTCCGACCCCCTGCAGCCGGGGCCGGAGGCGGAAGAGGCCCCGCCCCGGCCGCGAAAGCCGCTGAGTTTTGCCGCGCCCGCCGGGCG
This sequence comes from uncultured Oscillospiraceae bacterium, assembly GCA_944385765.1. Lineage (GTDB taxonomy): Bacteria > Bacillota > Clostridia > Oscillospirales > Oscillospiraceae > Scatomorpha. The sequence goes on from CALWYL010000009.1 coordinate 5,975, forward strand.
CGTCACGCGGCGGGACGCCCTGCTGGCGCTCCTCATAACCCTCGCCTACGCCGCCGCGGCCTTCACGGGGCTGGGGAACACCGAGTCCCCCCAGAGCTTCTGCAAGTTCTCCGAGCGCGGGCGCTATGTGGAGATTGCCCTCCCCGAGGAGACGGAGATAACGAAGATACGCTATTTCTGCGGGCTGCACACCGGCAGCTACCGGGTGCAGCTCTCCCTGGACGGGACGAGCTGGACCGACGCCGGCAGCCTGGAGCAGAGCTACACGGAGATTTTCAAGTGGATGGACAGCACGGAGGAGGACTTCACCCCCGGCAGGGCGCGCTATGTGCGCCTGGTGGCCTCCGACGAGCTCTGGCTGGGCGAGATTGCCCTCTACGGCGCGGACGGCGGGCGGATAGACGCCGCGGAGCTCGGCTATGACGCCGGCTGCGCGCCGCTCTTTGACGAGCAGGAGCTGGTGCCCCCGGAGATAAGCTACCTCAACAGCACCTACTTTGACGAGATATACCACGCGCGCACGGCGGTGGAGCACATCGAGGGAGTCTACCCCTACGAGATAACGCACCCGCCGCTGGGCAAGCTGATAATAGCCGCCGGCATTGAGCTCTGGGGGCTCACGCCCTTCGGCTGGCGCTTCTCCGGCACCCTCTTCGGCGCGCTGATGCTGCCTTTGCTCTACGTGTTTTTAAAGCGCATGCTGGGGAGCAGCGGCATCGCCGCCTGCGGCACGGTGATTTTCGCCTTTGACTTCATGCACTTCGTGCAGACGCGCATCGCCACCATAGACACCTACGCCGTGTTCTTCACACTGCTGATGTACCTCTTCATGTGGCTCTTCGTCTCCGGAGGGCGGTGGAGGTACCTGGCGCTCTCCGGAGTGGCCTTCGGCCTGGGCGCCGCCAGCAAGTGGACCTGTATCTACGCCGGGGCGGGGCTGGCCGTCATCTGGCTCATCTACTGGGTGACCCAGAGGCGGCGGGAGGGCTTCTGGCGGGATTTCCTCTCCAACTGCGCCTTCTGCCTGCTGTTCTTCGTGGCCGTGCCCTGCGCCATATACTACGCCAGCTATTACTTCTACGGCACAGCCCGCGGGCTGGGCGGGGGAGTGGGCATGTTCTTCACGGAGGACTACGCCAAGGTGGTGTGGGACAACCAGGTCTATATGTGGGAGTACCACTCGGACCTGGTGGCCGAGCACCCCTACTCCAGCCGCTGGTACCAGTGGCTGGTGGACGCGAGGCCCATACTCTACTACCTGGTGCGCTTTGACGACGGCACCAAGAGCGCCTTCGGGGCCTTTATGAACCCCATATTCTGCTGGGCGGGGCTGCTGGCCGTGATGGCCAACGCCATACTGGCCGTCAAGGACCGGGACGGCCGCGCTCTGTTCATCGTCCTGGGCTACCTGGCCCAGCTGCTGCCCTGGGTGCTGGTGACGCGGCTCACCTTCGCCTATCACTACTTCCCCTCTGAGGTGTTCATGCTGCTCGCGCTCTGCAATGTGTTCAGCCGGCTGCGGGAGCGGGACGCCGCGCTGGCCGGGCGGCAGATGTACGTATTCACCGCGGCCTGCGTGCTGCTCTTCGCCGCGTTTTACCCAGTGCTCACCGGTGTGAGGACCCCCACCTGGTACACCACGGGCCTCCTAAAATGGTTCCCCAGCTGGCCGTTCTGAGCGGCCCCAAACTTGATTAGCGATTGGGAGAAATGTAAAGATGTTCCTTGCCGACTACCACGTCCACAGCTGCTGCTCCTTCGACGCGGACAGCAAAGCCCGCATGTCGGAGATGGCCAGGGCCGAGCTCAAGCGCGGCGTAACCGAGATATGCTTCACCGACCACTGCGACTTCGGCTGCCAGGAGACCATACAGATAGGCCCGAACAACTTCCAGCTGCCGAAGAGCCAGGCCCACCAGTTCATAGACGCCATGGAGCGCGCCCCGGAGGGCATAGATATCCGCCTGGGGCTGGAACTGGGCGAGGGCAACCACGACACCGCGCGCGCCAAGCGCATCTACGCCATGCCGGAATACGACTTCATCCTCGGCTCTCTGCACAACCTGCGGGGGGAGAAGGACTTCTACTACATCGAGTACGAGAGCCTGGAGCAGTGCTACGAGCTCTATGAGCGCTACCTGGACGAGCTCATTGAGCTCGCCTCAATCCCCTGTTTCGACGTGATGGCCCACATAGGCTACTGCCTGCGCTACATGCACAAGAGAGGCTTCGAGGCCGAGCTGACGCTAGAGCGCTACGGCGACCGGGTGGACACGCTGCTGCGCACGCTGATAGAGAACGGCCGCGGCATCGAGCTCAACTGCGCCAGCCTGGTCCCCGGCGGCCACGCGGACGCGCTGCTCATGCCCTTCCCCTCGGTGCCCATACTGCGGCGCTACCGCGAGCTGGGCGGCGACATCGTGACCGTGGGCTCGGACGCGCACAACGTCAAGTCCGCCGGCCTGGGCGTGGCCGAGGGCTATGAGCTGCTGCGCGAGAACGGCTTCCGCTATGTGGCCACCTACAGGCACCACAAGGCGGAGTTCAAGCGCCTGGGCTGAGGCCCGGGGAGTATATTCCGGCCCGCGGGCCGCTCAAAATACCAAGGAGGAAGAAAAATGATAGCTATCGGTTCCGACCACGGCGGTTTCCACCTCAAGCAGGAGATAATGCGCCACCTGGCCGACAAGGGCATAGAGTTCCACGACTACGGCACCTACAGCGAGGAGAGCTGCGACTACCCCGACTTCGGGGAGGCCGTGGGCCGCGCGGTGGCCTCCGGCGAGTGCGAGCGGGGCATCGTGATATGCGGCACCGGCATCGGCATCTCCCTGGCCGCCAACAAGGTGCGCGGGGTGCGCGCCGCCCTCTGCGGCGACTGCTTCTCCGCCGAGATGTGCCGCCGGCACAACGACGCCAACGTCCTCGCCCTGGGCGAGCGCGTCGTAGGCCCCGGCCTGGCGCTGAAGATAGTGGACATCTTCCTGGAGACCGGCTTTGACGGGGGGCGCCACTCGCGCCGCGTCGCCAAGCTGATGGACATAGAGGAGCGCAACTGAGAGATGGCCCGCAAGGACAGGGAGCTCTTCCGAGGGAAGAGAAAGAGGCTGAACGTCCTCGCTCTGGTGCTCTCCGCCCTGGCCATACTCGCTATGGCGGCCATCGTGCTGTTCTACTCCTTCCAGCAGTACATCGTCTTTGAGCAGGACGGCATATATCTGGAGCTGCCGCTGCTGGCCACTCCGGAGCCGGTGAACGAGGAGGGCGAGCGCCAGTTTGAGGATGTGGAGGTCCAGCTGGAGATAGGCGAGGCGGATTATTCCAACGTCGAGGCCGTCGCCGGCGAGGGCCTGGGCGAGCTGCGCGCCATTTTCGTCCCCGCGGCGTCTGTCAACACCACCTCGGTGCAGCCCTATGTGAACATCATGTCGTCCTACAACGCCAACGCCCTGGTGCTGGAGGTCAAGCCCACCGGAGGCCAGCTCGCCTGGACCTCGTCCTCCCAGACGGCGACGGACTTCGGCGTGAACGGCTTCCAGAACATGGCCGGTCTGGTGCAGGCCCTGAAGGAGCAGGACATCTACCTGGTGGCCCAGGTGAGCTGCCTCATAGACGACCTCCTGAGCGAGAGGGCCGCCACCTACGCGCTGCGCACCGTGGGCGGCGCCGCGCTGAGGGACGACCAGGGCGGCTGGATGGACCCCTACAGCCCCGTGGTGGTGGATTACCTCACGGAGCTGTGCACGGAGCTCGCCGGCTATGGCTTCGACGAGATACTGCTCAAGGCCGTGTCCCTCCCGGTGACGGAGACGGCCATAAGCTACAGCGTGCAGCTCACCTCCGTGCCCACGGCCACCTCCGCCGTCTGCACCCTGGCGCAGACGCTCAGCCAGGCGGTGCGCGAGGAGGGCGTGTTCGTCTCCGCCATCATAGACTCCGCGCCCCTGGTCAACGGCCAGCTGTCCCAGTCGGGGCAGAATCTGGAGCTCTTTGCCAAGGTGTTCGACCGCCTGTGCTGCTGGGCCGGCACCGCCTGGCAGGCGGGTGTCAACAGCGACACCATCACCGCCTCCATGACCCTGGGCGACACCTCCCTGCGCTACGCCCCCATCATGAGCTATGCGCCGGAGGGCATGAACTGCTATATCATTCAGGTGCCCTCGTCCCTCCTGGGCTGAGAGCTCCTCAGTTCCCGCCGGGCGCGGCTCACCTGCTGCTGGCTGTAGCCGGTGATGCGGCAGAAGTCGGCGGCGCTCATCTCGCCGCTTATCACCGGGCCCAGCAGGGCGTAGAGCGGCCCGCGGTGCCGTCCGCTGCGGCGTTTTTCCCGGCCGCGGCCCTCCGGGCGGCAGCGGTCGTAGAGCCGGCCCGTGCAGCAGCTCGCCGGGTAGGGGCATCTGAGGCAGCGCTCTATCTGCTCCGGGCTGTCGGCCAGGGGGAACACCGGCTCAGCGCCCATCGCCGGCGCCCCCATCCGGCCGCGCCCTTATCCCCCTCCACATGGCCGCGGCCGCCCTCCGGCGGCGCTCCTCGGCGCCCGGCAGCGGCGTGAACTCCGTGCAGCCGTCCCCGGCGGGACAGGGCCTGCGCCGCCCGGTGTCCAGTATGTAGACGCACGCGGGCAGCGAGCGGCAGAGCGCCATGTCGAAGCCAATGTAGCAGTGCCCGCACGCGCGGCAGCGGGCGGTGCAGCGCGATACCCTCTCTCGCAGTGACATATCTCGACCTCCGTTTAGGCAACTTTATCAAGTGTGAGACCAATATAGCGATACTTAAGCAACTTGTCAAGACTAAAGTTCACTAAGTTGCTCAAATTACTCAGCTGTGCATTATCCGCACAGCTGAGTTTAAAAAAAGCCCTTGCTTTATTTCGCTAATGTGGTAGTATAATGACTCGGTTGCTTCTACACTACATATGGAGGAACGGACAAGATGAAGAAGTTTACTGCGCTGTTGATTGCGATGCTCATGGTGTTGGCCTTTTCCGCCTGCGGCCAGGAGGCCTCCGAGGGCGAGAGCGACCTCGCCTATGTGCAGGAAAAGGGCACGCTGATTGTCGGCATCACCGAGTTTGAGCCCATGGACTACCAGAACGCGGACGGCGAGTGGATAGGCTTTGACGCCGACATGGCCAAGGCCTTTGCCGAGAGCCTGGGCGTGACGGCCGAGTTCCAGCTCATAGAGTGGGACAACAAGGTGATGGAGCTGGACGGCCACACCATCGACGTGGTGTGGAACGGCATGACCCTCACCGACGAGGTCATCTCCGCCATGGAGTGCTCCGCCGCCTACTGCAACAACGCACAGGTGGTGATACTGCCGGCGGACGTGGCGGACCAGTACCCCGACGCCGAGAGCATGGCCGATCTGAGCTTCGCCGTGGAGACCGGCTCCGCCGGCGAGGACATGGCCGTCGAGAACGGCTTCAACTACACCCCGGTCACCGACCAGGCCACCGCCGTGCTGGAGGTCGCCTCCGGCACCTGCCAGGCCGCGATTATCGACAGCCTGATGGCCGCCGCCATGGTGGGCGAGGGCACCAGCTACGCCGACCTCACCTACACGATACAGCTCAACAGCGAGGAGTACGGCGTGGGCTTCCGCAAGGGCAGCGACCTGTGCAACGCGCTCAACGAGTTCTTTGCCGACAGCTATGCCGACGGCACCATGCAGGACATCGCCGACACCTACGGCGTCAGCGCCGCCCTCATACCCCAGGCGTGACGCCCTGACCCCAAGCTGCACAGAAAAAGCCCGGAGCAGGGGGCGCGGCGCGCCCTCTGCTTTTGAGCGGACAGGAGAGAACTTGGCCATATGTTTGAAACCGTGATTTCCGCCCTCAACGAGGGTTTCGTCGCCACGCTGAAGCTGTTTTTTATCACGCTCATCGGCTCCATACCGCTGGGGCTGGTCATCTGCTTCGGCTCCATGAACCGCTGGGCCCCCCTGGGCTTCATCGGGCACAGGCAGGCCTCCCGCCGGCAGCGCATACTGGCCGCGCTGGAGGAGGGCGCGGCGGTGAGCGCAGAGGACGGGGGACGGGTGCTCAGCGAATCTGAGGCGCGCTCGCTGGCCAGGCGCCTGGGCTTCTGGGCCGCGGTGTTCACCGGCTTCCGCCCCATATCCCTGCTCAGCCGCCTGGTGGTTTGGGTGATACGCGGCACGCCGCTGATGCTGCAGCTGCTCATAATTTTCTACATACCCGGCTATCTGCTGGAGGGCGGCAGCCCCTGGAACTTCCCCGAGGGGCGCTTCGTGGCGGCGGCCATCATGTTCATATTCAATTACGCCTGCTATTTCTCCGAGATTTACCGCGGAGGCATCCAGGGCGTGCCCGTGGGCCAGCAGGAGGCGGGCGAGGTGCTGGGCATGACCAAGGGGCAGATTTTCCGCCACGTCACGCTCCTGCAGATGATAAAGCGCATCGTCCCCCCCATGGCCAACGAGGTGATAACGCTGGTGAAGGACACCTCCCTGGCGCGCATCATCTCCTACCAGGAGGTCATCTGGGCGGGCTACGCCTTCCTCAAGGGCTCGCACAACTACTCCGGGCTGCTCTGGCCGCTGTTCTTCACAGGCATCTACTACCTGGTGTTCAACGGCGTGGTCACCTTCCTGCTGGGGAGGCTGGAGCGCAAGCTGGAGTTCTTCAGGTAAGGGGGTGGAGAGATGTCGATACTGGAAGTCAGAAATCTGGAGAAACACTTTAACAAGACCAAGGTGCTCAATGACATAAGCCTCTCCCTGGAACAGGGCCAGGCGCTGAGCATGATAGGCTCCAGCGGCAGCGGCAAGACCACCCTGCTCAGGTGCCTCAACTTCCTGGAGACGCCGGACAGCGGCAGCATAGCCGTAAAGGGGGAGGTGCTCTTCGACGCGGCGGACCCCGCCACGCGCAGGGAGGCCGACGTGCGGCGCAAGCGGCTGCACTTCGGGCTGGTTTTCCAGAGCTTCAACCTCTTTCCGCAGTACACGGCGCTGCAGAACGTCACCCTGGCGCCGGAGCTGCTGGCGCGGGAGCGGCCGGACTACAAGGAGAGAAAACGGGAGATAAACGCCGCCATAGAGGCCGAGGGGCGGGAGCTGCTGGCCTCCATGGGCCTCAGCGACCGGGAGGGCCACTATCCGCACCAGCTCTCGGGCGGGCAGCAGCAGCGCGTGGCCATAGCCCGCGCGCTGGCCATGCACCCGGACATCCTCTGCTTCGACGAGCCCACCAGCGCGCTTGACCCGGAGCTGACGGGGGAGGTGCTGCGCGTGATACGCTCCCTGGCCGAGCAGCGCACGACCATGATTATCGTCACGCACGAGATGGACTTCGCCCTCGAGGTGTCAGACCGCGTCGTTTTCATGGACGGCGGCTTCATCGTGGAGCAGGGCGGGCGAGAGGTGATAACGGACCCGCAGGAGGAGCGCACCAGGCGCTTCCTGGCCGGCTACCGGCACTGAGGGGCGAATGTTTACAAATTTCCACTTGCATCGACGGCAAGCTTCAATTATCATGGCTGTATGTGCGTACAGCCATGATTTTTTGAAAGGGGTGCTCGTCACGCGTATCAGAAGGGCCGCGGCGCTGACGGCCGCGATACTGGTCATGCTGTCCCTGGCCGCCTGCGGCACGGCGGTGGGCAGCTACCGCGTGCTGGCCACGCTGGAGGAACAGCAGTTCTCCATAGGCTACCGCAGCGGGGACAATGTTCAGAGGTATGTGGAGGCCGCCATCAGGGAGCTCTCCGCGGACGGCACACTGCACAGCATAGCGCTCAAGTGGTTCTCAGACGATGAGAGCTCCTTCCCCTCGCGCTCCGGCGCCCTGGGTGAAGTGGGGACGCCGGAGCCGCGCACGCTGCTGGTGGGCGTGGACGAGGACGCCTTCCCCATGAGCTACATGGATGAGAACGGCGCCTGGGCCGGCTTCGACGTGGAGGCGGTGTCCGCCGTCTGCACGCGCCTGGGCTGGACGCCTCAGTTCATACCCATAAAGGCGGAAAACGCCTATGTGGAGCTCTCCAGCGGGAACGTGGACGTGGCCTGGGGCGGGCTGGTGCTCTCGGCGGAGGACGGGGACTACGTCGTGTCCGAGCCGTACATGTCCAACTCCGTGGTGGTCGTCTCCCGCGCGGGGACGGACGTGCGCTCGATGCGCGCCCTCTCCGGCGCCACGCTGGCTGTGGACGTCGAGCAGAAGTACATGGACGCCGTGCTGGCCGACGAGGACCTCATGGAGCGCCCGGAACAGATAAAGCGGGTCACCGGCGGGGCGCAGGTGCTCTTCTCCGCGCTGAACGCCGGGGAGGTGGATGCCATCGTCGTCTACAGCGTGGCCCTGCGGTATTACGCCAGATAGCCCCCGCCGGGGGAGATACGGGAGTGCGCAATCGACCTGGTGTTGATTGCGTACTTTCATTTGACCTCGGGCATATTGCGTGATATAATTATTCGCCAAGTTAGTGAGAGGAGAGCGCCCATGTGGGTTTCGGACAAATGGCGGGATTTTGAGCTCCTGGACTGCTCCAGGGGAGAAAAACTGGAGCGCTGGGGCGATTACACCGTCGTGAGGCCGGACCCGCAGGCCATCTGGGACACGCCACGGAACGACCGGCGCTGGCGGCAGTGCGACGGGCGCTATGAGCGCAGCTCCTCCGGCGGCGGGTCCTGGGACCGCGGCCGGCTGCCGCAGAGCTGGCAGATAGGCTACGGGGAGCTGACTTTCAACATAAAGCCCATGAGCTTCAAGCACACCGGGCTGTTCCCCGAACAGGCCTCGAACTGGGACTATATAATGCGCAAGATACGCTCGGCGGGGCGGGAGATAAGCGTGCTCAACCTCTTCGCCTACACGGGCGCGGCCACCGTGGCCGCCCTGGCCGCCGGCGCCAGCGTCTGCCATGTGGACGCCGCCAAGGGCATGGTCGCCTGGGCGAAGGAGAACGCGGCCTCCAGCGGCGTGGCCGACCGCCCGGTCCGCTGGATTGTGGACGACTGCGCCAAGTTCGTCGAGCGCGAGATAAGGCGCGGCCGGCGCTACGACGCCATAATTATGGACCCGCCCAGCTACGGGCGCGGCCCTGGGGGCGAGGTCTGGAAGCTGGAGGACAGCCTGTGGGACTTCGTAAGCCTCACGGCGGGAGTGCTCAGCGACGACCCGCTCTTTGTGATAATCAACTCCTACACCACGGGCCTCTCGCCCTCCGTGCTCACCTACATCGCCGAGAGCGTGTTCACCCGCCGCTTCGGCGGGCGCTCGGAGAGCCGGGAGCTGGGGCTGCCGGTGACCGCCACGGGCCTCTGCCTGCCCTGCGGCGCGGCCTGCCGCTGGGAAACTCTTGAGAGGTGAATGACTTGCCTGAGCAGCCCATAATCAGAATAGAGGACCTGCACTTCACCTATCCGGGCGACAGCGCGGAGACCCTGCGCGGGCTCAGCCTGGAGATAGCGGAGGGCAGCTTTGTGGCCGTGCTGGGCCACAACGGCTCGGGCAAGAGCACTCTGGCCAAGCTGCTCAACGCCATACTGCTGCCCACCTCGGGCAAGGTATACGTCTGCGGCCGGGACACCGAGGACGAGGAGCACCTGCTGGACATCCGGCGCAGCGTGGGCCTGGTGTTTCAGAACCCGGACAACCAGATAGTGGCCAATGTGGTGGAGGACGACGTGGCCTTCGCCCCGGAGAACCTGGGGGTGGAGCCGCAGGAGATACGCAGCCGGGTGGACGAGGCGCTGAGGACGGTGGGCATGTACGAGTACCGCCTGCACGCGCCGCACCTGCTCTCGGGAGGGCAGAAGCAGCGCGTGGCCATAGCCGGCGCGCTGGCCATGCAGCCCCGGGTGCTGGTGCTGGACGAGCCCACGGCCATGCTGGACCCCCTGGGCCGGCGGGAGGTCATCTCCACGGTGGAGCGCCTCTGCCGCGAGAGGGGGATGACGGTGGTGCTGATAACGCACCACATGTCCGAGTGCGTGAACGCCGACAGGCTGATTGCCCTCTCCGACGGCATGGTGACGGCCGACGGGACGCCGCGGGAGGTGTTCTCCCAGGTGGAGCTGCTCAAACGCGAGGGGCTCACGGTGCCCGCCACGGTGCGGCTGCTCTACGCCCTGCGGGAGGCCGGATTCGACGTGCCGCTGGACGCGCTGAGCGTGGACGAGTGCGCCGACGCCGTGGCCGCCCTGCTGCTCGCGCGCGGGAGGGTATGAGATGGAGAGCATTATCAGAACAGAGAAGCTCACGCACGTCTATAGCCGCGGCACGCCCTTTGAGAAGACCGCCATACACGACGTGAACGTGGAGATATACCGCGGGGAGCTGGTGGCCGTCATCGGCCACACGGGCTCCGGCAAGAGCACCTTCATGCAGCATCTCAACGGGCTGCTGCGGCCCGACGAGGGCGGGGTGTACGTGGAGGGGGAGGACATCTTCGCCACCAAGGAGGCCACGCGCGACGTGCGGTTCAAGGTGGGGCTGGTGTTCCAGTACCCCGAGTACCAGCTCTTTGAGGAGACGGTTTACAAGGACATCGCCTTCGGCCCGCGGAACATGAGGCTGAGCGAGGCGGAGATAGACGAGCGCGTGCGCGAATCCGCCAGGCTCACCGGCGTGGGCGAGGAGCTCTTCGAGCGCTCGCCGCTGGAACTCTCCGGCGGGCAGAAGCGCCGGGTGGCCATAGCGGGCGTGATGGCCATGCGCCCGCGCGTGCTCATACTGGACGAGCCCACGGCGGGGCTGGACCCCGCGGGCTGCGCGGGGGTGCTGAAGAACATCACCGACTACCGCGAGGCGACGGGCTCCACCGTGCTGCTGGTCACACACAGCATGGACGATGCCGCCAGGATAGCCGACAGGCTCATAGTGTTCCACGAGGGCACCATAGCCATGGACGGCATGCCGGAGGAGGTTTTCTCCCGCCAGCGGGAGCTGGTGGACATGGGCCTCGACGTGCCGCAGAGCGCCGCCATAGCGGACGCGCTGCGCGCAAGGGGCGTGCAGCTGCCGAGCTCCATATACACCTCCAGGAGGCTGCGCGAGGCCGTGGTGGCCCTGGCGAAGGGGGTGGCGCCATGCTGAAGGATGTCACCATAGGCCAGTACTTCCCGGGGAACACCATCATCCACAGGCTGGACCCGAGGACCAAGCTAATACTGGTGATTGTCTATATCGCGGCGCTGTTCACGGCCAGGGAGTGGCTGAGCTACGGGCTGATGCTCGCCGTCACCTGCGCCATAGTGGCCGTGTCGCGCATAAGCCCCAGGACGCTGACCAGGGGCATGAAGCCGCTGGTGTTCATCATCTGCTTCACCGGCGTGCTCAACCTCTTCTACACCACCGGCGGGACGACGCTGCTGGACTGGTGGATTTTCCACGTCACCACGGACGGCGTGAAGCGCGCCGTGATGATGGTGGTGCGCATACTTATGCTGATAAGCGGCACATTCCTCCTGACCTACACTACCAGCCCCATGGCGCTGACCGACGGGCTGGAGATGCTGCTGAACCCGCTGAAGAAGATACGCGTGCCCATACATGAGATGAGCATGATGATGAGCATGGCGCTGCGCTTCATCCCCACGCTCATAGAGGAGACGGACAAGATAATGTCCGCCCAGAGGGCGCGCGGGGCCGATTTCGAGACCGGCAGGCTCATGGAGCGGGCCAAGGCCCTGCTGCCGCTGCTGGTGCCGCTCTTCGTCTCCGCCTTCCGCCGCGCGGATGAGCTGGCCGTCGCCATGGAGAGCCGCTGCTATCACGGCGGCGAGGGGCGCACGCGCATGAAGCAGCTGCGCATGGCCAGGCGGGACTACCTGGCGCTGTTCTCCGGGGCGGCGCTGCTGGCGGTGGTCATCGTGATGAATGTCTACGGCCTATGAGGAACATCGCACTGAGACTCCGCTATGACGGCACGGCCTATCACGGCTGGCAGGTGCAGAGGGAGGACGCGAGCGTGGCGGAGACGCTCGAGCGCGCGCTCTCCAAGGTCTGCGGCCACACCGTGAAGTGCACGGGCTGCGGGCGGACGGACGCCGGCGTGCACGCGCTCAGCTACTGCGCCAACTTCCGCACGGAGAGCGGCATACCCGCCGGGCGCCTGCCCCTGGCCGTGAACAGCCGGCTGCCCGACGACATCGCGGTGCTCCGCGCGATAGACGCGCCGGAGGACTTCAACGCCATCGGCAGCTGCATAAAGAAAGAATACGTATACAAGATAATGAATACGCGCATCAGGGACCCGTTTCTGCAGAAGAGGGTGTGCTTCTACCCCGCGCCGCTGGATTTCGGGCGGCTGAGGGAGGCCGGGCTGGCCTTTGAGGGGCGGCACGACTTCGCCGCGGTGCGCAGCGTGGGCACCCAGACCAGGACCACGGTGAGGACCGTGCACTGGTGCAGGGCCGAGCGCGAGGGGGACCTCATCTCCATCGCCGTCTGCGCTGACGGGTTTTTATACAACATGGTGCGCGCCATTGTGGGAACTATGGTATATGCCTCGCACGGGAAGCTGGAGCCGGGGGACATCCCCGCGCTGCTGGAGACGCGCGACAGGCGGCTGACAGGGCCGACCATGCCGCCGCAGGGACTGTATCTCTCCCGCCTCTGGTATGAGGGAGAGGTGGGGAAGATGATGGAGTGAGAGAGGCATAGATGCGCACAAAAAGTTCCGGTATCAGCCCAGTATTGGCGCTGGCGGCCATGTTTTCGCTGGCGGCGCTGCTGTTTATCGCGCTTCTGTCAGGACGGGAGGGCGGCCGGTGGACGCTCGCGGCCGGAGGCGGCGGGGTGTACGCCGCGCCGGGGAACACTTTCGCCTGCGCTTCGTCAACAGGCTTGAGGGTCTACGGCGAGGACGGGGGGCAGCTGCTCTCCATAGAGAGGCGCCTCGAGAGCCCGGCGCTCTCGGCGGCCGGGGACTACCTGGCGGCCTGGGACGCGGGCGGGGAAGAGCTGCTGTTCGCCGGGGGGACACAGGGGCTCCTGGAGGTGGAAACCGGGGGAGAACTGGTGTCCGCCCGGGTGAATGAGGGCGGATTCCTGGCGGTCGCCGCCCTGGGCGGCGGCGGGCTGGGCACCGTGACGGTCTACAGCCCCGATGGGGAGGCCGTTTACCGCTGGCACGCGGGGACGGCCTGGCCGCTGGAGGGCTGCGTCTCTCCCTCCGGGGAGTACCTGGCCGTGCTCGCCGCCTCGGAGGACGGCGGGCAGGTGAGGCTCTTCCGCCTGGACGGCACGGAGGAGCTCTGGAGGGCGGACACGCCGGGCGAGCTGCCCTTTGCCCTGGGCTGGCTGGGGGAGGAGCGGCTCTGCGCCGTCTCCGCCGGACGCGCGCTGTTCCTCACGCCGGAGGGCGGACTGGAGGCCGAACAGGGCTTCGGCCCGCTGTCGGCGCGCCGCTGCAGCTTCGGCGAGGGCTTCGCCGTGGCGGAGCTGGCGGACGGAGAGGGGCGCTGCACGCTGGTGTCGTTCTCCGCCGAGGGGGAGAGGCTGGGGCGGCTGGAGCTGGACCGCACGCCGCTGGACCTCTCGCTGCGCGGGGAGCGCGCGCTGCTGCTGCTCGACGGCGAGGCGAGGCTGCTGGACAGCTCGCTCTCCGAGCTGGGAGCCAGGGCCGCGGAGGGCGCGGTGGCCGCGCTGCTCGCGGGGAACGGAGAGGCCATACTGGTCCGCCGGGGCTGGGCCGAGGCGGTATACATATGAAATTTATCGGGAGGGCAAAGCATGAGAGCGGTAATTGACCTCGTACTGTTGGCCATAATCATCATCAGCATCTGGGCCGGCTATAAAAAGGGCCTGATAATGGGCGTTGCCGCCATGCTGGCGGCGATAATCTCCCTCTACGGGGCCAGTCTGGTGTCCCAGGCCTACTCCTACGAGATAGTGCCCGTGCTGAGGCCCTTCGTCAGCGGGTATATCCAGAACCGCATGGAGAACGAGGTGCTGGAGGACCTGGGCATAGACGACACCAGCCTCTCGGTGGAGGATGTGCTCTCCGGCGACCCCTCGCTGAGGCACGACTTCTGCGCCGCCTGCTTCGCCTCCATAGGCATATACGAGGACGCGGCGGACCAGATGGCCACGGAGGCCGAGGAGTACGCCGCCGCCAACGGCGAGACCATACAGGAGTCGGTGGTGGAGGTGTTCTGCATCCGGGCGGCCTATGTGGCGGGAGTGGCGCTGCTGTTCATCGTGTTCATCGTGGCGCTGACGGCCATAGGCAACATACCCAATCTCTCCTTCAGGATACCCAATATGGATGTGCTCAACGACGCGGGCGGCGCGGTTATGGGACTGGTGAACGGGGCAATATACTGTATACTGCTCTGCTGGGCGCTGCGCTTCCTGGGGCTGGTAATCGGGCGCGACACGCTGGGGAACACCATACTGGCCAAGTTCTTCATATCCATTGACTTCATAACCTCCGGCGTGGGAATATGAACATTCTGTCAATTCGCGCGGCCCGGTGTTGACAAATCGCACATACAGTGATAAATTAGCACTCGGTATATAAGAGTGCTAATTTGCTTTGCGGCACCCATCGACGCCGATTTCTATAATAACAGGAGATTTGACATGCAACCTACCCTCTGCTCGCGCTGCCACAAGAACGTGGCCGTGGTGTTCATAACCAAGATGGAGAACGGGCAGGCCAAGAACGAGGGCCTGTGCCTGAAGTGCGCCCGCGAGCTGCATATAAAGCCCGTGGACGACGTGATAAACAAGATGGGGCTCACCGACGAGGAGCTCGACGGGCTGACCAACGAGATGATGGAGGCCATGGGCGGGCCGGAGGCGCTCTCCGACATCGACAACAGCGACTCCGACTCCGACGACGACGGCAAGACGGCCACCTTCCCCTTCCTCAACCGGCTCTTCGGCGCCGGCGGGGGGAGCAGTGGCGGCGGGGGGAACCTGCCAGCGCGCCAGGACGACGCCGGCGCGCAGAGGGACTCCCGGCCCGGGCAGGACGGGGCGGCGCAGCAGCCGGGCCAGCAGCGCGGCGGCAAGCGCAAATTCCTCGACAACTACTGCATCAACCTGACCGAGAGGGCCAGGGAGGGCAAGCTCGACGCCATGATAGGCCGCGCCGAGGAGCTCGAGCGAGTGATACAGATACTCAACCGCCGGCAGAAGAACAACCCCTGCCTGATAGGCGAGCCCGGCGTGGGCAAGACCGCCATAGCCGAGGGCCTGGCCCAGCGCATAGCCTCCGGCGACGTGCCCTATAAGCTGCGCGACAAGGAGATTTACCTGCTCGACCTCACCGCGCTGGTGGCGGGGACGCAGTTCCGCGGGCAGTTCGAGAGCCGCATGAAGGGGCTGATAGAGGAGATACGCAAGACCGGCAACATCATACTCGTCATAGACGAGGTGCACAACATCGTGGGCGCCGGCGACGCCGAGGGCAGCATGAACGCCGCCAATATACTCAAGCCGGCCCTCTCTCGCGGGGAGATACAGGTGATAGGCGCGACGACCTTCACCGAGTACCGCAAGCACATCGAGAAGGACACCGCGCTGGAGAGGCGGTTCCAGCCCGTCACCGTGGCGGAACCCTCCATCGAGGACAGCGTGAAGATAATAGAGGGCATAGCCCACTACTACGAGGAATGCCACAAGGTGCGCATACCGAAGGAGATGTGCCGGGAGGCCGTGCTGCTCAGCGAGAGGTATATCACCGACCGCTACCTGCCCGACAAGGCCATAGATCTGATAGACGAGGCCTGCTCGGACGTGAACCTGAAGGACCGGAGCATAGTCCGCGCCGAGGAGGCGCAGAAGGAGATAGACGACCTGAACAAGGAGCGCGAGCTGCTGCTGGCCGACACGGAGAACGAGCACTACGAGCGGCTGGCCGTCATACGCACGACGATAATGCAGCTCACCGAGGAGCTCAACCGCCTCAAGGCCACGCCGCCCGCGCTCACGCGGGAGAACCTGGCCCGGGTGATAGAGCTCTGGACCAAGATACCGGCCAAGAACATCACGGCGGACGAATTCGACCGCCTGGCCAAGCTGGGCGACAGGCTGCGCGAGCACATCGTCGGCCAGGACGAGGCCATAGACGCCGTTTGCGCGGCCATAAAGCGCTCGCGCGTGGGGCTGCAGGCCAAGCGCAAGCCGGTGAGCTTCATCTTTGTGGGCGGCACCGGCGTGGGCAAGACGGAGCTGGTCAAGCGCCTGGCGGCGGACCTGTTCAACTCCCCCGAGAGCCTGATAAGGCTGGATATGAGCGAGTTCATGGAGAAGTTTTCCGTCTCGCGCATCATCGGCTCGCCCCCGGGCTATGTGGGCTACGACGAGGCAGGGCAGCTGACGGAGAAGATACGCCGCCGGCCCTACTCCGTGGTGCTCTTCGACGAGATAGAGAAGGCGCACCCGGACGTGATGAACATCCTGCTGCAGATACTGGACGACGGGCGCATAACCGACGCCCAGGGGCGGACCATAAACTTTGAGAACACGGTCATCATCATGACCACCAACGCCGGCAGCAACACCAAGGGCGGGGCGCTGGGCTTCACCGGCACCGTGTCCGACATGGACCGCGAGAGGGCGATGAAGGCCCTGGGCGAGTTCCTGCGGCCGGAGTTCATCAACCGCGTGGACGAGATAATCTGCTTCAACAAGCTGACGGAGGAGAACTTCCGCAGCATAGCGGAGCTGATGCTCGGCGAGGTGAGGGACATCATGACCGAGAAGGGCCTGGGCTTCGCCTGGGACGAGAGCGTGGTCGACTATCTGGTGAAGAAGAGCTACAGCCTGACCTACGGGGCGAGGAACCTGCGCCGCACGATACAGAAGGACATTGAGGACGAGATGGCCTCCGTGATAGTGGAGCGCGGCTCCGGCGGGGTGAAGGCCATAAGGCTGCGTGCGGCCGACGGGAAGATAGTGGTGGAGGCCGAGTGAGATGATAAGATTCGAGAGCGACTACCTGGAGGGCGCGCTGCCGGAGGTGATGGCGGCGCTGGAGAGCAGCAACTTTGAGCAGACGCCGGGCTACGGCGAGGACCGCTTCTGCGCTGAGGCCGCCGCCATGATAAGGGAGAAGTGCGCCGCGCCGGAGGCGGCGGTGCACTTCCTCGTGGGCGGCACACAGGCCAACTTCACGGTGATAGCCGCCGCCCTCAGGCCGCATCAGGCGGTGATAGCCGCCGACGCGGGGCATATATCCGTACACGAGACCGGCTCCGTGGAGGCCACGGGGCACAAGGTGATAGCCCTGCCCACGCCGGACGGCAAGCTGCGCGCGGGGCAGATAGCCGGCTGCGTGGCGGAGCACTGGGCCGACTCCACGCACGAGCACCAGCCGCAGCCGGCCATGGTGTACATCTCCCAGCCCACGGAGGGCGGGTTGATATACTCCCTGGCGGAGCTGGAGGAGATAAGCGCCGTGTGCAGGGAAAACTCCCTGCTGCTCTTCGTGGACGGGGCGCGCCTGGGCGTGTCCCTGGTCTGCCCGGGGGCGGACGTGGGCCTGCCGGACCTGGCGAGGCTGGCGGACGTGTTCTACATAGGCGGGACCAAGCTGGGCGCGCTGTTCGGCGAGGCCGTGGTGATAACACACGAGGCGCTCAAGCGGGATTTTCGCTACATCATGAAGCAGCGCGGCGGCATGCTGGCCAAGGGCCGGCTGCTGGGCGTGCAGTTCGGCGCGCTGATGGCGGACGGGCTCTATGAGCGCACGGCGCGGCGCGAGGTGGAGCTGGCCTGGAAGCTGCGCCGGGCCTTTGAGGCCAAGGGCTGGCCGCTGCTCTGCGACTCTCCGACCAACCAGCAGTTCCCCATAGTGCCGGACGAGGCGCTGGAGAAACTGGCGGAGAAGTACAGCTTCAGCGAGTGGGGGCGCGTGGACGCCGGGCACAGGGCGGTGCGCTTCTGCACCAGCTGGGCCACCGGGGAGAGCGACGTGGACGAGCTCATTGCCGACATAGAGAAGCTCTGAGAGGTAAAAATAGGGGCCCGGGCGTGAAGCCCGGGCCCTTATTTGTCCATGTGGCATGGCGCGGTTCAGTACCTGGACGCGCGGCCGCCGTTGCCCCGGCCCTCGTCCATCATGCCGAAGTTCTCCAGGAAGAAGGTGCGCGACCTGAGGCCGTATTGGGCCTCGACGGAGGAGAGCGCGCCGTCCACCGCCGCGGCCATGGTGTCCGCCCCGGCGGCGGCGCGGGCGTTTATGATGACGGAGATGGCGGCGTAGCCCCGGGAGAGCCTGTGGTCGAACTCCACGGGGTAGTCCACGCCGATGAGGCTGGCCTTGAAGTAGTCCCCGCCCTCGCCGGAGGCGAACATCTTCAGGTGGGGGACGTTGCCGCCGGCGGCCTTCAGCCCGTCGCGGACTCCCTCGAAGAGGGAGCCGAGCACGGCGTTGAAGTCGAGCTCCCTGTCCTCGAGCTGCTCGAGCCACACGCGGCGGTTGTACCAGCTGAGCAGCCGCTCCGCGGCCATGAAGGCCGCGCTGCCGTAGCCTATCTCGCGGTGCTCGGCGGGGGATGTGTGGGACATGAGGTAGTCCACCACCACATCCACGCCCTCGAGCGTCCGGGCGGACATGCACATCACCGGCGTGTCCGGGTGCAGCGTGCGTATGAGCGCCAGGCACTTCTCCCGGCCGGCGGCGTCTATGGTGTCGGTCTTGTTGAGCACTATGAGATCGGCCTCGGCCATCTGCGCGTCCAGCAGGAAGCGCAGCTCGGCGGGGAGGTTTATCTCCTCGTCCATCAGCATCCTCAGCCGCAGGGGGTCCACGATGCAGGTGAAGGGCATGAGCTCGAACTCGCCGCCCTCCTTTTGGGCGGTCTGGATGTAGACGTTGTCCAGCGCGCCGATGCCGCAGCCGGGGATGTCGGAGAATATGACGCCGGCCCCGCGGGAGACCAGCTGGCGCAGCTTGTCTATCAGGTTCTCGTGCTGGTAGCAGATGCAGTTGCCGGCGATGGAGGTGGTGAGCACGCCGCTCTCGGCGGTGAAGTCGGCGTCCACGATGTTGCCGGCGCCCAGGTCGTTGGCCAGGATGGCCGCCCTGCCATAGCGCGCGTCGATGCTGCGGGCGAAGGCGAGCATAGCGGTGGTCTTGCCCGCGCCGAGGAAGCCGCTGGTCACCATGTACCTGGTCTTTTTCTGTGTCACCTGTATCCACTCCCTTGTCAAAATAGTTCCTGCAGCCTTGCGTTTAGTGTGTCCACGACGCTGTACGCGTCGGCGCCGGTGTCCCGGGCCAGGCGCTCCATGGTCCACATGACGGTCTCGTCCGTCACGCAGCAGAGCCCCAGCTCCATGAGGGGCATGTAGAGCTGGGGGAAGTTCATCAGCACCTGCCCCACGGTGGTGTGCTTATCTATGCGCGCGCAGTCCATGACGCACCTCCGCAGATGCACCCGCCCCGCCGGGGACCTCCGCGCCGGCCGGGAGAGGACGCGTTATTGGGGGCGCCGGGCGCGCCTCCAGCCCAAGTATAGCGCGGGCGGGGGAGTTTTTCAACCGCGGAGAGGGAAATGGCCGCCGCGGCGGAAAAAGTTGGGCGGCGGGGCTGGACAGGAGCGGCAAATCGTATTATGCTAAAGGCGCGGCCGCTGCCGACGTAAACGCCGCCCGGCGAGCCGGGCTGTGAATAAATGAGCCGCGCCATGGGGCGCGGATGAGGAGTGTTGAGATGCTGTACACAGTTGAAAACGGCTCCCTGCGCGTCACCGTGAACAGCCATGGGGCCGAGCTGTGGGCCGTGGAGGCCCTGGGAGAGCCGCCGACGGACTGCCTCTGGGACGGCAGCGGCGGGCACTGGCCGCGCCGCGCGCCGCTCTGCTTCCCCTGGTGCGGCAGGCTGGAGGGCGACTGGTTTGAGCACGCCGGGAAGAGGTATCCCGGGGGCGGGCACGGCTTCGCGCGGGACATGGAGCACACGCTGGCCTCGCAGACGCCGGAGAGCCTCACCTTCCGCCTGGACTGGCAGGCCGAGGGGAAGCGCTGGCCCTGGAGCTTCACGCTGGAGACGCGGCACAGCATCTCCGGCCGCACGCTGAAGTGCGAGTGCAGCGCGGTGAACCGCTCGGAGGAGCCCATGCCGGCGCAGCTGGGCTTCCACCCGGCCTTCCGCTGCCCCATAACGCCGGGCCTGACGGCGCAGGACTGCTTCGTGAGGTTTGAAAAGCCGGAGGCGCCGGGCGGGACGGATATCTTCCCCCTGCCGCCGGAGGTGTTCGACAACGACAGCATCTGCTTCGAGCGCCCGCAGAGCAGGTGGTTCCGGCTGGAGGAGCGGGGGACCGGCAGGTATGTCCAGGTGGACACGGAGGGCTTCCCCTTCGTGCTGCTCTGGAGCCAGCCGAAGATACCGGGCTTCGTCTGCATCGAGCCCTGGCTGGGCTATCCGGGGCCGGGGCACGACCTGGCGGGCAGGCCGGGGGCCAGGCTGCTGGCGCCGGGGGAGAGCATCTCCGCCGCGCTGAAGGTCAGCTTCGAGGTGTGAAAGAGAGATGCCGCGGGCCGGCGGGCCCGCGGCATTTTTTGAGCATTTCTAGTACATGGTGAAGCGGGCGGGCTTGGGCCGGTAGCGCACGCCGGAGACCAGGCCCATGGCCATGAAGTTCGCCAGGACGGAGGAGCCGCCGTAGCTGAAGAAGGGCAGGGTGATGCCCACCACGGGGGCTATGCCGATGCACATGCCCACGTTGAGGAAGGTCTGGAACACGATGGTGGCGGCCACGCCCATGCACACCAGCGTGCTCAGCAAATCCTTGGATTTCAGGCCCACGGAGATGCAGCGGGCGGCTATCAGCAGCAGGAGCAGCAGGCAGAGGCAGGCGCCCACCATGCCCAGCTCCTCCCCAATCACGGCGAAAATGAAGTCCGTGTGCTTGGCGGGGAAGGAGGACTGGGTCTGCGTGCCCTCGCCCAGGCCGGCGCCGGTGAGCTGGCCGGAGGCCAGGGCCATCTGCGCCCGGTGGGACTGCCACTTTATGCCCGTGAACGTGGGGTCTATGTCCGGGTCGTAGGGCGCCATGATGCGCTGGCGCTGGTAGTCGCTGAGGAACTGCGTCCACAGCAGCGGCACGGCGGCGGCCAGGGCCGCCAGGCCGATGATGAACCAGTATATCTTCAGCCCAGCCATGAAGAGCAGCACGGCGAAGATGAAGAAGTACACCAGCGCGCTGCCCAGGTCCTGGGAGATGACGACTATGGCGCCGAAGAGCAGCAGGAAATGGCCCACTATCTGGGCCACGGACATGACGGAATTGAGGTCCTTGTAGTTCTTCAGATAGGTGAGCTGTTTGGAGAGCACCACGATGAAGGCCAGCTTGATGAACTCCGTGGGCTGGATGCCGATGCCGGCAAAGCGCAGCCAGCCGTTGTTGCCGGTGGTCTCGTCGCCCTCGCCGAAGAGGAGCAGCGCGACCAGCAGCGCGGCGCTGAGCGCGTAGAGCCACTTCCACTGGCTGGCGAAGATGTCCACGTCTATCACCGTCATCACGGCGTACATGATGATGCCGATGACCATGGCCAGCAGCTGGATAATCACGTACTGGGCGGAGCCGCCCTCGTAGGTCCGGGTGGCGCTGGATATGACTATGAGGCCGTACAGCGAGCTGATAACGCTCAGCAATAGCAGCAGCTTGTCCGCGCGCTGGAGGAAATTGCGCAGCTGCGGCAGCAATTGCTTCAAATCCGGCACCTCACTTTCGGAATATCAGATGTCCCGGAGAGCCGGGACATGGGGAAAATACTCGTGTCAAAGGATTATATCATATTTTTTTGCTTTACGCAACGGCGCGCGTGGTGTATTATATGTGGAGAAATGCGCGGAGGGAAACATGAGGGAAATCATAACGAGAGACGAGCGGGAGACCGAGGAGGCCGGCGCGGAGCTGGCCAGGGAGCTGCCCGACGGGGCGGTGGTGGCCATGTACGGCGAGCTGGGGGCCGGGAAGACGGCCTTCGTGCGCGGCATGGCCCGGGGGATGGGCATAGACTGCCGCGTCTCCAGCCCCACTTTCACCATCGTGAACGAGTATGAGGGCGAGCGCACGCTGATACACTTCGACATGTACCGCCTGGGCTCGGCGGACGAGCTCTGGGGCATAGGCTGGGACGACTACCTCGCGCGGGGCGCGGTCTGCGCCGTGGAGTGGAGCGAGAACGTCGAGGAGGCCTTCACGGGGGACGAGGTGACGGTCCGCTTTGAAAAGCTGGGGCCGGGTGAGCGGCGCATAACGATAGGAGGGCCGGAATGCTGATACTTGGGATAGAGTCCTCGGCCAAGGCAGCCTCGGCGGCGCTGTGCCGGGACGGGGAGCTGCTGGGGCAGTATTTCCAGTGCGCGGGGCTGACCCACAGCCGCACGCTGCTGCCGATGGCCGAGGAGCTGCTGCGGGGCACGGGGACGGAGCTCAGGGAGCTGGACGCCGTGGCCGTGGCCGCCGGGCCGGGCTCCTTCACCGGGGTGCGCATCGGCGTGGCCGCCGTAAAGGGGCTGTGCTGGGGCGCGCAGCTGCCCGCCATAGGCGTCTCCACCCTGGAGGCCATGGCCTGGCACGGCCTGGCCGCCGCGCCGGGCGAGCTGGTCTGCTGCTGCATGGACGCGCGCCGCGACCAGGTGTACAACGCGCTCTTTGAGATATCTGACGGCGCGCCGGCGCGCCTTGTTCCCGACAGGGCGCTCTCGCTGGAGCAGCTGGGCGCGGAGCTGGCCGGGATGGGCCGCGACGTGTTCCTGGTGGGCGACGGGGCCGCGCTCTGCCGCGAATACCTGGACGAGCAGGGCATGCGCTGCCGCCTCTCCCCGGGGCCGCTGCTCAACCAGAGCGCCTGGGGCGTGTGCATGGCCGCGCGCTCGCGGGAGCCGCAGCCGGCCGAGAACCTGCTGCCCGTATACCTGCGCCTCTCCCAGGCCGAGCGCGAGCGCCAGGAGAGGCTGACGCATACAAAATGAGAAAAGGAGAAGCATTATGAGCAACGTGCACGTATTCGACCACCCGCTTATCCAGCACAAGCTGTCCGTGCTGCGCGACAAGAACACGGGGGTCAAGGTCTTCCGCGAGCTGGTCGGCGAGATAGCCATGCTGATGTGCTATGAGGCCACCAGGGACCTGCCGCTGGAGGAGGTGGACATAGAGACCCCGGTGGCCACGGCCAAGTGCCGCCAGATAGCGGGCAAGAAGCTGGCCGTGGTGCCCATACTCCGCGCCGGGCTGGGCATGGTGGACGGCATGGTAGCCCTGATGCCCAATGTAAAGGTGGGGCACATCGGCCTCTACCGCGACCCGGAGACCCTGGAGCCCGTGAAGTACTACTTCAAGATGCCGCCCGACATCTCCGAGCGCGACGTCATCATAGTCGACCCCATGCTGGCCACCGGAGGCAGCGCCGCCGCGGCCGCCATGTTCCTCAAGGAGGTGGGGGTGAAGCACATCAAGCTCATGAGCATCATCGGCGCGCCGGAGGGCGTGGAGAGGATGCAGTCCGAGCACCCGGATGTGGACATCTTCGTCGCCGCTCTGGACGAGCACCTCAACGAGCACGGCTACATCGTGCCCGGACTGGGGGACGCCGGGGACAGAATCTTCGGCACCAAATAAATGACGTCAAAAATGCCCGGGCGCGCGCAAAACGCGCCCGGGCTGTTATTTGGGAGAATTTTATCAAAATAAACCCGCCGCCGGCTCAAATAATATGGGCATGAAAGCTGTTATCATGGCAGGCGGGGAGGGCAGGCGGCTGAAGGCCGTCACGGGCGATCTGCCCAAGCCCATGGTCCCGCTTCTGGGAAAGCCGCTCATGGAGCGGGTGATAGAGCTGCTCCGCGAGAGCGGCGTGACAGATATAGCCGCCACGCTGAGGTACAACCCGGCGCCGATACTGGAGCATTTCGGCGACGGAGAGGACTTCGGCGTCAAGCTGCGCTGGTTCATAGAGCAGGAGCCGCTGGGCACGGCGGGCAGCGTGAAAAACTGCCTGGATTTCACCGGGGGCGAGGACTTCCTCGTCATCAGCGGGGACGCGGCCTGCGACTTCGACCTGCGCGTGCTGATGGAGGAGCACGCGCGCTCGGGGGACGCCGCCACCCTGGCGCTGTACGAGAGCCCGGAGCCGCTGCGCTACGGGCTGGTGGTGCCGGACGCGGCGGGCGAGGTGCGCTGCTTCATCGAGAAGCCGCCCTGGGAGCGGGTGGTGACGGACCTGGTGAACACGGGCATCTACGCCCTCTCGCCGCGGGCCATGGAGCTGGTGCCGGAGCGGCGCGAGTTCGACTTCGCGCGGGACCTCTTCCCCCTGCTGCTGCAGCGGGGAGAGGGGATAAGGGGCGTGCGCATGGAGGGCTACTGGTGCGACGTGGGCACGCCGGAGGCCTATTACCGCTGCTGCCTGGACGCGCTCTCCGGCCGGCTGCGCCTGGTGAGCCCGCCGCCGGCGGAGGAGCGGCGGGAGGAGCGCGCGCCGCGCGCGCCGCTGCCGGGGGAGTTCGGCGCCGAGCGCCGCGTGCCCTGCCGGGACCGCGCGAAGCTGATGCGCTCGGTGTCCGCCAGCTTGATGGAGGCCGGGGCGGAGCTGGACGACGGCGTGGTCCTGAGAGGGGGCCACTGCGCGCTGAGAATCTCGCCCAGCGCGGAGCGCAGCGAGATAGTGATAGAGGCCGCGGCGGGCGATGCGGACTTCCCGGAGCAGCTGGCGGACGCGGCCGGCGAGCTGGTGACCTCTCTGGAGTGAGGTCCCGGGGGCCTCACTCCAGAGAGTTTATGCCGCACTGCAGGTCGTCGAGAAAGCGGCAGACGTGGAAGCCGTCACAGACCGCGTGGTGGACCTGCACCGCGATGGGCAGGGTCACCCGGCCGCCCTCGGAGCGGAATTTGCCTAGGGTGAAGATGGGGGGAAGATAACTGAAGCCTGCCGTGTTCAGGTTGAAGCCCTCAAAGGACGCCCAGGGCAGCATGGAGACAGTAAAGCAGTTCTCCGGCGCGCCCGGTTTGGGCTGGAAGCCCTCTTTCTCCCCGTAGCGCTCCAGGTCCCCGGCGTAGCGCCGCAGAAAGACGGAGTAGTCCGGGGAGTACTCCGTCCAGAGGCTGGAGAAGGTGCCGGTCCCGGGGTGAAAGACGGTGTAGCACGGCGTCATGGAGGAGTAGAGCACGAGCTCGCCGCCGCTCCGGAGGGCCATGCGGAACTGCTCGTGGCGGTTTACCGCCGAGGTGAGCAGGTACAGCATGGCGGGGAAGAGCCGGTGGCCGCGCCGCCTGAGCTCGGTTATGTCCAGCCGGACGGTCAGGCTGTAGGTGCAGGGGACGTCGGACATGTAGTGCTCGAAATACTCCCTGCGCGGCCAGCTGGCCAGGTCAATCACTGTGTATTCCATGGTGAGTCAACTCCCAACAGAAAGGGGGCCGGCCAGGAGGCCGGCCCCTCTGCGCTCATATGGCCGCCAGGGCGTCCCTTATCTTCTGCTTGACCTCGGGGGAGACCTTGCTGTCCGGGACCATGTTGAAGACGGCGGCTATGGTCTTGCCCTTCACCAGCTTGACCATGGGGCTCTTGAGAATCTTGGGGTCAATGGCGTTCATGGCGTCGCAGGCGGCCTTGTTGTCGAGCAGCTCTCTCACTGTGACCTTGTTGATGTCCATAATTGTTCTCCCTTCATAATACCGGCGCCGGGGCCGGATTTCTTGTCTATAATCTAACACATTTTCGCGAAATGTTCAAGATGTTTTGCCCCGCGGGGAGAGATATGCTATAATGGGCAAAACGGCCGCCGCAAAAGGCGGATGGAGGCGGGAAAATGAGCGCTGGGATTACACTGCGCACGGCGGCGCCGGCGGACGCGGAGGTGCTGGCGGGGATATACAGGCCCTATGTGGAGGAGACGGCGATATCCTTTGAGTACACGGCGCCGACGGCGGAGGAATTCCGCGCGCGCATGGCGCGCACCCTGGAGAGATATCCATACATAGTGGCCGAGGAGGCGGGGCGGATACTGGGCTACGCCTACGCCGGGGCCTTCATAGCCCGGCCGGCCTACGGCTGGTCGGCGGAGACGACCATATACCTGCGCCGGGAGGCGAGACGGCGGGGCGCGGGCCGGAGGCTGTACGCCGCGCTGGAGGGCGCCCTGGAGGCCATGGGCGTGCGCAACCTGTACGCCTGCATCGGCTGCCCCCGGGGGGCGGAGGACGAGTACCTCACGCGCAACAGCGCCGAGTTCCACGCGCACCTGGGCTACAGGCTGGTGGGGGAGTTCCGCGGCTGCGGGTACAAGTTCGGCCGCTGGTACGACATGGTGTGGATGGAGAAGCTGATAGGCACCGCCGGCGGGGAGCCGCGGCCGGTGAGGCCCTTCCCGCAGGTCAGGCCGGAGCTGGTGCCGGCGCTGCTGGAGAGCTGAGGGCATAAAGGCGTGGGGGACAAGCTGTGCTGAGGATAATCACCGGCCGCGCGGGCGCCGGCAAGACCGCGAAGATAATGGAGGAGATACGCCTGGCCGTGGAGCGCGG
This sequence comes from uncultured Oscillospiraceae bacterium, assembly GCA_944385765.1. Lineage (GTDB taxonomy): Bacteria > Bacillota > Clostridia > Oscillospirales > Oscillospiraceae > Scatomorpha. The sequence continues at coordinate 32,435 of CALWYL010000009.1, forward strand.
CGAGGGCGGGCGCATACTGCTGGTGCCTGAGCAGTACAGCCACGAGGCCGAGCGCGAGCTCGCCCGCGTGGCGCCGCCGCGCATGGCCCTCTACGCCGAGGTGCTGAGCTTCACCGCCCTGGCCCGGCGGGTGGAGGCCGAGCTGGGGCCGCGCGGCAGGGCTCCGCTGGACCCCGCCGGGCGGCTGCTCTGCATGGCCCTGGCCGTGGAGAGCACGGCCAGCCGCCTGAGGGCCTACGGCCGGGCGCGGCGCTCGCCGGAGCTGCAGCTGCAGCTGCTGGACGCCCTGGACGAGCTGCGCGCCGCCGCGCTCACGCCGGAGCTGCTGGAGGAGGCCGCCGGCAGGGCCCGGGGGACCCTGGCCGACAAGCTGCGCGACCTCTCGCTGCTCAGCGGGGCCTTTGACGCCGCCGCCGGCGGCGCGCGCAGCGACCCCTCCGCCAGGCTGGGCGAGCTGCTGGAGGCGCTGGAGCGCAGTTCCGTGGCCCGCGGCGGGCACATATACATAGACGGCTTCACCGACTTCACCCGCCAGGAGGAGCTCGTGGTCTGCGCGCTGATGGACCGGGGGGCGGACATGACCGTCTGCCTGACGCTGGACTCGCTCGACTCGGACAACGAGCTGTTTGAGCTCAGCCGGCGCACGGCCAGGCGGCTGCTGCGCGCGGCGGAGGAGCGCGGCGTGCCCCGGAAGCTGGAGGAGCTGGCCGCGCCGGAGGGGGACGCGCTCTCCGAGCTGGCCGCGGGGGTGTTCTCCTACGGCGGGGAGGAGCGCGACGCCGGAGGGCGGGTGGAGCTGCGCACGGCGGAGAGCGTGACGGCCGAGTGCGAGTTCGCCGCGGCCAAGTGCCTGCGCCTGGCCAGGGCGGGCTGCCGCTGGCGGGACATAGCCATAGCCGTGCGCGGCTTTGAGGACTACCGGCCCGCCCTGGAGGCGGCCTTCGGCTACTACGGCGTGCCGCTCTTCACGGCCCGGAACGTGGACGTGCTCTCCAAGCCGCTGCCCGCGCTGATAGCCGGGGCCTATGAGGTGATACTGGGCGGCTGGGAGCAGGAGGAGGTGTTCTCCTACCTGCGCACCGGCCTCGCGGGGCTGACGGCGGAGGAGACGGATAAGCTGGAGAACTACTGCTGCACCTGGGGCATACGCGCGCGCCACTGGCTCTCCGCCGGGGAGTGGAGGATGCCGCCGGAGGGGAGCGGCAGGCAGCGGGAGGGCTCCGATGAGGCCCTCGAGGAGATAAACGCCCTGCGCCGCCGCGCCGCCGCGCCGCTGCTGGGGCTGTACCGCCGCTCGCGCGACGCGGAGACCGCCCGCGCCCAGGCGCAGGCCCTGGCGGACTTCTTCGGTGAGCTGGGCCTGGCCGAGGCGCTCTCCGAGCACGCAGACAATCTGGAGCGCTCGGGCCGGCGCCAGGCGGCGGACGAGTACTCCCGGCTCTGGGACGCGGCTGTGCGCGCCCTGGAGCAGACGGCGGCCGTGCTGGGGGAGACGCCGATGGACGCGGCCGGCTTCTCGCGGCTGTACCTGCTCGCGCTCTCGCAGTACGGCGTGGGGGGCATACCGGTCTCCCTGGACATGGTGACGGCCGGAGACCTGGACCGCATGCGCCGGCGGCACATCCGGCACCTGATAGTCCTGGGGGCCTCCGAGGAGAGGCTGCCGCGCGCCGCCGCGGAGGGGGGCGTGTTCACCGCCGCAGAGCGGCGCGAGCTCGCCGAGCTGGGCTGCCCGCTGGACGCGGGGGAGGCGGAGCTCTGGCGGGAGTATTCGCTCATCTACAACTGCCTCTCGCTGCCGTCGGACACGCTGACCATGGTGGCGCCGGCGGTGGGGGCCGAGGGCGCGCCGGTGAGGCCCAGCGTCATCGTCTCCCGGGCCGCGCGGATGTTCGCGCTGGAGCTCAGGGGCGTGGACGGCCGGGAGAGCCGCGCATCGGCGGCCGGACCCGCCCTGGAACTGGCCGCCAGCGCCGGACACGGGGCTGCGGACGAGCGCGCCCTGGCCGCGGAGCGCTGGTATGAGGAAAACGACCCGCAGAGGCTGCGGGAGCTGCGCGCGAGGGCGCAGCGGCTGCGCGGGAGGCTCTCCGGGGCCGTCGCCCGGGAGCTCTACGGGAGGGATATGCACCTGAGCGCCTCGCGCATAGAGAGGTTTGCCTCCTGCCGCTTCGCCTATTTCATGAGCTACGCCCTGAAGGCGCGGCCCATGGCGCCGGCGGACCTCTCGCCGCCGCAGTACGGGGAGTTCATGCACTACGTTCTGCAGCACACGGCGGCGGAGGCCCAGGCAGAGGGGGGCTTCGCCGTGGTGCCGCGGGAGGCGCTCGAGGAGATGACGCAGAGGCACATAGAGGGCTATATACGCGAGAAGCTGGGCTCCTTCGAGGGGCGCAGCGCGCGCTTCGTCTACCTGTTCAGGCGCCTGGCGGAGGGCGTGAAGCGCGTGGTGGCCGACATGGCCGACGAGCTGAGGAGTTCGGAGTTCACCCCGCTGGGCTTCGAGCTGGACTTTTCGCGCCTGGCCGCCGGGAGGGAGCTGCCGGACGGCGGCACGCTCGCGCTCAGCGGCATCGCCGACCGCGTGGACGGCTGGGTGCACAACGGGAGGCTCTACCTGCGCGTGGTGGACTACAAGACGGGGAAAAAGAGCTTCTCCCTCTCCGACGTCTGGTACGGGCTGGGACTGCAGATGCTGCTGTACCTCTACACGCTCTCCGAGGCGGCGCCGGAGCTCTACGGGCGGGCGGCCGAGCCGGCGGGAGTGCTGTACATACCGGCGAGGGACGTGCTCATCCACTCTCAGACGGACCTGACGGACGGGGAGATAGAGGAAAAGCGCCGATCGGAGCTCAGGCGCTCCGGGCTGCTGCTCTCCGACGCGGAGGTGCTGGAGGCCATGGAGCCGGCCGAGGCCGCGCTGAGGCTGCCGGTGAAGTGGAAGGACGGGACCCCCACGGGCGAGAGCCTGGCCACGGCCGAACAGCTGGGGGCCCTGGGCCGCCGCGTGGAGGGGCTGCTCTCCTCGCTGGCCATGGAGATGAGGCGGGGGAGCATAGAGGCCGACCCCTATTACAAGGGGGCGCAGGACAACGCCTGCCTCTACTGCGAGTACGCGGCGGCCTGCCGCTTCGTGGACGGCGAGGGCGGGGAGGCGCGCAGATATCTGCCGCGCCTGGCGGCCTCGCGCGTGTGGGAGATGCTGGAGAGAGGTGAGGAGCATGGCTGAATTCGTCCCCACGGAGGGGCAGAGGCTGGCCATAGAGGACAGCGGAGGGGAGATACTGGTCTCCGCCGCCGCGGGCAGCGGCAAGACGCGGGTGCTCACGGAGCGGATAATGCGCCAGGTCGCGCGCCCGGGCGGGGCGGATATAGACGAGTTCCTGGTGATAACCTTCACCAAGGCGGCCGCCGCGGAGCTGAAAGGGAGGATATCCGACTCGCTGGCCGCCCTGGCCGCCGGGGGGGCGGACAACAAGAGGCTCAAACGGCAGGCGGCACTGGTGCAGAGCGCCCAAATCGGCACCATACACGGATTCTGCGCCGCTATATTGAGGGAGTACGCCCACGAGGCGGGCATAGCCCCCGACTTCGCCGTGGCGGACCCGGAGCGCTCGGCGGCGCTGCGCTCGGCGGCGCTGGAGCGGGTGCTGGAGGAGAGCTATGAGCGCGCGGAGGCGGATTTCCTGGAGCTGGCGGACACGGCCGGCGCCGGACGCGACGACCGCCGGCTGCAGGAGCTGGTGCTCAGGCTGCACGACAAGCTGCAGAGCCACGCCCGGCCGGCCGACTGGGCCGCCGGGCAGGAGGCGCTGCTGTCCGGGCTGCCGGCCGACGCGCTGGATACGCCCTGGGGCGCGGAGCTGATGGGCTCGGCCCAGGACACGGCGCTCTATTGGGCGGAGGAGCTGGAGCGGCTGCTGGACTTCATAGCGGGGGACGAGAGGATGGAGAAGGCCTACAGGGCGAGCCTCTCGGCCACGGCGGAGGGGCTGAGGCGCTTCGCCGCCGAGGGGCAGCTGGGCTGGGACGAGGCGAGGGCCTGCCTGCCCATACCCTTCCCCCGGCTGGGCTCCTTCAGGGGCTCGGGGGAGGACCCGGACGCGCAGTTCATCAAGTCGCGGCGGGAGAGCTGCAAGAGGGCCGCCGCCAGGATAGCCGCCGACTTAGCCGAGGACAGCGCCAAGCTGCTGGGCGACATGCGGCGCACGGAGAGGCCAATGCGCGCACTGCTGCGGCTGCTGCTGGACTTCGACGAGAGGTACGCATACGAGAAGCGCCGCCGCTCGCTGCTGGACTACTCTGACCTGGAGCATCTGGCGGCGCGGCTGCTCACCGACGCGGACGGCCGCCCCACGGAGACGGCCGGGGAGATATCCGGCCGCTTCCGCGAGGTGATGGTGGACGAGTACCAGGACGTCTCCCGCGTGCAGGACCTGATAATCCGCGCCGTGTCGCGCAGCGGCAGGAACCTGTTCATGGTGGGGGACGTGAAGCAGTCCATATACCGCTTCCGCCTGGCGGACCCCACGATATTCCTGGAGAAATACCTCAGCTATGCCGACGCGCCGGCCCCGGAGGGGCAGCCCAGGCGCGTGTTCCTCAGCGACAACTTCCGCTCGCGGCCGGAGATAGTGGACGCGGTGAACGCCGTGTTCACCAACATCATGTCCCGCAGCCTGGGCGAGCTGGACTACGACGAGCGGGCGGCGCTGAGGGCGGCGGGGAAGTTTGAGGGCACTGTGCCCGTGCCCGCCATATATGCCGTGGCCGTGCCCCAGTCCGAGGACGACGAGGAGCGGCCGGACAGGACGGAGTGCGAGGCCCTGGAGGCCGCGCGGCTGATACGCCAGCTGGTGGAGAGCGGCGCGGAGGTGACGGAAAACGGCGTGAGGCGGCCCGTGGGCTACGGCGACGTGGCCGTGCTGCTGCGCTCGGCGAACGTCTCCGGGCCCATATACCGCCGCGCGCTGGAGCGCGCGGGGGTGCCCGTGCAGTCGGGGCAGTCGGAGGGGTTCTTCGCCTCGCCGGAGGTGAGCGTCATGCTCTCCCTGCTCTCGCTGATAGACAACCCGCGGCGGGACGTGCCGCTGATAGCCGTCATGCGCTCCGCGCTCTTCGGCTTCACGCCCGACGAGCTGGCGGAGATACGCCTGAGGGGCGGGGACGGGGAATTTTACGACTGCGTGCGCGCCGCCGCGGAGGGCGGCGGGCACTGCGCGCGCTTCCTGGAGACGCTGGAGGGGCTGCGCGAGTTCGCGCGCGACGCGGAGCTGCCGGAGCTGATACGCGAGGTGTACTCGCGGCTGGATGTGATGGCGCTCTGCTCCGCCATGCCGGACGGAGCGGAGAGGCGGTCGCAGCTCGGCAGATTGTTTGAGCTGGCCAAGACCTTTGAGGCCACGCTCTGGCGGGGGCTGCACCGCTTCCTGGGCTGGCTGAGGGGCATGGAGAGCCGGGGCGAGGAGCCGGCGGCGGCCGCCGCCGGGGACGGCGGGGCCGTGACCATTATGAGCATACACCGCTCGAAGGGGCTGGAGTTCCCGGTGGTATTCCTCTGCGACACGGCCAGGCGCTTCAACCGGCAGGACTACGCCGGGGCGGTGCTCATGCACCCACAGCTGGGCCTGGGGCCCAAACTGACGGATACGGAGCGGGGCATAGAGTACCCCACGCTCGCGCGCAGGGCCGTGGCCCGGCGCACGGAGCGGGAGACGCTCTCGGAGGAGATGCGGCTGCTGTACGTGGCCATGACCAGGGCCAAGGAGAGGCTGTTCATCACCTGCGCCCTGCGGGACCCGGAGCGGGAGATAGAGAAGCTGCGGCTGGCCGTCTCCCGGCCGATGGCGCCGGAGGTGCTCTCCGGCATGGGCGGCAGCGCGCAGTGGCTCATCTCGGCCGCGCTGGCCGACGGCGGGCGGCACCTGGCGCTGAACACGGTGCAGCCCGGGGGCCGGCTCTCCCGGCCGGCGCCCTCCGCCGCGGAGAGCGCCGCGGACGCCGGCGGGGCCGGCGGGGAGCGGGAGGCGGCGCGCATGGCCGCCGACTTCGCCTGGGAGTATCCCCACCGCGCGGCGGAGAGCCTGCCGTCCAAGGTGACGGCCACGGAGCTAAAGAGCCTGGCCGAGCCGGACGCGGAGGCGGCCACGCTGCCGCCGTACGCCGAGCGCAGCTTCCGCCGGCCGGACCTGGGCGGGGCGCGGGAGGCGCCGGACGCCGCCGAGAGGGGCACGGCCACTCACCTGGCGCTGCGCTACATGGAATTGGGGCGCGCGTCGACCGCCCAGGGGGCGCGGGAGGAGCTGGAGCGGCTCGTGTCGGAGGGTAGGCTGTCCCGCACGGAGAGCGAGGCGGTGGACCTGCGCGCGCTGGTGCGCCTGGCATGCTCGGAGACCGGGCGGCTGATAACCGGCTCCGGCGAGGTGCTGAAGGAGTTCGCCTTCTCCGTGCTCTGCCCGGCGGGGGAGCTCTTCCCCGGGGCGGGGGAGGGCGAGGAGATACTGCTGCAGGGCGTGGCGGACTGCTGCGTCCTGGAGCCGGACGGGATAAGCATAATCGACTACAAGACCGACCGCGTGAGCGCTGGGCGGGCCGCGGCGCGGGCGGAGGAGTACCGCCCGCAGCTGGACGCCTACGCCTGGGCGCTCTCGCGCGTGGCCGAGAGGCCGGTGAAGCGGCGGATAGTGTATTTCCTCAGCTGCGGCGAGGCGGTGGAGCTCTGAGCTTCAGCCCACGAGCTCTGCCCCGGGGTAGTAGTGCGAGAGTATCTCTTCACAGCCGGCGCCCATCCCGGCCATCACGTTGGCGCCGTACTGGCTCATGCCCACGCCGTGGCCGTAGCCGGTGACGGTGAAGGTGAAGACCCCGCCGGAGTACTCCAGCTCAAAGGCCGTGGAGCGCAGGGCGAAAATCTCCCGCGCCTCGGTGCCGGGTATGTCCTGGCCGCCCACGCGCAGCGAGGCCACGCGGCCGCTCGAGTCGAGCTCCGTGCCCTCCACCCAGAGAGCGGGGTCGGCGTCCAGGGAGATATAGGGATAGGCATCGCGGAGGGCAGACTCGAACTGCGCGCTGCTCAGTTCGACTGTGGTCACATAGTCGGGCACGTCCTCGGCCGTCTCCGGGCTGCTGACGCTCACCAGATAGGGCAGGGAGTTCCAGACCTCGCCGGAGTCCTCCGTCATGCCGGCGGAGGAGGAGTGGAAGGCGGCCAATATGGGCTCGCCGCCGTACTCCAGGTACTGGCCGTCCGTCTCGCGCACGGCGGAGAGCATCTTGGCCCAGTACTCGTCGTATTTGTCCCCCCAGCTCGCGCGCAGCGCAGCCTCGTCCGAGTGCGCCTTGCAGCAGCTCGGGTCGTCGCAGACGTCGGCCTGGGGGTGGGAGGCGTTTATGGTGCGCGTGCGGCTGAGGATGTAGCTGCGCGCGGCGATGGCCTGGGCCTCCAGGGCCTCCGGCTCGAAGAGGGCCGGCATCTCGCCGGCCACCACGCCGGGCAGCCAGTCGGCCATGGTCACCGTGAGCACCTCGCCGCCGGTGAGCACGGTGAACTCCGTCTCGGCGTCGGCCGAGGGCCCGGCGGGAGAGGGGGAGGCCTCCTGCTGGCCGGACGGCGCGAGCAGCAGCGGCAGGGCGAGCGCGACGAGCAGGCAGATGAGGGCGGCAGCGGCTATAGTTTTCATGTGGTGTCCCTCCGGTATTGACTTGCAGCGGTGAAAGGGTATAAAATAACCTGATAGCGGCCTGGCCGCTTATATATTCTATATGGACGGGACAGGGACATATGCGTAATAACGCCCTCATCATATGCTGCGGCGTCTGTGTAGCCGGGGCTTTTGGCGTGTTCACACGCTGGATACAGAATTTGACCGCCTTCGACGAGGAGGGGCTCTATATCTCCGGCAGCTTCTGGGGCTGGGCACTGCTGCTGCTCTGCCTGGCCGCCGCCGCGCTGCTCGCCGGCGCGCTCTGGTTCTTCAGGAACCGCGAGGGGCTCGTCTCCGGCGAGTCCTTCTCCGACGCCCACAGCGGGGGCGGCGCGCTGCGCAGGGCGGCGTATCTCGCCATAGCGGCGCTGACGGCCGTAGCCTGCGCGGCGCTGCTGGTGACGGCGGGCAGCAGCAAGTACTCCGTGCTGCTGCGGGTGCTGGCCCTGCTGGGGCTGCTGGCCGACGGGGGGTTCCTGGGCATGGCCGCTTACGGCGGCCGCAGCGGCCGGAGCGAGGCGGGCAGCGACTCCGCCGGGGTCTGCCTGGCCAGCGTGCTGCCGGTGGCCTTCTGCTGCTTCTGGCTGGTGGTGAGCTACAGGCAGGACGCCGCCACGGCCGTGGTCTGGCGCTACGGGCCGGAGATAGCCGCCATAGCCTGCTCCCTGCTGGCCTTCTACTACGTGGCGGGGCACGCCTTCGGGCGGCCGAAGCCGTATTCCGCCATGTTCTTCTGCGGTTACGGGGCCTTCCTCTGCCTGGTCACGCTGCCGGACGAGCGGCTGCTGGCGCTGCAGCTGCTGCTGGCCGGCTGCGCCTCGATGCAGCTCTTTTTCCTCTGGTCGCTCTCGGCGGGGCTGCGCCGCCCGGAGACGGCGGAGGCGGAGGAGACGATATCCGCCCCCGGCGCGGAGGAGGACGGGGCCGCCCCGCCGGCGGAGGAGTACGACAGCCTGGCCGACGCGGTGCGCTCCGCCCGCGAGGAGGAGGGGCTGGCGGACAGTTTTGTGGAAGGCGACCCGCGGGGGGGAGAAAAGAGGCCCTCCGGGCAAGAAAACCGTTGGCAGGAGCGCCCGGTTTTAATATAATGGCGGTTACTGAGCCCGCGGGCTCGGGGAAAGTCAACTACAGCGGCCGAGAAATCAGCCGCCGTTGAGTATAATACCGAAAGGATGTATGGAAAATGGTTCGCACCTACCAGCCCAAGAAGCGTCAGCGCAAGAAAGAGCACGGCTTCCGCAAGAGAATGTCCACCCGCAACGGCCGCAAGGTTCTCGCCCGCCGCCGCGCGAAGGGGAGAGCCAAGCTCAGCTACTGAGTGAGGCTGTGAAGGGGCTAAATACAGAAAACCCATCAGGGGCGGCCTAAAACCGCCCTTTGTGCGGTTTAGGAAGGTAATGCAATTTGGAATTCACCGACTCGCTCAGGAAGAACCACGAGTTCCGGCGGGTGTACTCCCGGGGCAAGAGCGCCGCGTCGCCCTGCCTGGTGGTGTACGCCAAGCGCAACGGCTCGCGGGAAAACCGCCTGGGGCTCACGGTGTCCACCAAGCTCGGCTGCGCCGTGGTGCGCAACCGCGTCAGGAGGCGGCTGAGGGAGATATACCGGCTGAATGAGCCGCTCCTCCGCCGGGGCTTCGACATAGTGGTCGTCGCCCGCCACCGGGCGGCCGGGGCGGAATACGCCAGGCTCGAGCGGGAGATGCTCGGCTCGATGCGCGCTCTGGGGCTGCTCCCGGGGGAGGAGAGGGCATGAAAAAGCTGATGCTCGCGGCGATACGCTTCTACAGGCGCAACATCTCGCCGCTGAGGCCGCCATGCTGCCGCTTCATCCCCACCTGCTCGCAGTACGCCCTGGAGGCCGTGGAGAAATACGGCGCGCTCAAGGGCGGTTACCTGGCGCTCAAGCGGCTCAGCCGCTGCCACCCCTTCCACTTCGGGGAGCACGAGTTCTATGACCCGGTGCCGTAAGAGGCCCCTTTCCCGGCTCATCACGACCCAGTGAGGAGAAAGAAAATATGCTTGATGCGATAGCAACACCGTTTGGCTGGCTGATGATGTGGCTCTATGAGCTCACAGACAACTTCGGCTGGGCCATAATACTGTTCGCGCTTGCCGTCGCGCTCGTGCTGCTGCCGTTCATGGCGAAGAGCAAGAAGAGCATGATGCGCATGTCCCGCCTGCAGCCGCGCATGATGGAGCTGCAGAAAAAGCACGAGGGCAACCCCCAGAAGCTCAACGCCGAGATGGCCAAGCTCTACCGCGAGGAGAAGTGCAACCCCATGGGCGGCTGCCTCTGGAGCCTGCTGCCCTTCCCCATACTGATAGCCCTCTACCGCGCCGTGGTGAAGCCCATTACCATCATGATGGGCGTGGCCGACGAGCTGCTGCTGCCCGGCGGGGCCATCTATGAGAAGCTGGCCGAGCTGGGCTATCAGCTCACCAACTACACGACTTCCAACAACAGCTTTTACGAGCAGATATACCAGTCCAAGTTCATCACCGAGCACTTCGACCAGTTCGCCGGCATATCGGACAAGCTGATACCCATGGACTACAGCTTCCTGGGCCTCGACCTCTCCGCCACGCCGAACTGGCGCTTCTGGGACTTCGACTTCTCGAACGGGACCTGGGTGGTGATAGGGCTCTTCTTGCTGCCCATCATCTCCACGGCCATGAGCTACTTCTCCATGTACATCAGCCGCAAAATCAACCCCACCATGGGGACGGGCGCCCAGGCGCAGGCCCAGGAGTCCAGCACCAAGACCATGATGTACATGATGCCGCTGATGAGCCTCTGGATAGGCTTCATCATGCCGGCCGCCCTCTGCGTATACTGGATAATGAACAGCCTGACCGGCATCGTCCGCGACACGGCCCTCACGGCGGTATACAAGAAGCAGATGGAGAAGGAGGACGCGGAGCGCCTGGAGCGCGACCGCGAGCGCGAGGAGGAGCTGGAGCGCAAGCGCCAGGAGACCGAGCGCCTGCGCGCGATGAACGCCACGAACGTCAACCGCAACACCAGCAAGAAGAAACAGCAGGCACAGGCCAAGCAGTCTGACACCGAGCGCAAGGCCGCCGCCGAGAGGGCGGAGCGCGCCGCGCGCCGGGAGCGCCTGGGCGTCAAGGAGGAGGAGAAGCCCGCCTCCCAGGTGGGCAACCGCCGCTATGCCAGGGGCCGCGCATATGTCGAGGACCGCTATACCAATCCGGAGGGGGCCGAGGAGGCCACCGCCGCTGCCGCCGCGGAGAGCGAGTTCGGCGAGAGCATAGACCCCGACGAGCCTGAGACCGTGGAGAGCGCCGCGGCCGTGGACGAGGCCGCCGCGGAGACCGCCGCCGAGGGCGGGGAGCTCCCGGAGGACAAGGAAGATAAGCAGGAGTAATTGAATATGAAAAAATATCTGGAGAAATCCGGCAAGACAGAGGACGAGGCCATAGCCGCCGCGCTGGCAGAGCTGGGCCTCGAGCGGGACGACGTCTCCGTGGAGATAGTCGCCCGGGCCAAGAGCGGTTTTCTCGGCATCGGCTCCTCCCCGGCGGTGGTCCGCGTGGAGTACGACGCCCCCGATGAGCCGGAGGAGACGGAGAGCGCGGAGGCCGCCGCGGCGGAGGAGCGCGCCGA
>CALWYL010000010.1 GCA_944385765.1 uncultured Oscillospiraceae bacterium
ACGCGCTCCAGCGGCTCGATTATCTTTTGCCTTATCTGCCGCTCATAATAGCCCTCGTGCCACTCGCTGCGGTTGATAGGCATGTCGAGGCAGGAGACGAAAAACTTCTCATTGGGTATCAGCTCGCAGTAGTCGAAATACTGCTCCATGCGGTTCATCGTCGTGCAGCACTCCTGGCCCAGCAGCGCGGCGATGAAGTTGTATCCCCCCTCGAAGGCCCGCTCGAGTATGCTCTTCGAGTATGGACATGAGCGGTTCGTCATGTAATAGGTCGCCATGTCCGGGCTGTTGCAGCCGGGCGCGCGCAGCCGCAGCCCGAAGCAGCCGTCCACGTCCAGCAGCACCTCGGGTATGTGCGAGCAGTTGTACGCCAGCGCCAGCCTCCCCTCCCCGCAGGCCCGCTTCACGAGCTCGTTGTTCGCCGCGCGCAGCAGCTCCTCGAACTCGATAAGGTGTTTCAAGTCCCTCAAACGTACGCCCCCTTGTCTCAGTCGTTTTTTCCTCTCCGGTCCGTTTCCTCCATCTTGATGCCGGGCCCGGGGACGCTCGCGCCGGCCATATTCTGTGGACGCTCGCCTCTCCGGGCCCGAAACTGGTTTTTTTGTTCACGTTGTTGGGTAGATTATACAACCGGGCGGCCCACGCGTCAACCATGTTTGTGAATAATCGGACACAGTTTGGATTTTTTTCCTCCACAAGCCGACACAAGGGTTGATTAACGCTCAGCGTGCATGTATAATTGATTTAACATGGGGCAGAGTCAGCTTAACGTGCGGCAGCTAATGTACTGTCAGGTATTCATCATGGAGGTTTCAAATGGAAGAGCCCAAAACTGACCGCCGGGTCAGAAAGACAAAGAAGCAGCTCCGCATGGCGCTCACCACCCTGATGATGGAGCGCGGCGCGGGCGACATAACCGTGCGCGAGATAGCCGAGCTGGCCGACGTGAACCGCGGCACCTTCTACGCGCACTACCGCGATGTGAACGACCTGCTCACACAGCTGGAGCAGAACGTCTTCGACCGCCTGGAGGAGATAAGCGTCAGCAACCGCAGCCGCAGCGGCGGCGACGCGCTGGAGGCCTATCTCACGGACGTGATGACCCTCTGCCGGGACAGCGCGGACATATACCGCGCCCTGGTGATACGCAACAACGACATGGCCTTTCAGCAGAAGCTCCTGGAGGAGCTGAAAAACCACTATCTGCGCTCTTTTATCTCGCGCAGCAGCACGGCCAGCGCGCGCGAGCAGGAGCTCTTCTGCTCCTTCGCCGTGCAGGGCATGCTTTCTCTCACCAACAGCTGGATGGAATCCGGCCTGCGGGAGACCCCGGAGGAGATCGCCGGCTTCGGCAGCAGGTTCATCCTGCGCGGGCTCGAGGCGCTCAACTAATATTCTCATCAGGAGGAGCCACATGAAATTCAACTTCGGCAGCTTCAGCCAGGACCCCCAGACCGGGGAATACAGCTACACGCCGCCCCCCAAGAACCCGCGCCGCGCCCGCAAGGCCCTCTCCAAGGGCAAGAGCCTGCTCATAGCGCTGCTGGTCACGCTCGTGTTCGGCTTCGTGTACTTCTACTTCAGCCTGCCGGCCATAAACATCCACTCGAGCGACCTGTACGTGTTCATCATCCTGCTCTGCGCCGTGTTCGGCGCCTGCGAGCTGCTGCTCACGGGGGCTCAAGCCTCCAGCGTCCGCGAATGGGTGGGCACCGCCCGCAAGCGGGCGGCCGTGCCCTTCTATGTAGTCTGCCTGGCCCTGGCCGTGGCCATAGTCGGCACGGTCATAGGCTGGAGGGTGTTCCGCGCCAGGGATTACGCCTCGCTGCTGCCCATAGAAAACGGTGACTTCGCCAGCGAAGTCGCGGAGATATCCTTCGACCAGATCCCCATGCTGGACTCCGCCTCGGCCAACGTCCTGGCCACCCGCCGCCTGGGCGAGCTGGCCGACCTTGTCAGCCAGTTTGAGGTAAACTCCGAGAGCTATCAGATCAATTACCACGACCGCCCCGTGCGTGTCACATATCTCAACTACGGCGACTTCTTCAAGTGGTGGAACAACCAGCGCGACGGCATCCCGGCCTATATAGTCATAGACATGGTCACGCAGGAGGTCACGGTCGAGCGCCTCGAGGAGGGCATCCGCTATTCGCCCAGCGAGTACTTCTTCCGCGACATCGACCGCTATCTCCGCTTCAAATATCCCACCAAGATGTTCTCGGACGTCAACTTCGAGGTTAACGAGGAGGGCGAGCCCTACTGGGTGGCCACCGTCGTCACCAAGCGCGTGGGCCTCTTCGGCGGCGAGGACGCCATAGGCGCCGTGCTGGTCAACGCCGTCACAGGGGAGAGCGAGTATCTGGACATCGAGGATGTCCCCACCTGGGTGGACCGTGTGTTCACCGCCGAGCTCATACTCGAGCAGTACAACTACTACGGCCTCTATAACGGCGGCTTCTGGAACAGCCTGTTCGGCCAGAGCGGCTGTACCGAGACCACGGCGCACTACAACTATATAGCCCAGGACGACGACGTCTGGATGTACACCGGCATCACCTCCGTGACCGGCGACCGGGGCAACATCGGCTTCATCCTGGTCAACCAGCGCACAAAGGAGGCCCGTTACTACCCCTGTGCCGGCGCCGACGAGGCCAGTGCCATGTCCAGCGCCGAGGGCGCCGTGCAGCAGTACAGCTACGTCGCCACCGCCCCGCTGCTGCTCAACACAGGTGGGCAGCCGACCTATTTCATGGCCCTCAAGGACGCCAGCCAGCTCGTCAAGATGTACGCCATGGTCAACGTGCAGCAGTACGACGCCGTTGCCACCGGCAGCACCGTGGAGGAGTGTGTCGAGAACTACATCGACCTCCTCGCAGGGCGCGGCATCTCCGCCGATGTCCCGGTGTCCAACACCGAGAGCGTCAGCGGCCGGGTGGCCGAGCTGCGCAGCGCGGTAATAGACGGCAACACGCTCTTCTACATCTCCCTGGAGAACAGCGACGGCTGGTACACGATAAGCGCCGCCGACTGCCCGGAGGCCGCCGTGCTCAGCCCCGGCGACCGGGTGACGGTCACCTTCACCCCCGCCGAGGGGGCGCTCACGCCGCTCTCCACCCTGGAGATAGACTAGAACGCACGCGAGCCCCGGGGCCCGGCGCCCCGGGGTTTTCCGTATCCGGGCGCGCCGGGCGCTTGCGCAGGTGTAAAACCCGGTGTATTATGGTATCATAGATACAGTACCGCAGACAGGAAGGGGACCGGAGCTTGAAGCTGGACAGGAAGACCGTGCGCACCATACTGTTTATCATCACCTTCGCGGTGGCGCTGTACACCGCGGCGCAGAATCTCCGCGCCATCTATCAGGCCGTTTGCTCCGTTTGGGGCGTGTTCAGCGTGGTGATAACCGGCCTGGCCATAGCCTTCGTGCTCAACGTCCCCCTCAAGCTCTTCGAGGAGCACGTGTTTTACGGCCTCTCGGAGGACCGCCGGGCCGTGGTCCGCCGGCTGCGCCGCCCGCTCTCCATAGTCTGCGCCCTGCTGGTGACCCTGGGCGTGGTGATCATCCTCTTCCTGGTGCTGCTGCCCCGGCTGATGGAGACCCTGGTGGTGGTGGCGGACAACCTGCCCGGCTACATCGACCAGTTCATCTCCTGGGTGGAGGACCTGCTCGCGCGCTTCAATCTCCAGTCCGGCGACCTCACCGACATAGAGATAGACTGGGCCGGCGCCATAGACAGCTTCCTCAACGGCATCATCGACCGCTTCGACGACATAATCGGCACGGCCACGAACGTGGGCACCTCCGTGGTGGGCGCCCTGGTGGACGCGCTCTTCAGCCTGATAATCGCCATCTACGTCCTGGCGGACAAGGAGCGCGTCTGCGCCTTCACCCGCCGCCTCATAACCTGCTTCCTGCCCAGCCGGGCCTCCGGCGGATTGGTGCGCATGGCGGGCATGGCCTCGGAGACCTTCGGCAACTTCATCGCCGGCCAGCTGATGGACTCGCTCATCCTGGGCATCCTCTGCTACATCGGCATGAGGCTCTTCCGCTTCCCCTATCCCGAGGTCATCTCGGTGGTCATCGGCGTCACCTCCCTGGTGCCCCTGGTGGGCTCCTTTGTCGGCGAGCTGATAGGCGCCTTCCTCATACTGATAACCAGCCCGCTCAAGGCCCTGCTCTTCATCGTGTTCATCCTCTGCCTGCAGCAGCTGGAGGGCAGCTTCATATATCCCCGCGTGGTGGGCAAGTCCGTGGGCCTGCCCGGCGTGGTGGTGCTCAGCGCCGTGCTGGTGGGCGGGAACATCGCCAGCGTCACCGGCGCGCTGCTGGCGGTGCCCATCTGCGCCATGCTCTATTCCCTGCTGCTGGAGGCCCTGGAAGCCCGCGAGCTGCGCGCGGAGCGCCGCGCCTGGGAGCGGCGCGGGTCCTGAGCGCGGCCCCCTCAACGGCATAAAAAGCGCCGTGTGAACGTAGAGTTCACACGGCGCCTGTGTGTTTTCCGCTGTTCGGCGGCCCTAGAAGTCCGCGCTGCCCAGGGTCCTGGGATGCGGCAGCACGTCGCGGATGTTGGCCACGCCCGTGAGGTACATGATGAGCCTCTCGAAGCCCAGCCCATAGCCCGCGTGGCGGCAGGAGCCGTAGCGGCGCAGGTCCAGATACCACCAGTAGTCCTTCTCGTCGAGCCCCAGCTCCGCCATGCGCGCGGTGAGCACGTCGAGCCGCTCCTCGCGCTGGCTGCCGCCTATCAGCTCCCCGATGCCGGGCACCAGGCAGTCCGCCGCGGCCACGGTCTTTCCGTCGTCGTTGAGGCGCATATAGAAGGCCTTTATCTCCTTGGGGTAGTCCGTGACGAAGATGGGCTTTTTGAACACCTGCTCGGTCAGGTATCTCTCGTGCTCGGTCTGCAGGTCGCAGCCCCAATAGGCCCTGAAGTCAAACTTGTCGTTGTTCTTCTCCAGTATCTCCACCGCCTCGGTGTAGCTGACGCGCCCGAAGTCGCTGGAGGCCACGTGGCGGAGCCTCTCCAGCAGCCCCTTGTCCACGAAGGAGTTGAAGAACTCCATCTCCTGCGGGCAGCGCTCGAGCACGCTGTTGATGACGTACTTTATCATCGCCTCGGCGTTGTCCATGTCGTCGGAGAGGTCGGCGAAGGCCATCTCCGGCTCAATCATCCAGAACTCGGCCGCGTGCCGCTGGGTGTTGGACTTCTCCGCGCGGAAGGTGGGCCCGAAGGTGTAAACATCGCCGAAAGCCATGGCGAAGTTCTCCGCGTTGAGCTGGCCGGAGACCGTGAGGTTGGCCCGCTTGCCGAAGAAATCCTGGCTGTAGTCCACGCTGCCGTCCTCGCAGCGCGGCGGATTCGACACGTCCAGGGTGGTCACCTCGAACATCTCGCCCGCGCCCTCGCAGTCGCTGGCGGTGATGATGGGCGTGTGCACATAGACGAAGCCCTGGGACTGGAAGAACTCGTGTATGGCCGCGGCCGCCACGCTGCGCACGCGGAACACGGCGGAAAAGAGGTTGGTGCGCGGGCGCAGGTGCTGTATGGTGCGCAAAAACTCCACGCTGTGGCGCTTTTTCTGCAGCGGGTAGTCGCTGGTGGAGGCCCCCTCCACCTCTATGGCCGAGGCCTTGAGCTCAAATGGCTGCTTGGCCTCCGGGGTCAGCACCAGCGTGCCGCGGACAATGAGCGCCGCCCCCACGTTCTGGCGGGCTATCTCGTCGTAATTGTCGAGCGCCGCGCGCTCCAGCACCACCTGCAGGCTCTTGTGGCAGGAGCCGTCGTTGAGCTCGACAAAGCCGAAGTTCTTCATGTCGCGCACCGTGCGCACCCAGCCGCAGACCGTCAGCTCGGCGCCGTCGAAGGCCGCCGCGTCGGCGTATATGCCGGAAATCCTCTGCCTCTTCATCATTTTCACTCCTCATTTTGTCCGCGGCCGCCGTCCCCTGGCAAAAGCCGCGCTTTGCCTGTTGCCTTGGCCGTGATAATGTATTATACTACGTTAAACGAATTTTTCAATGCTTTTTTCCGGGAGGCGCCTATGGAACAGCACATCTACAACGACATAACGGAACTCATCGGCAGCACCCCTCTCGTGCGCCTGTCTCGCTACGCGCCGGGGCTGCCCCTGGCCGGCAAACTGGAGCGGCAGAACCCCGCCGGCAGCGCCAAGGACCGCGTGGCCCTGTACATGATACGCGACGCCGCCGCGCGCGGCGAGCTGTGCCCCGGCGGCATGATTATTGAGCCCACCAGCGGCAACACCGGCATAGGCATCGCCGCCCTGGCGGCCGCGCTGGGCTACCGGGCGGTGATTGTCATGCCCGACTCCATGAGCCCCGAGCGCGTCAAGCTGATTGGGGCCTACGGGGCCGAGGTGGTGCTCACCCCGGGCGCGGAGGGCATGTCCGGCGCGGTGAAACGCGCCGGGGAGCTGCACGCGGCCAACCCCGGCAGCATCATCGCCGGCCAGTTCGAGAACCCCGCCAACCCCCGCGCGCACTACGAGACCACCGGCCCCGAGATATGGCGCGCCGCCGAGGGGCGCATAGCCGCCTTTGTCGCCGGCGTTGGCACCGGCGGCACGATAAGCGGCGTGGGCCGCTATCTGAAGGAGCGCGACCCGGAGATACGCGTCATAGCCGTGGAGCCCGCCTCCTCGCCCCTGCTCAGCCAGGGCCGCAGCGGCGCGCACGCCATCCAGGGCATCGGGGCGAATTTCGTGCCCCAGGCCCTGGACACCTCCGTCTACGACGAGATAATCACCGTCAGCGACGGCGACGCGCTGGACGCCATGCGCTCCCTGGCCCGCACGGAGGGCCTGCTCTGCGGCGTCTCCTCCGGCGCGGCGGCCTTTGCCGCCCGCGAGGTGGCCGCGCGCGCCTCGCTGCGCGAGGGCCTCGTAGTCTGCCTGCTGCCGGACACCGGCGAGCGCTATCTGAGCATAATGTGAGGTGCCGACATGAAGAAACTCCTCGTGATTGTCAACCCCGTGGCCGGCCGCGGCATGTACCGCCAGGGCCTGGGCGAGGCGCTGCATATCCTCTACTCCGCCGGCTACACCCCCACCGTGGTGTTCACCACCCGCTCGGGCGAGGCCGTTGACCTGGCCTCCGGCCTGGGCGCCGGCTATGACGCCCTCTGCTGCCTGGGCGGCGACGGCACGCTCTCCGACGTGGTCACCGGGCTCATGTCCCTGCCGGAGGAGTCCCGCCCCCCGCTGGGCTACTTCCCCCTGGGCACGGCCAACGACGTGGCCACCACGCTGCGCCTGCCGAAAAACGACCCCCCCGCCGCCGCCCGGCGCATGGTGGAGAGCTCTCCCCGCCCCTGGGACGTGGGCGACATGGGCGGCGGGCGCTATTTCACCTATGTGGCCGCCTTCGGCGCCTTCACCGACGTCAGCTACGAGACCTCCCAGCAGTCCAAGCAGGCCCTGGGCCACCTGGCCTATCTGCTGGAGGGCATGAACCGCCTGCCGCACCTGCCGCACTACGCCGCCCGCGTGGAGTTCGACGGCCGGGTGGAGGAGGGCGACTTCATCTTCGGCGGCGTCACCAACTCCACCTCCGTGGCCGGCCTGGTCAAGCTCGACCAGGACCTGGTCTCCCTGGACGACGGGCTCTTCGAGGTCTCGCTGGTCCGCTTCCCGGAGAACCTGGCCGACATGAACAAGCTGATGGGCGAGGCCGCCGCCAGGAACTACAACGGGGAGATGTTCAGCATCCGCCGCGCCTCCACCGTCACCTTCACCTTCGCCGAGCCGGTCCCCTTCACCAGGGACGGCGAGCCCGGCGGGAGCCACGTCTCCATAACCATCAGGAACCGCCGCGCCGCGCTCCGGCTGCTCTGCTGAGCGGCCCGGGCGGCGAAAAAGGCGCCCCGCTGCGCGGGGCGCCTTTTTTTCATGTCGTTCTCCCTCAGCCCCTGGCGTAGGCCACGGCAATGCGGGCCGCGCAGCGGGCGTTGTTGAGCGCGAGCTGGATGTTGCTCTTCAGGCTCTCGCCGCCGGTGAGGTCCTTCACCTTGGCCAGCAGGAAGGGCGTTATCTCCTTGCCGTGCACTCCCGCCGCCTCCGCGGCCTCCAGCGCCGTGCGGATGACCCCCTCCATCTCGTCGAAGTCCATGCCGTACTCCTCCGGTATGGGGTTGGCTATCAGCACGCCCCCATTGAGCCCCAGCTCCCACTTGGCGCGCAGTATGGCGGCCGCCTCGGCCTCGTCGCGCAGGGCGTAGTCCAGCATGTGCCCGCTGCGGCGGCAGTAGAAGGCGGGGAACTCCCCGGTGCCCATGCCCAGCACGGGCACGCCCATGGTCTCCAGGTACTCCAGCGTGCGCCCGATGTCCAGTATCTGCTTGGCCCCGGCACAGACCACGGCCACGGAGGTGTGGGCCAGCTCCTGCAGGTCGGCGGAGATGTCCATGGTCACCTCGCCGCCGCGGTGCACGCCGCCGATGCCGCCGGTGGCGAACACGCGGATGCCGGCCATCTCGGCGATGAGCATGGTGGTGGCCACGGTGGTGGCGCCGTTTTTACCCGTGGCGATGTATACCGGCACGTCGCGGCGGCTCACCTTGCCCACGTCCTCGGCCCGGCACATGACCTCCAGGTCCTCCTTGCCCAGGCCCACCTTGATGCGCCCGCCCATCAGCGCCATGGTGGCCGGCACGGCGCCCTCGGCGCGCACGGCCTCCTCCACCTCGGCGGCAAAGCCCAGGTTCTCCGGCCAGGGCATGCCGTGGCTCAATATGGTGCTCTCCAGGGCCACGACGGGCCTCCCGGCGCCGAGCGCCTCTCTGATTTCGGGCTGGATATCCAGGTATTTATTCATATCCATGTCGATTCTCCTTTGCAAAGTCGATATTCACAACGCCCTGTAGGCGGTGATAAGCCTGTATCCCCCGGCCGTCCCCCGCTCGCCGACCGGCGCGAAGCCCAGCGAGGGCCAGAAGCGGCCCGGCACGGGGTTCTCCCCCGCCCAGGCGAGCCCCGCGCGGGCAAATCCGGCCTCCCTCAGGGAGCGGAGCAGCTGCCCGGCCAGCTCGCGGCCCAGGCCGCGCCCCCGCGCCTCCCGGCGCAGCATGAAGAGCCCTATCCAGGCCGTCTCCCCGTCCGGATAGCCGGCCGCCAGGTCCAAAAGGGCCAGCGGCCCCTCCGCGTCCCGCGCCAGCAGGAAATACTTGTCCGCCAGGGACGTCCCCGGCGGGTGGGCGAGCGTGTCGGCCAGCAGCCTCTCCGCGGTGGGCTCGCTGCGCAGACAGCGGTAATAGTCCCCGTTCCCCCGGCAGAGCTCCAGCGCCTCGGGCACGTCCCGCTCGCGCAGCGGCCGGACATCCAGCCCCGGGAGGAGCCGGGAGGGGTCCAGCGCGCCCTCCCCCGCCCGCAGGCTCAATATGCCGGCGCAGAAGGAGACGCGCACAAAGCCCAGCTCAGGGAACGCTCCTCTCAGCTCCTCCGCCACCGGATAGTTCTCCTCGTCGTCCCAGAGCCCGCCGGCCCCCGCGCGGCAGGCCGAGAGCTCGCCCCGCGTCTCAAAGGCCACGTCGCCCACCAGGACCTCTCCGCCCGGGCGCAGCACATACAGCGCCTCGCGCAGCAGCCGCAGCATCTGCTCCGTGCTCAGGTGGTGTATGGCGTAGGTGCAGGTGACGAAGTCGTATTTCCCGGCAAGGTCCCCCGGCAGGCCGCGGGAGAAGTCCCACTGCCTGAACTCCGCCCCGCCCGCGCGGCGCCTCGCCTCCGCCAACATCTCCGCGGAAAAGTCGAGGCCCGTCACGTAGCAGCCCGCCGCGGCGAGCCTCGCCGCCAGCAGGCCGGTCCCGCAGCCCAGATCGAGCACCCTGGCGCCGGGCGAGGCGCATATCCGGCCCTCTATCCGGGCCATGAGCCCGTCATATCCGGCGAAGGGATAGCTCCCCGCGCCGTCGCGCACGTCGCGCTCATAGCTGCCGGCCCAGTTGTCAAAGCCCTGGTTGTCAAGCATTCTCATACCTCCAGCAGACATATTCCCCCAGGGCGTCGAAGCCGAGCGAGAGCGCCGCGGCCTCCCCGGCTGAGCCCGGAGGCGCCATATATGTGACCGTCTCCCCGCTCAGCTCCGCCAGGGCGCCGGAGAGCAGATCGCGCGCGGTGGAAACATCCCGCGCCGCCAGCCCGAATATCTCCGCCCCGTCGCCGCACGCGCGCAGAAACAGCCCGGAGTGCACCGGCGAGCCGAGCGCGTAGATACGCCAGGTGTCAAAGTCCGCCGCCAGCCTCTCCGCGTTCCACCAGATATCCGGGAACTGCGCCCTATGAAACCTGAGATATTCCTCCAGCCCCGCGCGGCCCAGCCGCGCCGCGCCTCCCCCTCCGGGAGCGCGGCCGCTTAACTCCAGGTGCGAGCTCCGCTCGCACACCTCGAAGCCCAGGTCCGCGAGCGCGGCGGAGGCGGTCCCGTTCTCCCCCGCGAGGCCGGCAAGCAGCTCACAGCCCCGGCAGAGCTCGGCACAGCGGCCCAGCAGGGCGCGGGCAGCGGCGCTGTCGCCCTCCCGGACGAACACTCCCGTGGTCTGGGCATAGGCCTCCTCCGGCAGGGCGAAGAAGGAGAGGGCGCCGCGCGTCTCCCCTCCCTCGCCCGCCAGGCGGAGGAGTCCCCCCTCCCCGGCGCGCCTTTCCAGCTCGGCCTCCAGGGCCCTGCCCGTGAGCAGAGGATAGCTCGCGGTCCGCCGCCGGCCCGCCGTCTCCTGGGCGAACCTCAGCAGTTCTTCCGTCACGGCGCTCTCCCTGCTTACCTCCACAGGATTTCACCTCCCGGCCGGGCTCAGCACCCGAACTCCCTCAGCGCCCGCTCCAGGCTCTCCTCGCTCATCTCCGGGCTGATGGTCATCTCGCTGCGGATGGCGACTATGCCGGCCGCCAGCGCGCGATCCAGCGTCTCCTCCACGGGCAGCCCCCTCACGTGGCCGTACACCAGCCCGGCCATGAAGGCGTCGCCCGCGCCGTTGGCGTTGGCCATCTCCGTCAGCGGCCGCAGCGCCCGGAACACCCTGCAGCCCCCGCTGTCGGCGTAGTAGCAGCCCCGCTCGCCCAGGCTCACGGCCACCCGCCGCACGCCGCGCCTCAGCAGCGCGTCGCAGCCGGCGACGAGCCCCTCGTCGGTGTCGGTCTCCACGCCGGAGAGCACCGAGAGCTCCATGCGGTTCGGCTTTATGAGGAACAGCCCGTCTATCACCGGGGCGACCGCCCTGGCGTAGGCCGTGCTCACCGGGTCCAGGAACACCGGCGTGTCCCCCGCGCGCTCAATGATGCGCGCCACCGTCTCCACCGGCAGGCAGGGGTCACAGACCACGGCCTCGGCGGAGCGGATGCCCTCGGCCAGTCCGTCCACCACCTCCGGCGTTATGTGCCGCAGTATGCCCATGTCCGACATGGCCACCAGCATGTCCCCGTGCGCGTCGAGCATGGAGATATAGCAGCTGGAGCTCTCGCCCGGCACCACTATGAGCCCGGACATGTCCAGCCCGGCGGAGACGCTCTCCCGGTAGACCATCTCGCCGTAGACGTCGTCCCCCACCGCGGACACCATGCGCGCGCTCACGCCCAGGCGGGAGAGGTTCTCCAGCACGTTGCGCGTCACCCCTCCCACGGAGGTGTGCAGGTGCCCGGGGTTGGAGTCCCGCATCACCACGCTCACTCGGCTGCGCCCGTGCACGTCCACATTGGCGGCGCCTATGCCCAGCACATATTTTTCACCCAAAGCCTCCGCCCCCTTTCTCTTCTGGCCCGAGTTATAATATACCTCCATCCGCCCCCGGTCAAGGCCGCCGGCGCCGTTCTCATCGCCCGCCGCCCCGCTCCAGGGCGAAGGCGTGCGAGAGGGCCGCCAGGCCCATGGCCTCGCCGTCCATGTCCTCCGCGGAGCCTATCACGATGTGGTGCGTGAACCTGTGCGGCGACGCCTCGGCTATCACCGCCACGCGCGCGCTGCCGCTGGGCTCCGGCAGCACCACGGAGAGCAGCACATAGTGCTCCGGCGCGCCCTTTATGCGCCGCGTCCCCGGCGAGGCCACGGCGTAGATATAGCGCTCGGCGAAGCCGGTCTGCGTCCTGCGGGGCCGCAGCTCCGTATTGGGCCAGCGCGAGAGCAGCTCCGCGCGCAGCGCGCGGTAGAGCTCCAGCTCCTCCCCGCGCCCCAGGAAGCACAGCTCGTCGTCCCTGATGTTCTCTCCGCCCGCTGCGATTCTCTCTTCCCCTGCCATGCCGCTCAGCCGAGGGCCCTCTCCCAGTCCGCCTGCCTGAAGCCCACCAGCACCCCGCCGTCGTCGGTCAGCAGTATGGGCCGCTTGACCAGCATGCCGTCCGTGGCCAGCAGGGCGTACTGCTCGTCCTCGCCCATCTCCGGCAGGCGCCGCGTCAGCTCCAGCGAGCGGTAGAGCTGTCCGCTGGTGTTGAAAAACCGCCTCAGCGGCAGGCCGCTGCGCGCGTGCCATTCGCGCAGCTCCTCCTCCCCGGGGTTCTGGAGCTTTATGTCCCGCTCCGTGAACTCCAGTCCCCTGGCCAGCAGGAATTCGCGGGCCTTTTTGCAGGTGGAGCACTTGGGATAGCAGATGAATGTCATTTTTGTCTCTCCCTTCAACAGCTGTAGAGTTCCGTATATGTCAGTTTTCCCCCCGGTCTCTCGGAGAGCATCAGGCTTATGCGTCCGGCCGGGGCCTCCACCGGGGCAAATTCCAGCCCCGGCGGCTCCGCTCCCGCCGGCGGGACCCTCCTGGCCAGCGTCAGGTGCGGCACGAACCTCCGCTCCTCCAGCGCGAAGCCCCGCGCGGCCAGCTCGCGCGCCAGACGGCGCTGCGCGGCCTCCAGGGCCGGGTTGGGGGCCGCGCCCAGCCACCAGATGTCCCCCTCGCCCCGCCGGAAGCGCCCCAGGCGGTCGAAAACCAGCGTCAGCGGCCGGAAGAGCGCCGCGTCCATGGCCTCCCTCGCCGCGTCCAGCCGCTCCCGGGGCTGCTCTCCCAGGAAGGCCAGCGTGAGGTGCAGGTTCTCCCGCCGCGACCAGTTCCCTCGGGGCTCCGCCCCCCTCAGCCTCCCCTGGAGCGCCGATATCGCGTCCACCGTCTCCGGGGGGAAATTCACGGCGACAAACAGCCTCATTTCCTCTCCCCCTCCCGGCCGTACTCCGGCTCCGCCGCCAGGGCACAGCCGCCTATCAGCGCCTCCGCCGCCGAGGCGTATTCCTCCGGAGAGCGGGATTTCATCAGCCGCTTGAGCTCCCGCCCGCAGCCGGCAAAGGAGAAGCGCAGATAGCTCCAGAGCTCCTTCATCCTCAGCATCGCGCTCTTCGCCGAGCCGAAGTCCCGCGCGCATGTGTCGTACACCTCGCCGTGGAACTCCCTTATCGCCCCCCTCAGGGCCCCCTCGGAGCGCCATTTCCGCCCCCTCAGGCGGCCTATCATCGCCGGGTCTGCCGCCAGGCCACGGCCCAGCATGGCCGCGCCGAGCTCCGGATATGCCCCGGCCAGCTCCCGCGCCAAGCCGGCGGAGAAGATGTCGCCGTTGAAGCAGAGCGGTATGCGGCTCTCCCGCCGCGCGTAGTCGAACCACTCGCGGCGCACCGGCAGTTTGTACATGTCCGACCTCACGCGCGGATGCACGGTGAGCTCACAGATGGGGTAGCGGTTGTAGACGGCCAGTATGCGCGTGAATTCCTCCGGCCTCTCCAGCCCCAGCCTGGTCTTTACGGACACCCTACCCCTCACGGCGGAGAAAACCTGCTCGAAAAAGTGGTCCAGCTCCTCCGTGCGGCCGAGAAATCCCGCGCCCTTCCCCTTGGCCGTCACCGTGCCCGAGGGGCAGCCGAGGTTGAGGTTCACCTCGCCATAGCCCATGTCGAAGAGCGCGTTGGCCGCCCAGACGAAGTCCTCCGCGCTGCGGCAGAGCAGCTGCGGCGCCAGCTCAAATCCCGCGTTGTTCTCCGGGGAGAGCTCCCTCAGCACCCTCGGCGGGAACACGTGCTCCTGCGTGGGCGAGAAGAAGGGGGCGAAATACTTGTCCGCCGGCGTGAAATACCGCGCGTGCGCCCGGCGGAAGGCGTAGCCCGTCACGCCCTCCAGCGGCGCGCAGTACCAGAGCGTATTCTCTCCCAAAACCGTCCCTCCCCTCAGGCCCGGCGGCCGCGGCCGCCCTCCGCGCCCGTACGCGGCGCGGCGGGCCCGGCACCAGCATATCATGAAGGCCGGCGGGATGCAACTCCTGCCGGCCCAAACAAAACGACCCCCCAGCCGGGAGGCCATTCTGTGGATATGGGAGATAGAAGGGAATGCGATAAATACAAACAATGAGGCGTCCTTTCGGACGATGTCAGCATAACACAGATGTTGATATTAGAAAAGCGATATTATATAATATCTAATATTACAACTTATAATATCAAGGGGGATGTCTGTGGAGACCTCGAAGATACGGACCCTGCTCTCGGCGGTGGACCTGGGCAGTTTTTCCAAGGCCGCGGAGGTGCTGGGCTACACCCAGTCCGGAATAACGCACATGATGAACTCGCTGGAGGAGGAGCTGGGCGTCCCGCTGCTGGTGCGCGGGAACCGCGGCGTGCGCCTCTCGGCGGACGGGCAGCGGCTGGAGCAGCAGCTGCGCCGCCTGGCGGCGGAGGCGGAGCGTCTGGAGCAGGAACTGGCCCTCCTGCGCGGGGTGGAGCGCGGCGTGGTGCGCATCGGCGCCTACTCCAGCATCTCCCTCCACTATCTGCCCAGCATACTCGAGCTCTTCCAGGAGCGCTACCCCGGCATAGACGTCGAGCTGTTCGAGGGGGACGGGCAGGAGATGGCGGCCTGGCTCTCCTCCGGGAGGATAGACCTGGCCTTTATGAGCCGGCAGGCCGGCCGCAGCGACTTTGAGACCATAAAGATAAAGGACGACCCCATGCTGGCCGTCCTGCCCAAAAACCACCCCATGGCCGGGGAGAAGGTGTTCCCCTTCTCGCGCTTCAAAGATGAGCGCTATCTGGTGTACCTCGGCCTCTCCGGCCCCGACGAGGACCTCTCCCGGGCCATGCGCATGGCCGGCGTGGGTTCCAACGCGCGCTTTACCTCCAACTTCGACATGAACATCGTCTCCATGGTGGAGCACAACCTGGGCGTGACCATATTGCCGGAGCTCATACTGCAGGGCAGCGAACGCAACGTGGCCCTGCTGCCGCTCGACCCTCCCATGTCCCGCGCCCTGGTCATGGCCATGCGCCCGGAAGGCGGCACCTCGCCGGCCATGCGGCGCTTTATAGACTGCGCGCGGGAGGTGCTGGGCCTCTGAGCAGGGCGGCCAGCGTGAGCGGCACCAGCAGCAGCGCCACCATTGCCAGGTTCAGCGCGGGGACTATGCGCTCGGAGTAGAGCGCGAGGGCGAAGTCCGTAGGCGCCATGAGCGAGGCCGTGAGCGCCGCGGCGGCCGCGCAGAGCCAGGTCAGCCACCTCCCGCGGGAGAACAGCCCCTCCCCCTCCGGCCTCTCCGGCAGGGCGAAGGCCAGGCGCAGGGCCCCGGAGGCGGCCATCAGCGCCAGGGAGCACATCACGAAGTCGGAGAACACCCAGAAGGCGGTTATCAGCGCCTCCAGTCGCTCGGCTATGCCGGAGACACTGATGTTCTTCACAAAGGTGAAAAACGGCAGGTCGAAGTGCGCCGTCAGCTCCGCGCCGAAGCTGCCCAGGGTCACGGCCACTATCAGCGAGCAGAGCAGGGCCATCAGCGCGCACCAGCGCGCGGAGGCCGCCCAGCGCCCGGGCCTCAGCGGGGCATCCGACTCGATAAATGCCGTGTTCACCAGCAGCAGGCCCAGTATGCCCATCGCCGGCGGCGCGCCGCGGAGCACGGGCAGCGCGTCCTCCGCCGTGACCGGCGCCAGGGCGCCCGCGTCCAGCTGGGCGAAGCCCATCGCCAGTATCAGCGCCAGGGCCAGCACCAGCAGGGCCTTGAATATCTCCGCCGAGCGCCCCAGGGCCCGCACCTTGCCCAGGGCGGCGGCGAGGCTCATGGCCGCGCCCACGGCGATGAACGGCCAGGGAGCGGTGCCGGGGTAGATGGCCACCGTGAAGCGCGACGAGGCGCTGCGCAGGGAAAAGGCGGCGTAGAACACCAGCCACAGGGAATAGGCGGCCAGCAGCGCGCCGCCCAGCGGCCGCCCCAGCAGTTTGAGCGCCACCGCGGCCAGCCCCTCCCCCTGGGAGCGGCGGCGCATGACGGCGCAGACGCAGGCGGCTATCAGCAGCGCGCCCGGCAGGGCCGCCAGCGGGCAGAGCCAGGCCGCGCGGCCGGACACCGCCGCGCAGTAGCCCGGCAGCAGGCGGGTCGAGGGCGTGAGGGCAGCCACGAAGGCCACAGCCGAGAGCTGGCGGCGGGTTATGCCCTGTGTCTCCATGCTCAGCCCTCCCCCGCGCGGCTGGGCGGAGAGTCGAAGCCGTAAGAGCGCAGCACGCTCGCCCCGGCGGAGAGCTCTATCTCCAGCCCGGGGAAGAGCTCGTCCCATTGGGGCGAGATGTCGCGCCACCTCGCCGGAAAGCGCCGCTCAAGCTCCGCGCCCAGGCCCAGGAAGTCCGCGCCTGTCCCCTGGGAGACATCCAGCACCTCCCGCATCCAGCCCGCGGCCGTCCCGGCCAGCGCCTCCTCCAGGGCGGAGCGCTCCTGTTCGTCGTTGAGGTCGCGCTCAGAGCGCGCCTCTATCACCGAGGCCTGCACTTCCAGCGCCATCTCCAGCCCAGCGAGCTCCCCGCCGTCCCAGACAGGCTCCATGCGCGCGCCGCAGCTTATCAGCTTGAGCGTCATCCCGTCCACCTCCACGTACTTCTCCCCCGCGCCGCCCAGAAACGCCGCCGCGGCCAGGGCCGCGTCGCCCTCCACATAGCCGCACAGCTCGCCGTCCCTGAGCACGGCATAGCCGCGGCTGACGGCGGTGAGGTAGTCCCCGTCCGGCGCCCTGGCCGGGGCTATGGCGCAGACCAGGGCCGCCCCGCTGCGCGCGAGTGAGCGGGCTATGTCGGCGCAGGTGGGCAGATATCCGGCGGCGCGGCGCTCTATGAACCGCTCCAGGGAGGACATTATCTCCGTTATGTCCCCGTCCTCGCCGCCGCCGGCGGTGACCAGGGGCCCGGCCTCGGCCCCGCGCACCACAAAGAGCGGGGTGTCCAGCCTTATCTCGCTCGCCCGCTCGATATAGTCCAGGCAGCTTCCGGCGTCGCGGGCGGCCTCCTCCCCCAGCAGGATGTAGCCCGTGTTGGAGAAAAAGAGCTCCCCGCTCACGGAATAGCCCTGCAGGGCCTGCATGGCCCCGGATATGCTCTCCCCCTCCGCGCCCATGCGCACGACCTCCCTGCCGGAGGCGTCCCGCCCGGTGGAGAAGGAGACGAACACGCCGCCCTCCCGCCCGTCAAGGCCCAGGGTCTGTATGACCTGCAGCTCCTCGATGTTTCTGTAGTTGCCCAGCAGGGCCCTGGAGCAGCCGGAGAGACCCGATAGCGCCAGGGCCAGCAAAAATGCCGCCGCGCGCCTCATTTTTCGCCCCCGTTTCCCCGCCTGCGCCGGTTTTCCCCGGCTATCACCGGGCTGCGGAGGCGGTTGCACCTGTTGGGCCGGCGGAGCAGCGCCCTCAGCGCACCGCGGCCGTCGGCGTCGGTCAGCGGGCTCAGGTAGGGCGCGCCGAAACTCTCCAGCGAGGCCAGATGCCATATGAGCAGCGCCAGGGCGGCCATCAGCCCGAACAGGCCCAGCGCGGCCGCGGCCAAGACAAAGAGGAAGCGCAGCAGCCTGATGGCCGAGGCCAGGTCGTGGCTGGGCATGGTGTAGCCGGATATGCCGGCCAGCGCCACTATTATCACCGCGATGGGGGAGACGATGCGCGCCTCCACCGCGCTCTGGCCCACGATGAGCGCGCCGATGATGGACGCCGTCTGCCCCACGGGGTCCGGCAGCCGCAATCCGGCCTCCTGCAGCAGCTCAAAGGAGAGCAGCATGGCCAGCACCTCCGCCGCCGAGGAGAGGGGGACGTACTGCTTGGCGGCGGTCATGCTCAGCAGCAGTTTGGTGGGCAGCATCTCCTGGTGGTACATGCTCACGGCCACAAAGGCCGCCGGCAGCAGCAGCGAGAGCCCCAGGGCCACCCAGCGCAGGAACAGCAGCATGGAGGCCACGGCGAAGTGCCCTGAGCTGTCCTCCGGCACGCGCATGAAGGCCGGCAGGCAGCCCGGGGCCAAAAAGCCCAGCGGCAGCCCGTCCACTATCACGCCCACCCGCCCGTTGAGCAGCTGCATGGCGAAGGCGTCGGCCCTCTCCGTGTGCAGCAGCTGGGGGAAGGGCGTGTTGGGGCTGTCGGAGATGTACTCCTCCAGGTCCCCGGCGGAGAGCAGGGCGTCCGTGTCTATGGCCTCCAGGCGGCGCAGCAGCTCCCTCACCGTGGAGTCCCTGGCTATGCCTTCGACGTACATCACGGCCACGGCCGTGCCGCTCTCGCGGCCCACCTGCACCTGGGAGAGCTTCAGCTGGGGGCTCTTCAGCTTGCGCCGGACCAGGGAGGTGTTTGTCCTCAGCGTCTCCACAAAGGCGTCCTTGGCCCCCTTTATGCTCTTCTCCACCGTGGGCTCGGAGACGGCGCGGCCCGTCTTGGTGCGCACCTCAAAGGTCAGCGCCTCCCCGGGGCCGTCGAACACCACGGCGCAGCAGCCGTTAACTATGTCCTCCGCCGCGGCCTGCAGCGTGGAGCGCCGCTGGACCGTGTAGGAGTACACCGCCCCGCGCTCTATGATGTCTATGAGCCGGGCGGCGGAGAGGAAGAACCCGGTCCTCCCGCGCTCTGTCACCGGGCGCAGTATGTCCTCCGTCACGGAGGTGCCGTCCACCACGCCGTCCAGCCAGCAGACGAAAATCTCCCGCCCGGGCAGCAGCCCCGGCAGCACGGCGCGCATCTGGAAGTCCCCGCAGCCGGCGAACACCCGCTTCAGGGCGCAGGAGCCCGGCCTCTTTGAGTTGTAGTTCTCAGCACACATGGTGGTATTATGCCCCGCGCCCGCGCGCGTATGCGCCGGCAGGGCATAGAGAGAGGAGAGGGCGCCGCCCTCTCCTCTCTCAGTGTCGGTATCTTGTCTCAGCCCAGGAAAGCTGCCAAATCGAAATCCGTGTAGAGCTCAGTGGGCACGGTCTCCGCCTCCTCCACCCAGCCGGAGATGAGGTCGTTGAAGTCGAGCTGTGCGGCCACATAGCCCAGGCCGTAGCCGTAGTCGAAGAGCACGTCGTCCACGCTCAGCGGCAGGCGCAGGATGATGTGGTAGCCGGAGGTGGACTCCACTATGCCGGAGACCTCATAGTCCCCCAGCGCGGCAGCCGCGTCCTCGAACTCGGCATACATGGTGCCGGGGACGTAGCAGTATCCCCCCGGATAGCTGGCCAGGCCGGGGTCCTCGCTGTTCTCGTTCATCAGCGCGTCGAACTCGGTCTCTATCTCCTCGCTGCCGGAGAGCGGCTCGAGCTGGGATAGCAGCTCCTCCGCCTGGGCGAGCTTCTCCGCCTTGGCCGCCTCGTCGAGGGCGTTGCCCTCCTCGTCCTGGGTGAGGATAAGTATGTGTTTCACCGTGGTATAGCCCTGCTCGTCTCCCCAGGAGAGGGCGGACTCCGCCGGATAGAGCTCGCCGTTGGCCCCGTAGACGTCAATCCACAGCCTCTGGTGCAGCATGCTCGTCTCGTTCATGAAGTCGAACATGCGCCTGGTGAGGCAGCTCTCGGACAGCAGCTCCTCGAACTCCTCGTCCGTGGTCCCCTCGCCGCAGTATGTCTCGATGTACAGCTCCACCTGCTCGTCCAGGTAGTCCCAGTCCTCATCCGTGAGGGACACCCCCAGCTCCTCCGCGCCCTTTAACAGCGCGTGGTACTGCTCCGCGTACTGGTCAACCACGGACATGATGTAGTCGCCGTAGGTCATGCCCTCCGCCAGCTCCGCGCCGTAGTCCACCTGCCCGTACATGGCCTCGAAGTCGGAGACATTGCTGTAAATCCAGTAGAAGTACTCGTCCCAGAGCACGTCGCTGCCGTCGACCGTGAGCACCACCTCGTCCATGTCGTGGCTGTGCCACAGCGCCTGCCAATCCCGGCCCGCAGGCTCCTCATCCCCGCTGCCGGGCGTGCTGGAGGGCGCCTCCGTGCTCTCCGGCGAGGGCTCCGGGCTCGCCGTGTTCTCCAGGCCCAGATCCACTTCCTCCCCCAGTCCGCCGCAGCCGGAGAGCGCAGATACGAACAGCGCCGCGCACAGGATAAGTGAGATAGCTTTTTTCATCTGTATTCCTCCCTTTCAGGAAATGCTCTTCTTTTCAGTGGCCGTCCAGGCGGCGACGAAGGCGTCCGCCTCGTCCAGCACCCTGGCCTTGGGCGGTAGCTTCAGCGTGAGGCGCGGCGTGTTCCCGGCCTCCACCCTCAGCCTGCCCCTGTACTCCGGCCGGGCATAGAGCTCTGAGACCCGCTCCATGTCGAAGTTCTCCAGCTCAAAGCGGAGGACGCCGGACTTTTGGGATATGTCCGTGATTCCCGCGCGGCCGGCCCCGCCGCGCAGCAGCGCCACGCGCACCAGCGTGGTGACCGAGCCCGGCGGCTCTCCGAAGCGGTCAATCAGCTCGTCGAGCACGTCGTCGGCGTCGGACTCCGTGCGGATGAGAGCTATGCGCCGGTAGAGGTCCATGCGCTGCTCCTCGGAGGGGATGTAGCTCTCCGGTATATTGGCTGTCACCGCCAGGTCGGCGGTGGTGGAGGCCCTCCTGGCCGGGGCCTCGCCCTTCTCCTCCAGCACGGCCTCCTCCAGCAGCTTGAGGTACATGTCGTAGCCCACGTCTATCAGGTGTCCGGACTGCTCGGCGCCCAGCAGGTTGCCCGCGCCGCGTATCTCCAGGTCGCGCATGGCTATCCTGAAGCCGGAGTTGAACTCAGCGAACTCGCGTATGGCCTCCAGGCGCTTCTCTGCTATCTCGCTGAGCACCTTGTCCCGGCGGAAGGTCAGATAGGCGTAGGCCCTGCGGGTGGAGCGCCCCACGCGGCCGCGTATCTGGTGCAGCTGGGCCAGGCCCAGCTTGTCGGCGTCCTCCACTATCAGCGTGTTCACATTGGGCATGTCTATGCCCGTCTCTATGATGGTGGTGCAGACCAGTATCTGCACCCGGCCCTCGGCCATGTCCTCCATCACCCGGCTGAGCTGCTCCTCGTCCATCTTGCCGTGGGCCACGGCCACGCTGGCCCCGTCCATCAGCTCGGAGAGGCGCAGGGCAGTGCGCTCTATGTTCTCCACCCGGTTGTGCAGGTAATAGACCTGCCCGCCCCGGTTGAGCTCCTTGCGTATGGCGTCCTTGATAACGCCCCAGTCGTGCTCCATGACGAAGGTCTGCACCGGCAGCCTGTCCTGGGGCGGCTCCTCTATGGTGGACATGTCCCTTATGCCGGAGAGGGCCATGTTCAGCGTGCGCGGTATGGGCGTGGCCGAGAGCGTCAGCACGTCCACCTGGCGGCTGAGCTCCTTGATGTGCTCCTTGTGGGAGACGCCGAAGCGCTGCTCCTCGTCCACTATCAGCAGCCCCAGTTTTTTGAACTGCACGTCCTTCTGCAGCAGCCTGTGCGTGCCTATCACCAGGTCGCAGCGGCCGCTCTTCACATTTTTCAGCGTCTCCCGCACCTGAGACGGCGTCCTGAACCGGCTGAGGACCTCTATCTGCACCGGATAGCCAAAGAACCTCTGCACGGCGGTCTGATAGTGCTGCTGGGCCAGCACCGTGGTGGGCACCAGTATGGCAGCCTGGCAGCCGTCCAGGATGCACTTCATAACCGCCCTCAGAGCCACCTCGGTCTTGCCGTAGCCCACGTCGCCGCAGAGCAGGCGGTCCATGGGCACGGGCTTTTCCATATCGCCCTTTATCTCCTCCACGCAGCGGAGCTGGTCGGGAGTCTCCTCATATCCGAAGCGCTCCTCAAACTCCACCTGCCAGGGCGAATCCGGCGCAAAGGCGTGCCCCTGCTGGCGCATGCGCTCGGCGTAGAGCTTTATCAGCCCCTGGGCCAGCTCCTTGGCCGCGGCCTTGGCCCGGGACTTTGTGCGCTGCCAGTCGGCCCCTCCCATGCGCGAGAGGCGCACCGGCTTGTCCTCGCCGGCGCCCACGTATTTGGACACCAGGTCCAGCTGTGTAGCCGGGACGTACAGCGTGTCCGTCCCCGCGTAGCATATCTTCATGTAGTCCTTTTCCGCCCCGTCCACCGGCATTCTCACTATGCCGGCAAAACGGCCAATGCCGTGGTTCTCATGCACCACCAGGTCCCCCACGGAGAGGTCGGCGCAGGAGCCTATTTTCTCGCCCACAGAGGCCTTTTTGCGCCTCCTGGCCCGGCGGTAGACCCCGCCGGCTATCTGGGTGTCGGTCAGCACGGCCAGGCGCAGAGAGGGGTACTCAAGGCCCGAGGAGAGCCCTCCCGGCGCCACCAGGCACTCCCCCTCACGTGGGAACTTCTCCCCGGAGGCGTCCGTGCGCGCGCCTATGCCCCTCTCATTGAGGAAATTGGCCAGTATGGCCGCCCGCCGCTCGTCCCCGGCGAGCACCAGGGTCTTAAATCCCCCTGAGGCGTAGTGCCTGGCGTCCTCCGCCGCCTGCTCGGCGCTGCCGCCGTAGGATGGGAGCTGCTTGGCGGTCACTGAGGTGATGCTCCGCGGCTCCGCGGGGTATCTCCCGGCGGTGAAGGAGTCGGACATGTAGAGCGCCATGGACGACAGGGCGCGGAAGGCCCTCTCGGGAGGGAGGCAGAAGTCCTCCCCCCTGGCGTGCAGCCTGCCCGCCTTCACGAGGGTGTTCACGTCCTCGGCCGTGTCCTTGGCGTAGGTCCTGGCCCTCTCGGCAAAGCGCGCCGGCTGGTCCAGCAGCACCACGGCCTCCCGCGGTATGTAGTCCAGGGCGGAGTACATGCCGCCGTAGATGAGCGGGGCGTAGCGGTCGGCGGCCCTCAGCTCCGCGCCGGAGCGCAGCAGCTCCGCGTCCTCCCTCAGGGTCTTTGCCAGGGCCTGGGACGACTCAGTGCCCCGGCGCTCCGCCTGGGACGCGCGCTTTTCCAACTCCGCCGCCAGGGCGGCGGCCCCGCCGCGCATGAGGCCCGGCAGCGTCTCCGCCGCCGGCAGTATCTCCGCCGAGCTCACCGCTTCCGTGCGGCGCTGGCTGCCTATGTCGAAATAGGTCATGGAGTCTATCTCGTCGCCCCAGAGCTCCACGCGCACGGGCTCCCTGGACGAGGGTGAGAAGAAGTCAAGTATGCCTCCCCGGCGGGAGAACTGCCCCGGCCCGTCCACCTGCACGCCGCGGCTGTAGCCGCAGCGCAGCAGGGCGTCCTCCGCGTCCTCCATGGCCATGGTCCCCGGCTCCCTTATCTCAAAGGCGCCGCGATTGAGCGACTCGGGCGGTATGGCCCTCTGAAGCAGCCCGGAGGCCGTAATCACCGTCACCGCCGCGCCCTTCGACATGGCCCTCAGCGCGCCTATGCGCTTTTGCTCCGCCTGCCTGGAGACGGCGTCCGCCGAGTAAAAGGTGAAGTCCCTGCTGGTGAGGAAGACTGTCTCCTCGCCCGTGAGGGCGGCTATGTCCGCCCCTATGGCGTCGGCTGAGGACTCGTCCGGGCACAGCACGACCAGCGGCCGCCCGGATTTCTCCGCCAGGGCCGCCGCCAGGTGCGCCCTGCAGACCGGCGGCAGGCCGGTGACGAGCGCGGGAAAGCCGCCCCCCTCCCCCGGCAGGGGGATGGAGGCCGCCTCAGGTATATCAAAGAACGATGTCAAGAGCTTTTCGTTTTTCATCGCCAGGAGTATACCACCTTTTCACCGCAAATTCAACCGGAACGCCCCGCACATGCCCCGCTCTTTCCACCCATCTCCCCCGCCCGGGCAGGTGTTTATATATTAATATAGTGTTGGTTCTTGATTCGTCAAAGTTCTTCTGATATAATGTATCAGTTACAGCTTCGTTTAGTTTTGACCGGGGAGGCGTATAAATGGACTCTGTGGCTGAGATATGGAAGAGCGTCCTGGATATCATCTCCAAAGATATAACTCCCACCGCCTACAACACATGGTTTGCCGACTGCGAGCCCGTGGAGCTCGAGGACTGCAGGCTGATACTGCACACCACCACCGATTTCAAGCGCGGCATAATCCAGACGCGCTTCGGGGGCATGATAAAATCCGCCCTCTCAGAGCTGTTTTCCTGCGAATTTGAGGTGCAGATACTGGCCGGGGACGAGCTGGAGAGCTATCTCTCCCAGAAGAAGAGCTCCGAGCACCTGCCGGAGATGGACGGCTACACCTTTGACCGGTTCGTCGTTGGTCCCTCCAACAAGTTCGCCCACGCGGCCGCCGTGGCCGTGGCTGAAAATCCAGGAAAAGCCTATAACCCCCTCTTTATCTACGGAAACTCCGGCCTGGGCAAGACGCATCTGCTGCTCGCGATAGGCGAGGAGATACACACGCGCTACCCCGACAAGAAGATAGCCTACGTGAAGGGCGACGAATTCACCAACCAGATGATACAGTCCATACAGTCCGGCACGGCCGAGGAGTTCCGGCGGAAATACCGCAATGTGGACCTGTTTTTGGTGGACGACGTGCAGTTCATCGCCGGCAAGGAGGGCACGCAGGAGGAGTTCTTCCACACCTTCAACAACATCTACGAGGCGGGGCACCAGATAGTCATCACCTCCGACCGGCCGCCGCTGGAGATGTCCCTGCTGGACGACCGCCTGCGCACGCGCTTTGAGGGCGGCCTAATGGCAGACGTACAGCCGCCGGACATAGAGACGCGAATGGCCATAATCCGCAACAAGGCCGCCCAGCTGGGCATGCTGCTGCCCGACGAGGTGGTGGAATACATAGGCGAGAACATAACGGCCAACATCAGGCAGATAGAGGGCGTGGTCAAGCGCCTCACCGCCTACAAGGAAATACTCAACGACACCATCACCATAAACTCCGTCAAACGGGCCATAAAAGACGTCATCAGGATAGGCGTGTACATACCCACGCCGGAGATAATAATCGAGGAGACAGCGCGCTACTACTCCCTCACGGGGGAGGACCTGCGCGGACAGCGCCGCTCGAAGAACATAGCCATGGCCCGGCAGATATCCATGTACCTGATGCGCAGCCTCACCAACCTCTCCCTGCTGGACATAGGCGAGCAGTACGAGGGGCGCAACCACTCCACAGTGCTCAACTCCGTGCGGAAAGTGGAGGAGCTGATAAAAAAGGACCCGGAGGTGGCCAGCACCGTGCGGGACATATCCTCCAATATAAATTCCCACTCCTGACAGATTGTTCGTATGTGGAAAAAACACTGTCAATTCGCTGTTGAAAGCTGTTCATAAAATTTTAAACCCATTAAGGTTGTTTAAAAGTCATTTTTTGCGCACAGAGCTTTGAACACGAAAAAGCCCCGCCGCGCCTGAGAAAATCGGGGTTTTGAACATTATTTCCGCCTACTATTACTACTACTGAGAAATATCCTATCCTTTCTATCCTGAGGAGGAACTTGAAATGAAGTTTTCCTGCGAAAAACATCTACTCCAGGCGGCCGCTTCCACCGCCGCCAGGGCCGCCTCGGCCAAGAGCCCCATCCCCGCCCTTGAGGGCCTGCTCATCCAGGCCGGCAGCATGGTGCGCATCACCGGCTACGACCTGAAAAAGGGCATCTACACCACCATGGAGGCCGATGTGGAGAACCCCGGGGCCGCCGTGCTCAACGCCAAGCTTTTCACGGAGATGCTGCGGCGTCTGCCGGACGGCGTGGTGACCGTGGAGGTGGACGGGCAGAACGCGGTAAAGGTCAAGTGCGGGCGCAGCGAGTACAACTTCATTGCCATAGACGCGGAGGAGTACCCGGAGCTGCCCGACACGGACGAGGCGGAGGCCGTATCCATCCCCCAGAACATACTGCGAGACATGATAGACGAGACCATCTTCGCCGTGTCCACCAACGAGAGCCGCCCGGTGTATATGGGCAGCCTGTTCGAGATAGAAAACGGCACACTGACCATAGTGTCCGTGGACGGCTACCGACTGGCGCTCCGGCGCGAGGGGCTGGACGGCAGCGGGCGCGACGGGCTGAGGTTCATAATCCCCGGCACCGCGCTGCAGGACATAGGCAGAATCTGCGCGGACTCCGAAGAGCAGGTGCTGATAAATGTCGGCGCCAAGCACGTCTCCTTCACCATAGGCAGCACGGTGGTCATATCCCGCAGGCTGGAGGGTGATTTCCTCAATTACCGGAAGGCCGTGCCGGAGAACTTCCGCAGCAAGCTGAAGATAAGCCGGGAGGAGTTCCTCTCCGTGGTGGACCGCGTGTCCCTGGTGGTGGATGAGAAGGTGAAAAACCCCCTGAGGCTCACTTTTGGCGACGGCAATATAGACTTCGTCTGCGTCACCCCGGTGGGCCGCGCGGAGGACGTCTGCTCCTGCGAGGGCAACGGGAACGAGACAGAGATAGGCTTCAACGACCGCTACCTGCGCGACGCGCTGAGGGCAGCTCCGGCGGACGAGCTGTTGGTGTGCATAAACACCGGCTCCTCCCCCTGCGTGTTTCTCCCGGCGGACGGCAGCGAGGGCTTTGTCTACATGGTGCTGCCCGTGAGGCTGAGAAGCGGCGAATGAAAAGGGTATGAAAAAGGATAAGATAAGCATAGAGACGGAGTATATAAAGCTCGACTCCCTGCTGAAGCTCTCCGGGCTCTGCGAGACGGGCGGCGAGGCCAAGATAGTGATAAACGAGGGCCTGGTCTCTGTCAACGGGGAGGTCTGCCCTATGAGGGGGAAGAAGATACGCCCCGGCGACAGAGTGTCCTTTGACGGGGTGCTGCTCGAGGTCGAGGGCCCATGAAGGTCCGGAGAATAGCCCTCTCCGGCTTCCGCAACTACGACTGGGAGAGCTTTGACTTCTCTCCGGACACCAATGTCATACGCGGGGAGAACGGCCAGGGCAAGACGAACCTGCTGGAGGCTGTGTACATGCTCTCCTGCGGCAGGAGTTTCCGCACGAGGCTGGACCGGGACCTGGTGGGTTTCGGCTTCTCCTCGGCGGAGATACTCTCCGACATTGAGTCACACGGGCGGGAGCAGACGGTGAAAATGGTGCTCACGCCGGGACAGAGGAAGCAGATAACGGTCAACTCGGTGAAAAAGAGCGCCTCGGAGCTCTCGGGCACACTGACCAGCGTGCTCTTCTGCCCCGACGACCTGGAGCTGGTCAAGGAGGGCGCGGCCGTGAGGCGCCGGCTGATGGACACGGCCATCAGCCAGCTGAGGCCCAACTACGCCAGGCTGGTCTCGGAGTTCTCCCGTCTCTACGAGCAGAAGAGCTCAATACTGAGGGAGTGGAGGGAGAAGCCCTCGCTGCTGGATACGCTGGACGACTTCTCCGCCAGGATGTGCGCCGTATCCGCCAAACTGGTGCGCTATCGCGCGGCGTTCGTCTCCAGACTGGCCAAGTCGGCATCTCCGATACACAGGGAGTTCTCCGGCGGGGCGGACGAGCTGGAGCTGAGCTACCAGACTGTCTCCACCGTGCGGGACCCCTTCGGCCCGGAAAAGGAGATATTCTACGACATCTGCGAGCACCAGGAGAGGCACAGGAGAGCGGAAATAGACTCGGGACAGTGCCTCACCGGCGCGCACAAGGACGACATCGTGATATCCATAAACGGCCGCAGCGCGCGCACATTCGGCTCGCAGGGGCAAAAGCGCACAGCCGCGCTCTCCGTAAAGCTCGCCGAGAGGGAGATACACCTGCAGGAGACCGGGGAATACCCCGTACTGCTGCTGGACGACGTGCTCAGCGAGCTGGACGCCAAACGCCAGGACTATGTCCTCAACAGGATAGGTGAGGGCCAGACGCTGATAACCTGCTGTGAGGACGACGGCATCGCCTCCCGCACAGGCGGCCGCGTGCTCACCATATCGGGGGGAAAACTGGTATGACGGACTATCTGCACATAGGCGGACAGCATGTCGTGAGGCGCTCCGCTGTGTCCGGGATATTCGACATAGATAACACCACCTCCGCGAAATCCACCAGGGAGATGCTCGCGCGCGCCGAGAAAAACGGCGAGGTGGTCAACGCGGCGGAGGATTTGCCCAGGTCCTTCATCCTCTGCGAGGAGGACGGGACCAGGAGAGTGTACCTCTCCCAGCTCTCGCCCGCCGCACTGTCAAGACGCTGAATCATAGTAAAGGATGTTTATCGCATGTCCGATATCAATGAAAAAATAACTCAGGAATACGACGCAAGTAAGATACAGGTACTGGAGGGGCTGGAGGCCGTCCGCCTCAGGCCGGGCATGTATATAGGTTCCACCTCCAGCTCGGGATTGCACCACCTGGTGTACGAGATAGTGGACAACGCCATTGACGAGTCCCTGGCCGGCTACTGCAGCCACATAGAGGTGACGATAGAGCCGGGGGATATCATATGCGTGGCGGATAACGGCCGGGGCATACCCGTGGATATCCAGGAGCAGACCGGGAGGCCGGCGCTGGAGGTCGTCTACACGGTGCTGCACGCCGGCGGCAAGTTCGGCGGGGGCGGATATAAGGTCTCCGGCGGACTGCACGGCGTGGGCGCCAGCGTGGTGAACGCCCTCTCCGACTGGCTGGAGGTCTCCGTGCACAAGAACGGGAAGATATACCAGATGAAGTTCTCCCGCGGGGAGACCACTCAGCCGATGACCGTGGTGGGAGAGACCGACCACACGGGCACCGTGGTGCGCTTCCACCCTGACCCTGAGATGTTCGAGGAGACGGTGTTCGATTATGACGTGCTTCACACCAGGATGAGGGAGCAGGCTTTTCTGAACGCCGGGCTGAAGATAACCACCGAGGACAGACGCGAGGGCCAGGAGCAGAAGGACGTCATGCTCTATGCCGGCGGCATACGCGAGTTTGTCAAGTACATCAACCGCAACAAGAACGAGCTGCATCCGGACGTCATATACATGTCCGGCGAGCGCGAGGACTCCGAGTGCGAGATAGCCATGCAGTACAACGACGGCTACAGCGAGATACTGGTGTCCTTCGCCAACAACATACACACCCCGGAGGGCGGCATGCACGAGACGGGCTTCAAGGCCGCGCTCACCCGCGTGCTGAACGCCTATGGAAAAAAGACGAATGTGATAAAAGAGGGGGAGAGCCTCTCCGGCGAGGACTGCCGCGAGGGACTCACCGCCGTAATTTCGGTCAAGCTGACCAACCCGCAGTTCGAGGGGCAGACCAAGGCCAAGCTGGGCAACAGCGACATGCGCACGCTGGTGGACAGCGTGGTGAGCGCCAGGCTTGAGCAGTTCCTGGAGGAGAACCCCTCCGTGGGCCGCACCATACTGGAAAAGGCGCAGACCGCCTCCAGGGCCCGCGAGGCCGCCAGAAAGGCCAGGGAGAACATCCGCCGCAAGAACGCCCTGGAGGGGGCCACGCTGCCCGGAAAGCTCTCCGACTGCAACGAGCGGGACCCCGCGCTCACGGAGCTCTACATCGTGGAGGGCGACAGCGCCGGCGGAAGCGCCAAGAACGGGCGCGACAGCCGCTTCCAGGCCATACTGCCGCTCTGGGGCAAGATGCTCAACGTGGAGAAGGTCCGCGAGGAGAAGGTCTACAACAACGACAAGCTGAACCCCGTCATCACCGCCCTGGGAGCCGGGCTGGGCGAGGACTTCGACATCTCCAAGCTCAGATACCACAAAATCATCATCATGGCCGATGCCGACGTGGACGGCAGCCACATAAGGACGCTGCTGCTCACCTTCTTCTTCCGCTACATGCGCCCGCTGGTGGAGCACGGCTATGTCTACGCCGCTGTGCCGCCGCTGTACAAGCTGACGCGCGGCAAGACCTCCCGCGTGGCCTATTCTGACCCCGAGAGGGACCGCATAAGCGCCGAGATGCGCGCGGGCAACCCCAACGCCAAGATAGACATCTCCCGCTTCAAGGGCCTGGGCGAGATGGACGCCCACGAGCTGTGGGACACCACCATGAACCCGGAGACGCGCACGCTCAAGCGCATAGAGCTGGACGACGCGGTGAAGGCGGACGAGATATTCACCATTTTGATGGGCGAAAAGGTGGAGCCGAGGAAGGAATTCATAGAGCAGAACGCCAAGTATGTCGTGAATCTTGACATATGACGGGCATGTGCCCATATCAAGGACCTAAGGTGGTTTATAGATGGCAAAGGACTACAAACCAGAGGACATAATGTTCCCTGAACAGAAGATAGTATCTTCAGAAATCGTGAGCGAGATGAAGTCCAGCTTCATCGACTACGCCATGAGCGTCATAGTGGCCCGCGCGCTGCCGGACGTGCGCGACGGGCTGAAGCCGGTGCACCGGCGCATACTCTACGCCATGTACGAGGACGGGCTGACCGCGGACAAGCCCTTCAAGAAATCGGCGACCTGCGTGGGCGACGTGCTGGGCCGCTATCACCCGCACGGAGACGCCTCGGTGTACGACGCCCTGGTGCGCCTGGCGCAGGACTTCTCCATGCGCTATCCGCTGGTGGAGGGCCACGGCAACTTCGGCTCGGTGGACGGCGACCCCCCGGCGGCCTACAGGTACACGGAGGCCCGCATGTCGCGCATATCCGACGAGATGCTGCGCGATTTGGAGAAGGACACCGTGGACTGGGACCCCAACTTCGACGAGAGCCGCAGGGAGCCGCGCGTGCTGCCGGCCCGCTTCCCCAACCTGCTGGTGAACGGCTCGAGCGGCATAGCCGTCGGCATGGCGACCAACATACCCCCGCACAACCTCACTGAGGTGATAAACGCCTGTGTCTGCGTGCTGGACAACCCGGAGGCCACCCTCTCA
Source organism: uncultured Oscillospiraceae bacterium (assembly GCA_944385765.1). Lineage (GTDB taxonomy): Bacteria > Bacillota > Clostridia > Oscillospirales > Oscillospiraceae > Scatomorpha. The sequence goes on from CALWYL010000010.1 coordinate 30,887, forward strand.
GACCTCATGCAGCACGTCACGGGGCCCGACTTCCCCACCAGGGGCATAATCATGGGCCGCAGCGGCATCCGCGCGGCCTACGCCACCGGGCGCGGGAAGGTGATAGTCCGCGCGCGCACGGAGATGGAGGAGTACGGGCACGACCGCATCCGCATAATTGTCACCGAGCTGCCGTATCAGGTGAACAAAAAGCAGCTCATAGAGAACATGGCCGAGCAGGTGCGCGAAAAGCGGCTGGAGGGCATAAGCGGGCTGCGGGACGAGAGCGACCGCAACGGCATGCGCATAGTGATAGAGCTCAAGCGTGACGCCAATCCCCAGGTGGTGCTAAACCGCCTCTTTGCCCAGACGCAGCTGCAGACCTCATTCTCCATAAACATGCTGGCGCTGGTGAACAACCAGAGGGCGCCCAAGATACTCTCTCTGCGGCACATAATCGACGAGTACCTCACCTTCCAGGAGGAGCTGATAGTCCGCCGCACCAGGTTCGACCTGAAAAAGGCGCGCGAGAGGGCACATCTGCTGGAGGGGCTGCTGATTGCCCAGGACAACATCGACGAGGTAATCCGCATAATACGCGAGAGCTACGACGACGCCAGGGAAAACCTGATGCGCCGCTTCGACCTGGACGAGGTGCAGGCCCAGGCCATTTTGGACATGCGCCTGAAGGCCCTGCAGGGGCTTGACCGGGAGAAGCTGGAGAAGGAGTATGCCGAGCTGGAGGAGCGCATCTCCTACTTCGAGGGGCTGCTGGCCGACCCGGAGAAGGTCAAGGGCGTGCTCAAGGACGAGCTCACCGCGCTGCGCGACAAGTACGGCGACGGGCGCAAGACCGAGATACAGGAGGTCGAGGACGAGATAGACGTCGAGGACCTCATTGAGGAGGAGGAGTGCGTCTACACGCTGACGCACGGCGGATACATCAAGCGCCTGCCCGCCAGCGAGTACCGCGCGCAGGGCCGCGGGGGCAAGGGCATCAGGGCCATGGCCACCCGCGAGGAGGACTATGTGGAGACCGTGTTCACCGCCTCCACCCACGACAATATCCTCTTCTTCACGAATTATGGCCGCTGCTACCGCAAGAAGGGCTATCAGATACCGGAGGCGGGGCGCAACGCGCGCGGCACCAACATCGTGAACATCATCCCCACGGAGGGCGGCGAGCGGGTGAACGCCATGCTGCACGTGCGCGACATGGAGGAGGACCTCTACATCGTGATGGTGACCAAGAACGGCACCATAAAGCGCATGAGGCTCGACGCCATAAAGAACATCCGCAAGAGCGGCATCCGGGCGCTGAATATAGATGAGGGCGACAGCCTCATCTCCGTCAGGCTCACGGACGGGACGCAGAACATACTTATCGCCACTCACGCCGGCTACGCCATATGCTTTGACGAGAACGACGTGCGGCCCATGGGCCGCGAGGCCACGGGCGTGCGCGGCATAAAGCTGCGCGAGGGCGACTGGGCGGTGGGCGCCGGCAGAGCTGGGGCGGGCAGCGCGCTGCTCTCCGTCACCGAGAACGGCTACGGCAAGCGCACGGCCATCGACGAGTATCTCCGCGGGGGCGAGGACGCCTCGCCGCAGAGGCGCGGCGGCATGGGCGTGAAGAACTACAACTGCACGGAAAAGACCGGCTTTGTGGCCGACATGAAGGTCGTATCAGAGGATGACGACGTGCTGATAGTGGCCGACGACGGCACCATAATCCGCACCAGCGTGGCCAATATCAGCCTGCTGGGCCGCGCCACCCAGGGCGTGCGCGTCATGCGCCCGAATCCGGGGGCCAAGGTCATATCCATCGCCCGCACGGACAGGGAGGACAGCGCCGAAGAGCCGGAGGAAGAATGAAGCTGGTGACGATATACACCGACGGGGCCTGCAGCGGAAACCCGGGCCCCGGCGGCTGGGGTGCCATACTCAGGTACGGCGAGAGGGAAAAGGAGCTCTCGGGCGGCGAGGCGGAGACCACGAACAACAGGATGGAGCTCTCCGCCGTCATCGCCGCCCTCTCGGCGCTGCGCGAGCCCTGCCGCGTGGAGCTGTACACGGACTCGCAGTATATCGAGAGGGCCGTAAACGACGGCTGGCTGGCCGGATGGAAGCGCAAGGGCTGGAAGCGCAAGGGCGGGGAGCTGAAAAATATCCCGCTCTGGCAGGAGCTGGACCGGCTGCTGTGCGCGCACGACGTGGAGGTCCACTGGGTGAAGGGACACGCTGATAATGAGTTCAACAACCGCTGTGACGCGCTGGCCGTGGAGCAGCGGGATAAATACGCCTGTCAGGGGGGTAGAACCGGCAAGTGAAAAAGACCAGAGAGATAAACTATAACGGCCCGCAGCTGAGCATATTCCTCTCCTTCTTCCGGCCGCACATGAAGCTGTTTTTGCTGGACATGCTCTGCGCGCTGACGGCCTCGGTGATAGACCTGGTGTTTCCCTATGTCTCGCGGCTGTCCATGACCGAGCTGCTGCCGGACCGGCTGTTCGAGACCTTCTTCATCGTAATGGGCATAATGTTCATAGCCTATCTGCTCAAGGGCGTGTGCTACTACTTCATCACCGTCCTGGGGCACCGCATGGGCGTGTATGTGGAGGCGGACATGCGCCACGCCGTGTTCAACCACATGCAGCGGCTCTCCTTTTCCTTCTTCGACAAGAACCGCACCGGCGTGCTGATGAGCCGCATCACCACGGACCTCTTTGAGATAACGGAGCTGGCGCACCACGGGCCGGAGGACATCATCATCAGCGGACTGACCATAGTGGGCTCGCTGGCCGTGATGTTCACCATACAGTGGAAGCTGGCGCTGGTGCTGGCCATAACTCTGCCCATATTCATCGCCTTCACCCTCTCGCGCCGCGTGAACATGAAGCGGGCCAACATAGAGGTCAAGAGGCAGACGGCGGAGATAAACGCCGCCATAGAGTCCGGCATATCCGGCATCCGCACGGCCAAGGCCTTCGCCAACGAGGAGGAGGAGGACGAGAAATTCGTCAGCGCCAACGACCGCTACAAGACCGCCCGCTCCCGCTACTACAAGGCCATGGGCGGCTTCATGAGCGGCATGGAGTTCACCACCAGCATCATGCAGGTGCTGGTTATCACCGCCGGCGGCATCTTCATCATGCGCGGCGAGCTCGATTACATAGACCTGATGACCTTCTCCCTCTATGTGTCCACCTTCGTCACCCCCATACGCAAACTGGCGCAGTTCTCCGAGATTTACATGCAGGGCACCGCGGGCTTCACCCGCTTTTTGGAGCTCATGCGCACCGAGCCCTCCATCAAGGACGCGCCCGACGCCATAGATCTGGGCAGCGTTAAGGGCGAGGTGGAATACCGCCACGTCAGCTTCGAGTACAACGAGGAGTCCGGCCCTGTGCTCTCCGATGTGTCGCTGACCATCGCCCCGGGGGAGAAGCTGGCGGTCGTGGGCCCCTCGGGAGGGGGCAAGACCACGCTGTGCCAGCTGCTGCCGCGGTTTTACGACGTGACGGACGGCGCCGTGCTGATAGACGGGCACGACGTGCGCAGCGTGACGCAGGACTCCCTGCGGCGCAACATAGGCGTCATACAGCAGGACGTGTTCATATTTGCCGCCACGATACGGGAGAATATCCGCTACGGCCGCCCCGACGCCACGGACGCCGAGGTGGTGGCCGCCGCCGTGCGCGCGGAGATACACCAGGAGATAATGCAGATGCCGGATGGCTATGACACCTATGTGGGCGAGCGCGGCGTAATGCTCTCCGGCGGGCAGAAGCAGCGGCTGAGCATAGCGCGCGTGTTTTTGAAAAACCCGCCGGTGCTGATACTCGACGAGGCCACCAGCGCCCTGGACACCGTGACCGAGCAGCGCATCCAGGCCTCTCTCGACGAGCTGGCCGAGGGGCGCACCAGCATAATTATCGCCCACCGGCTCTCCACCATCCACAACGCCGACCGCATAGCGGTGATTGAGAAGGAGAAGATACTCGAGCTGGGCACACACGCCGAGCTGCTGGCCAAAAACGGGGCCTACGCCGCGCTGTACCACGCGCAGGCCTTCACGGAGGACCAGGGCGGGGGCGGACAGGACATTTCCGGAGGAAAACAGGAATGAGCGATTACATAATAGAGCGCGGCGGGCACGAGGACCTGCACCGCGTCTACCCCATGATGAGCTACGACTTCGAGAGCTGGGAGCGGCCCACGGAGGGCGAGTTCCACGCCGCCATGCTCAAGGGGGCGGAGCTGCTGCTGCTGAAAAACGGCGAGGGCTGCGAGTGCGGCTACGCCATGATGCTGAAAAGCCGGGGCGCGGAATATGTGCTGCTGGGCTGGCTGGGCGTCTACCCCACGGTGCGCGGCCACGGCGTGGGAGGAGTCTTCCTCTCGCTGCTGTCGGAGCACTACGCCGCCCTGGGGGGCATACTGCTGGAGGTTACCAAGTACCCGGAGCTGGAGAAGGCCCGCAAGCTGCACGCCTTCTACGGCCGCAACGGCTATGCGGACGTGAACTGCGCCTACAGCATCTACGGCGAGCCCTCGGCGCTGATGTACCGCCGGCTGGCCGGGCCGGAGGACATATCCGGCGACATACGCGCGGTCATGCGCGAGTGCTACCTGCCACTCTACGGCGACGCCGAGCAGGCGAGGTATATCGACATAAAGTGAGCGCGGGTGTTGACAAGCCGGCGCGCGCTGTATAAAATCATCATCTGTAAAAAGTGCCCGGCGGAAGGGCCGCCGGCCAAGGAGGTCAATCATGGCTAAAGAAAAACGGGTCCGCGAGATAACGGACATGGAGCAGGATTTCGCCCAGTGGTTCACCGACGTGTGCACCAAGGCGGAGCTGGTAGACTACTCAGGGGTGAAGGGCCTGTTCATACTGAGGCCTTACGGCTACGCCATCTGGGAGAACATACAGTCCTTCCTCGACCGGCGCTTCAAGGAGACGGGGCATGTCAACGTCTCCATGCCCATGCTCATACCGGAGAGCCTGCTGCAGAAGGAGAAGGACCATGTGGAGGGCTTTGCCCCCGAGTGCGCCTGGGTGACCATGGGCGGCAGCGAGGAGCTGCCGGAGAGGCTGTGCATCCGCCCCACCAGCGAGACGCTCTTCTGCGAGCACTGGAGCCATGTGGTGCACTCCTGGCGCGACCTGCCCTGCCTCTACAACCAGTGGTGCAGCGTGCTGCGCTGGGAGAAGACCACCCGCCCCTTCCTGCGCGGGCGCGAATTCCTCTGGCAGGAGGGGCACACGATACACGCCACGGCCGAGGAGGCCCTGGAGGAGACGCGGCAGATGCTGGAGATATACGCCGAGCTGTGCGAGACGCAACTGGCCATGCCCGTGATACGCGGCGACAAGACCGAGAAGGAGAAGTTCGCCGGGGCGGAGAATACCTACACCATCGAGTGCATGATGCACGACCGTAAGGCCCTGCAGGCGGGCACCAGCCACTATTTCGGGGACGGCTTTGCCAAGGCCTTCGGCATCACCTTCTCCGACCGTGAGAACAAGCTGTGCAGCCCCTATGAGACCAGCTGGGGCCTCTCCACCCGCACCATCGGCGGGCTGATAATGACCCACGGCGACAACAACGGCCTGGTGCTGCCGCCGCACATAGCGCCCATCCAGGTGATAGTGCTGCCCATAGCCGCCCACAAGCCGGGCGTCACCGAGGCCGCCGAGGCCCTCGTCGGGCGGCTCAAGGCCGCCGGGGTGCGCGTGAAGGGCGACTTCTCCGACAACTCCCCCGGCTGGAAGTTCGCCGAGTGGGAGATGAAGGGCGTCCCCCTGCGCCTCGAGCTGGGACCCCGCGACATAGAGCAGGGCGTCTGCGTGGCCGCGCGGCGCGACGACGGCGAGAAGGTCACCCTGCCCCTGGAGGACATAGAGCGGAGCGTGCCCGAGCTGCTCGAGCGGGTGCAGCAGGGCCTCTTCGACAAGGCCAAGCGCAACCTCGACGAGCACACCTACACCGCCACGACGGTCGATGAGGTCCGTGACGTCATCGAGAACCGCGGCGGCGGCTTCGTGAAGACCATGTGGTGCGGCGACGAGGCGTGCGAGCTGAAGATGAAGGAGCTCGCCGGCGTCTCCAGCCGCTGCATGCCCTTTGAGCAGGAGCACCTGGGCGAAGTCTGCCCGGTGTGCGGCAGGCCCGCCAGGAAGATGATAATCTGGGGCGTGGCATATTGAGACGGGGGAGACGACATGCAGTTGAGCATTAACTTGTCCAGCACGCTGCGCATAGCCATCGTCGTGCTGGTGGTGGTGGCCGTGGTGTTCGCCATACACCTGTTGACCCGCAGCGAAAAGCTCCACGCGCGCACGCTCACGCTGCTGTGCGCGCTGGCGCTGCTCCTGGGCTGGGCCTGCCTCTTCGCCGTCTCCCACGGCCGGCCCGACCCGCGCGAGCTGGAGGGCTTTGAGCCCTTCTCCACGCGGGAGCTCTCCGCGGCCGGCGAGGCCATGGAGGACGCCGTGGCGCTGGAATACCTGGACGCCGCGGACGCATCCGGCGTGCGGCTGGTGAGCTGTGAGATGTCGTTCGTGGACGGCGAGTTCAGCCACATGGACTTCACCGCGGCCTTCAGCGGCGGGACCGACAGCTGGACGCGCCATATCGACATCACGGAGGACGGCCGGGCCGCCATTGGGGAGAGGGCGCTCTTGCTGGAGACCGTTGAGGGGCTGCCCGCTGTCTCCGATGTGGCCTCTGCCCTGGAAGGGCTGGAGACGGCCGGAATGCTGGAACACCTGGGCCTCCCCGGGGACGGCGCGGCCACGCTGACTGTCCGCACGGTGCCCGCCGCGGAATATGTGCTGGACGGCGAGCCCGTGCCCGGGGCGGAGTACTACACCGTGCTGGAGGCGCAGCCGGCGGGAAGCGGCGTGATTCTGCTGGGAGAGTGACATTGGGCGGGGGCCGAAGGGCCTCCGCCTCTTTTTTCCCGGATTGGCGCAGGGGAGGGCCCTGCGCGGGAAAAATCCACCCCATTTCTTTGGTCTTGCCCAAAGAAACGGGAGTGGAGCCCCAAAGAAAGGCGCTTTCGTTGTAACATGGCGGCTGCAAATACGCCGCAGTCGAATAACAGCCCGCATCGCCGGCCGCGCGTTGGGCCTTACGGCCCGGCGCTGCCGGGCAGATATCGATACCGGCGGAGATGGCGCTGACTTGAGGAAAGTTGAAGGGCCGCGCCCGCGCGGAGCGCGCTCTGCCTCCGGGCGCAGCCCGGCGATTTTCTCCTGGGCCCCGGAGCCCGGATATGAAAAAAGAGGAGCGCCGGGCGCTCCCCTTTTATTTATATGTGTCTCACACCTCGGCTATGACTTCGACCTCGCAGAGGACGTTCCTGGGCAAAGTCTTTACCGCCACGCAGCTCCTGGCGGGCTTGCCGGTGAAGTAGCGGGCATAGACCTCGTTGAAGGCGGCGAAATCGCCCATATCGGCCAGGAAGCAGGTGGTCTTGACGGCCTTCTCGAAAGAGCTGCCGGCCGCCTCGAGCACGGCGGCGAGGTTGCGCATGACCTGCTCGGCCTGCTCGGTTACGTTCTCGCCGACGAGGTCGCCGGTCGCCGCGTCGAAGGCCACCTGGCCGGAGGTGAAGACGAAACCGCCGGATATCATCGCCTGGGAATAGGGGCCGATAGCCGCGGGAGCGTGGTCGGTGTGTATGACTCTCATATGAAGTCATCCTCCTTATTAAAGTATATGACGATTGTACCACATTTTTTCTGCGAAGGAAACAGGAATATCAAAATTTAGGCGGTAATTGAAAAAGGCCCCCATGGGGGGCCTTTTTTTATTCCTCTACCTCGCTCAGCCTGTCGGTGAACTCGCTCTCCAGCGCGCTCTGCTTGACGGCGCGGGTCTTGTAGGTGCGGACGTTGCTGGTGGCGTTGAGCACGGGCGTGATGGTGCCGGCGCCGGCCACGCAGCCGCCCGGGCAGGCCATGCCCTCCAGCAGATAGCCGTTGCGCTTGCCGGCCTTGGCCATGGTGAGCATCTTGCGGCACTCGCGCAGGCCGTCGCCGTACTCGATGTCCACGTGGCGGCTGGGGTCTATCTTGGCTATGGCCTCGGCCACGGCGGCGGCCACGCCTCCCACCACGGCAAAGCCGCGGCCCGCTCCGGTGCCCTTGTCAAAGTCCGTGTCGCACTCGTCGGGCTCCAGAGTGGCGAAGTTTATATCCTTGGCGTCGAACATGCCCTGCAGCTCCTCAAACGTGAGCACGAAGTCCACGTCGGAGCGCACGCTGCGGCGGCTGGCCTCCAGCTTCTTGGCGGCGCAGGGGCCCACAAACACTATCTTGGCATTGGGGTGGTCCTTCTTCATCAGCCGCGCGGTGAGCACCATGGGCGTGAGGGCCATGGATATGTTCTCCTTGAACTCGGGGAACAGCTTCTTGGCCATGACGCTCCAGGCGGGGCAGCAGCTGGTGCCCATGAAGTCCAGCTTCTCCGGCACATTGTCCAGGAAGTCGTGCGCCTCCTCCACGGTGCAGAGGTCCGCGCCGATGGCCACCTCCACCGTGTCGGCAAAGCCGAGCACGCGCATGGCCTTCTTCAGCTTGGGGGCGGTGGCCTCCTTGCCGAACTGGCCCACAAAGGCCGGGGCCACGCAGGCTATTACCTCCTCGCCCGCGCGGATGGCCTGTATGAGCTGGAAAATCTGGCTCTTGTCGGCTATGGCGGCGAAGGGGCAGTTCACCAGGCACATGCCGCAGCTGACGCACTTGTCGTAGTCTATCTTGGCCCGGCCCTTCTCGTCGGAGCCGATGGCGTCCATGCCGCAGGCCTTGGCGCAGGGGCGCTCCAGGCGGCTGATGGCGTTATACGGACACTGGTTCATGCAGCGGCCGCACCTGATGCACTTCTCAGGGTCGATGTGGCTCTTGCCGTCGCGGCCCACGCTTATCGCCCCCTTGGGGCAGACGTTCATGCACGGACGGGAGAGGCAGCCCTGGCAGTTGGAGGAGATGCGTATCTCCTTGGGCGGGCAGGCGTTGCAGGCGAAGGGGATGATGTTTATCAGAGGCGGCTCGTAGTACTTCTCAGGCAGGGCGGCCTGCTCGATGCCGTCGCTGGCCAGGCTCATCTCGGCGGCGGTGCGCAGGGGCAGGCCGCAGGCCAGGCGGAGCCTCTCGGTGACGATGGCGCGCTCCAGGAACACGTCGTGCCTGTAGTGGGCGTCCTCGCCGGGGATTATCTTATAGGGCAGCTCGTCGATGCGGGAGTAGTCGCCGCCCTCGTAGGCCAGGCGGGCGACCTCCGTAAATACGTTGCGGCGCAAATCGTCTACCGCGCTGTGTACACCCCTCATTTCAGGGCCTCCTTTGTCACGTCTTGTCGCAGGTTACGACATGGGCATTATACAGCATCTGGGGCCGTTTGGGAAGCCCTTTGGGCGCAAAAAAACCGCCCCCGGCGAACCGGGGGCGGAAAACTATTAGGTTTTTACTGTCATTCAAGCAGTAGGGGGAACATTATCAGTGACATTGGTCAGCAGATAGGTGCCCCAGCAGAGCGGGGTGGCCTCAAAGCTGATGGAGTTAGCGGTGGTCGGGACATTGTGATAATTAATGTTGTAGACAGCGTCAACACTGTTGGTGAAGCCGATGTCAACGACGTTGCCGGAGAAATTGCCGGCGTCCTTGACGACGGTCACGGTGACGCTCTCACCCAGGGTTATGGTGCCGGCGGGATTTGCGCCGGTGCCGAGATCGCTGCTGTAGACCTCGAAGTAATCGTGAGCGGGAATCGTGCCGCCCTCGGCGCGGGTGCCGCGGGTGAACTGGACGTCCATCTCAAGGCCCTTGACAGTCACAGTGATGGTGCGTGCGCCGGTCATGCTGTCGGTGAGCTCAGGCAGGTCGCAGGTGCCGAAAGTGAGCTCGTTGCCGGCAGTGACAGTGGCCTCGACAGCCATATCACGGGTGGTTGTGCCGTTGAAGGTGTAATCGACAAACAGGCCGTTCTCGCCGCTGTAGGTCCTGCCAGTCACAAGGCCGAGATCCTTATTGATGTTGGTGATCTTCCAGCCGGTCATGTCGGAAGACTCATTGTAACGGGTGATGTACTGCGAATCAAGGACGTTGAGCGCGCTGTCAGTGGTATCAACCCAGCGCCAGCCGGCGGCGTAGAGCTCGTCGCTCAGGCTGTAGATGGCCTGACGCTGCCAGCCGGAGTCGACGACATAGATGAAGTCGACCTCGCCGGTGGCGGGATTCCTGGTGTAGCCGATGGTCATGTCGGGATCGACGTCTTTCTGCTTCTGCCTCCAGAGCTCCTGCATGTTGTTGCCGGTGATCGCCGGGAAGCTGGTGCTGGCGGCGCGCAGGTCGGTGATGACCACGTCGTCGGCGACATCGAAGCCGTCGAGCTCAAAGGCGGTGCCGGCTATGGAGTCAACCGTGACGTTCGTGCTGTAGTAGCAGAGCTCGTTGGAGGTGGCACCGCCGGGGATGGTGTTCTCAACCCTCTTGGTGAGGTTGAGGATGCCGCGGTTGCCGTGGGTGTAGGTGTAGAAGCCGCGCTCCAGGACTATGTTGGAGGGGTTGCTGCCGGTGACGGCGTTGCCGGCTATGAAGAAGGTGTTGAACTTCTGGCCGTCGAGGTAAGCGCCGCCGTCATAGCTGACGAGGTATCCGTCGATGTCGCCGGTAATGCTGGTCCAGTCGCCGGCCTCAATGGTGTAAGGCACGAAGACGTAGTTGCTCTGAGCCTGGACACCGGCAACAGCAGCGAAGATCACGTCGGCCTGCCGGCCACCGGTGGAGGTGCTGCTGAGGGTCACGGCGAAGTTGGTGAGCTGCACGGTGCCGTTGCTGGCAACGTCGAGCTTGCTCATCAGGTCAGCCACGCCGGTAGCGGTCAGCATCTGCGGGTCGTCGCCGGTCCGGGTGACAACGATGAAGGTGACGTTGTCGCGGTCAAAGTAGATGGGGGAAGCGCCGGTGATGCCGGTTATGCGGTCGCTGATGCGGGTGAAGACAAAGCTGTTGTCCTCAACGGCGTAAGCGCCGGCATAGGGGCTGTTGGTCTCGGTGACATGCGTGGCACGGTAGATGCCGGAGGCATTGGCCGTGGCGGTCAGGTCGTAGTAATCGCCGGTGACAAGGTCAGCAGTGGGGTTGGCACTGGTGGCCACGGTGCGCTCGATAATCTCGCCGGTGGTCACGTTGATGAACTGGCAGACGGTGGTCCAGCCATAGACATCGTGCGGGGTGGTGTAGCGCCACTCGCCGGTGAAGTAGTAGAGCTCACGCGCGCCGCTGCGGGTGATGCTGATGAAGTCGCCGTGGTTGTCGAGCATGAAGGTGTAGTTGCGGCCGATGATGACCTCGTTGCCGATGTCACGAATCACGCCCAGCTTGGAGGCGGGCAGGACAGTGCCGTCGGCGAGGGTGATGGAGGTCTTGCCGATGCTCTGCACAACACCAGAGGTGTAGGACACCGGGTAGACGTGGTAGGCGTACTTGTCGGCGCCGCTCTCAACCCTGCTGGTGGTGCGGATGTAGACGATGCTGTCGCCGTCGTCAATCTCGCTGATGTCGGTCAGGATCTTGGCGTTGGGAACAGTGACGCCGGCGACGCGGGTGGTCTCGGCAACGGTGTTCTTGTAGCCCAGAGCGCCGAGGCTGGCGTTCACAGTGACATAGGCGAAGTTGTTGGTGGCGGACGGAACCGCAACGGCGCTGTTGTCGATGAGGTTGAACTCATACTCATCATACTCAGTGCCGGAGCCGATGCTCAGGTTCTGGGCATTGGCCTTCTTGGCGGCGGCGTCGCCCTCGGCGTCGGACTCATAGCAGGTGTAGCTGGTGACGGAGGCGAGGTCGTTCA
>CALWYL010000011.1 GCA_944385765.1 uncultured Oscillospiraceae bacterium
CTCGGACTCAGCCTATCTGCTGGTCACCGCCGCGGAGGGCGAGCGCCTGCCGCGCGGCGCGGCGGCGGCGCTGGAGTTCACGGACGGGGAGGCCTATGCCCGGGCTCTGCTCTCCGCGCCGGGGGAGGCCCCGGACGACGCCGGGGAGGCAGTACTGGAGCTGGCGCGGGCGCGGTACGGCGCCGCCGGCTCGCCCGCCGGGGCCGCGGAGCGGCTGCTCGGCCTCCTGCAGGGGGGTCCGGGCGGCGGCTTTGCGGCGGAGGGCGGGGGCCCTCCGGAGGCGCGGGGCCCGTCCGGCGGCGGAACAGAGGGGACGGCCGTCACGGTGGACGAGCCGGGGCTGTTTACATCCCATACCGACGGCTTCACGGGGCTGGGGGCGGAGGACTGCGCGCAGCCGGGGCGGCTCGCCGAGCTGCTCACTTACCGGCCGCAGCGGCCGGAGGGGGCCTTCGGCGCGCTGGTGACCGGCGTGCGCTGGTACTTCGCCGCGCTGCTGGACGAGGAGCCGGCGACGCGGCTCTCCCCGGGGGAGCGCGCGGAGCTCAGCTTTGCCCAGGGGCGCTTCGAGGCCAGGGTGGAGAGCGTCTCCCGGCCGGAGGACGGGAGCTGCGCCGTGGTGTTCTCCTGCGCCGAGGGGCTGGCCGACATGCTGACGGTGCGCGCGGCCTCGGCGGAGATGCTCGTCAGGCGGGCCGAGGGGCTGTATGTCCCCGCGGAGGCGGTCTATGAGCGCGGCGGGAGATATTTCGTGCAGGCCCTGGTGCTGGGCGAGGCTGTGGAGCGGGAGATAGAGCCGCTCTGCGAGTACAAAGAGGGCTACCTGGTGGAGCCGGGGGCGCTGCACGACGGCAGCGAGGTGCTGGCGGTGCAGGCATATGGCGAAGAGGACGCGGGCGGCCCGCGGGGGCGGCCCAATATATAAAAAGAGGGTATGGATATGTCGATAGCTGAGAACGTCGCGGCCATACGCGCCAGAATAGACGCCGCGGCCCAGGGGCGCAGAGTGCTGCTGGTGGCGGCCAGCAAGATGAACGACGCGGCGGCAGTGCGCGAGGCCATAGCCGCCGGCGTGGACGCCTGCGGCGAAAACCGGGTGCAGGAGCTGCTGGAGAAGAACGCCCAGGGGGCCTATGCCGGGGCGCCGCTGCACTTCATAGGCCATTTGCAGAAGAACAAGGTGAAATACCTGGTGGGTACGGTGGACCTCATAGAGTCGGTGGACTCCGTGGAGCTGCTGCGCATGATAGACGCCCGGGCCCGGAAGCTGGGCGTGACGCAGGACGTGCTGCTGGAGGTGAACATAGGCGGCGAGGCGGCCAAGAGCGGGTTCGAGCCCTCGGCGCTGCCGGAGGCGCTGGAAATTTCAGGGGAGTTTTCCTCCCTGAAGGTGAGGGGCCTGATGGCCATACCCCCTGTGGCGGAGGCGAGCGGGGCCTCCCGACCCTATTTTGCCAGAATGAGAGAGCTTTTTATTGACATCGGGGCAAAAAAATACGATAATGTCAGCATGGACTTTTTGTCCATGGGCATGAGCGGAGACTTTGAGGATGCCATAAGGGAGAGCGCGAACGTGGTCCGCGTCGGCTCCGCCATCTTCGGGCCCCGCAACTACGGCGAGCGCACCTGACGGGAGATAATGACACATGGGCTTTTTTGACGAACTGAAAAAACTGACCCGCCCCTACGACGACGAGGACGAGTTTTTCTCCGAGGGGGAGGTGCCGGTCTCCCAGCAGGAGGGCGACGGGCTGCAGGACAGGCGGCAGAGCTTCTTCGCCGAGGCGGAGGGCGCGTCCGACGCCTACGAGCCGGCCCCGGCGCAGCAGCACGCGGTACATAACCCGCCGCGCCGCGAGCGCGCGGGCAAGACGGACAGCCGCGTGGTGAACATCGGCTCCGGCAAGCAGCAGGTGGTGCTGGTGAAGCCGGAGCACTTCGAGGCCGCGGCGGAGATAGCGGACCACCTGAGGCAGAAGCACACCGTGGTGCTCAACCTGGAAGCGGCCGACAAGGTGACGGCCCGGCGGCTGGTGGACTTCCTCTCCGGGGCGGCGTATGTGCAGGACGGGAACCTCAAGCGGGTGTCCTCGGACACGTTTTTGATAACGCCCTGCAGCGTGGGCCTCACGGGAGACCTGGCGGACGAGATAGAGAACAGCAGCTTTACATTTTAACTGACGAGATATAATCGCGGCAAGGGAAGGAGATACTGATATGACCCCCCAGGATATCAGGGAAAGAACTTTTGAGAAGGCCGTCTTCGGCGGCTATGATATGGCCGACGTGGACGATTTCCTCGAGGACGCCGCCATCGAGCTGGAGTCGGCGCAGAAGGAGAACGCCACGCTCAAGGCCAAGATGAAGGTCTTGGTGGACAAGATAGAGGAGTACCGCTCCAGCGAGGATGCCATGCGCCTCACCCTTCTCTCCGCGCAGAAGCTCTCCGCCCAGATAGAGGCGGAGGCGAGAGCGCGCGCCGAGAAGACCCTGGCCGAGGCGGAGGCCGCGGCCTCCCGCAGCCTGGAGTCCCTGAGGAACGAGACCGCCCGCGAGCAGCAGCGCCTCAGCGAGGCGAAGGCCGCCTTCGCCCGCTTCTTTGAGGAGGCGCGCACGCTCTGCTCCCGCCAGCTCGACTATCTCGAGCGGGCGTCTTCCGCCCTGCCCGTACAGGGCGACGAGCGCAAGGTGGACGCCGCGGTGAAGAGCATAGAGGCCTCCGTCGCCCGAATACCGGACGAGCCCGAGCCGAGGATAGACATCGGCTCCGCGATGGGCTCAGCGGCGCAGACCCCGGCAGACGATGTGACGCACCTGTTCTCCCTGGGGGGACAGGGCTGAAGCTGAGAGATTACCAGCGGGGCGCGCGGCAACGCGGCCCCGCATGTATTTCATATTCACAAGACGAGGGAGAAAAGATATAACATGGCTCAGGACTACAATTCCACGGTAAATCTGCCGAAAACAGAGTTTCCCATGCGCGCTTCCCTGCCGAAGCGCGAGCCGGATATGCTGAAGTCGTGGTACGACATGGACCTCTACCACGAGATGCTCAAGCGCACCGAGGGCAGGCCCGTATTCAACCTGCACGACGGCCCCCCGTTCTCCAACGGCTCCATCCACATGGGCACCGCCATGAACAAGTGCCTGAAGGACTTCATAACCCGCTACAAGTCCATGTCGGGCTGGCACGCCATATACTACCCCGGCTGGGACAACCACGGCATGCCGATAGAGTCCGCCATCATCAAGGAGCAGAAGCTCAACCACAAGGAGATGACCACCGCCGAGTTCCGCGACGCCTGCCACGCCTTTGCCATGCACTATGTCGACGTGCAGCGCGAGGCCTTCAAGCGTCTGGGCTGCCTGGGCGACTGGGACGAGCCCTATCTCACCATGGACCCCAAGTTCGAGGCCGAAGAGGTGAAAATCTTCGGTGAGATGTACAAGAAGGGCTATATCTACAAGGGCAAGAAGCCCGTCTACTGGTGCCCGCACGACGAGACCGCCCTGGCCGAGGCGGAGATAGAGTACAGCGAGGACCCCTGCAAGTCCATCTACGTGAAGTTCCGCGTCAAGGACGACCACGGCAAGCTCGCCCCCTACTGCGACAAGGACAACTGCTACTTCCTCATCTGGACCACCACCACCTGGACCATACCGGGCAACCTGGCGATATGCCTCAACGCCGACTTCGACTATGTGCTGGCCAAGGCGCCCAATGGCGAGGTGTACGTCATGGCCAAGGAGCTCATGGGGCGCGTGGCCGAGGTGGGCGGCATAGAGCGCTTTGAGGTGCTCGCCGAGATGAAGGGCGCGGAGTTTGAGTTCATGACCGCGCAGCACCCGCTGATAGACCGGGAGAGCACCATATTGCTGGGCGACCACGTCACTCTGGACGCCGGCACCGGCTGCGTGCACACCGCGCCGGGCCACGGCCAGGAGGACTATGAGATATGCCGCAAGTACGACGCCGAGGGCAGGGTGCACATCGGCATGACCGTGCCGGTGGACGACCACGGCAACATGAACGAGGAGGCCGGGAAATACTGCGGCCTCAGCACCGACCAGGCCAACGAGGCCATCTTCGCCGACCTCAGGGACTGCGGCGCGCTCTACGCCTCCGAGGACATCATCCACCAGTACGCCCACTGCTGGCGCTGCAAGAGCCCCATACTCTACAGGGCGACCGACCAGTGGTTCTGCTCCGTGGACGCCTTCAAGGACGCGGCCTGCGCGGCCGCCGACGAGGTGAAGTGGATGCCCGAGTGGGGCCACGACCGCATGATAGCCATGATACGCGAGCGGGCCGACTGGTGCATCTCCCGCCAGAGGCGCTGGGGACTGCCCATACCCGTGTTCTACTGCTCCGAGTGCGGCAAGCCCGTCTGCACCGACGAGACCATAGACTCCGTCAGCGGCATATTCCGCCAGAGGGGCTCCAACGCCTGGTTCGAGCTGGAGGCCGGCGAGCTGCTGCCCGAGGGCTTCACTTGCCCGCACTGCGGCGGCAGGGCCTTCACCAAGGAGACCGACACCCTGGACGGCTGGTTCGACTCCGGCAGCACCCACATCGCCTCCATGGAGCTCGACTCCCCGGGGCGCTGGCCCGCCGAGATGTACCTCGAGGGCGGCGACCAGTTCCGCGGCTGGTTCCAGAGCAGCCTGCTCATCGGCGTGGCCGTCAAGGGCAGGGCCCCGTATAAGGAGTGCCTCTGCCACGGCTGGACCGTGGACGGCGAGGGCAAGGCCATGCACAAGAGCCTGGGCAACGGCGTGGACCCCGCCGACCTCATCGCCAAGTACGGCGCGGACATCGTGCGCCTCTGGGCCGCCAGCGCCGACTACCGCATGGATATGCGCTGCTCGGACGCCATATTCAAGCAGCTGAGCGAGAAGTACCTCAAGATACGCAACACGGCGAGGTATATCCTGGGCAACCTCAACGGCTTCGACCCGGACAGGGACATGGTGCCGGTGGCCGAGATGCCCGAGCTCGACCGCTGGGCGCTCAGCCGCCTCAACACGCTGGTGGAGCGCTGCCTCAACGCCTATGAGAAGTATGAGTTCTTCGGCGTCACCGCCGCGGCGCACAACTTCTGCGTGGTGGACATGTCGAACTTCTACCTGGACGTGATAAAGGACCGGCTCTACTGCGACGCGCCGGAGAGCCTGAGCCGCCGCAGCGCCCAGACGGCCATATATATCATACTCGACCACCTGATGCGGCTGCTGGCCCCGCTGCTGGCCTTCACCGCCAACGAGGTGTGGCAGGACATGCCGCACGGCGAGGGGGCCGACGCCAGGCACGTGATGCTCAACGACATGCCGAGGCCGGACGACGCCCTCAGGCTGAGCGAGGACGAGGCCCTGCGCTGGGCCAACCTGCTGAGCCTGCGCGACGACGTGAACAAGGCCCTGGAGCTGGCCCGCGCGGAGAAGATAGTGGGCAAGCCGCTGGACGCCAAGGTGACGCTGCACATAGCTGAGGAGGCCCGGGCCGCCTGGGAGACCGTGAAGGACGCGGATTTGGCCGCGCTCTGCATTGTCAGTGAGCTCGCCGTCTCCGACGAGCCCGTGGAGGGCTGGGCCGGCACCGAGATGCCGGGCGTGACCGTCAGGGTGGAGGCCAGCGCGCTGCCCAAGTGCCCGCGCTGCTGGACGCACTCCGCCGGCATAGGCGCCGACGCCGAGCATCCCGAGCTCTGCCCCCGCTGCGCCGCGGCGGTGAAGAGATAGAAAGACGCCCCGCACGCGCCGCCGGCGCGGACGGAAGAGGGAGGCGATCCTAAATGCTTTACGCACTTGCCGTGGTCCTGGTGCTCATCCTGGACCAGTGGCTGAAATACTGGGTTACCATCAACATCGCGCTGGACGCCGGCTCCCGGGAGCTGATACCCGGCATAGTGAGCCTGGTGAACATCCACAACTCCGGCGCGGCCTATGGCATCTTGTCCGGCGGCCAATGGCGCTGGGTGTTCGTGGCAATAGCCGTGATATTCACGGTGCTGGCCGTCATCGCGCTGAAAAAGGGCTTCATAAGGCACGCCCTGGGCCGCTGGGCCATGGTGGGCGTGCTGGCCGGGGCCATAGGCAACTGCATAGACCGCGTGCTGTTCGGCTACGTGGTGGACATGTTCAAGCTGGAGTTCATGGACTACGCCATATTCAACGTGGCGGACATGTTCATCTCCTGCTGCGGCATACTCTTCTGCCTCTACATCATCTTCAGCGGCGATGGGAAAAAGCACTCCGCCGAGGAGGAAGAGGAGGAGCCCTCCGGGCGCGAGCGCCGCTCCGGCCGCGACAAGGCCGCCGGCGGGCACTCCCGGGCGGCGCGCCAGCGCCCGGCCCGGGCGGAGAGGCCGCGCCGGGAGGAGGAGCCGCGCGAGGAGAGGGCGGCCGAGCCGAGATTTGAGCGGGCCGGGGGCGACGCGAGGGTGTACACTCCGCACAGGCCCTCCGCCGAGCGCCCCGCGCCCGGGAGGAGGCCGGACGCGGCCGACGAGCGCCAGGCCGCGCCCCGCGCCGCCGCAAGGCCCTCCGCCACCGCGCCGGCCGCCGACGAGGCGCGGCAGCAGCCCCCCAAGAGCGCACCGCCGGCCGCGGACGGGGAGTTCTCCCTGGAGGACATCCTGGCGGAGTTCGGTTCAAAATGAGCGAGAGCATATATGTGAGAGCGGAGGAGAGCGGCGAGAGGATCGACGCTCTCCTCTCGCGCTGTGTGGAGGGCCTCACGCGCTCGGCGGCGCAGAGGCTGATAGAGTCCGGGCTGGTGACGCTGCGCGGCGCGGCGCTGAAGAAGAGCTCGCGCAGCGCAGCGGGGGACGAGTATCTGGCGATACTGCCCGAGCCGGAGGAGGCCGGCGCGCCGGAGCCCCAGGACCTGCCCATAGACGTGGTGTACGAGGACGCGGACCTGGTGGTGGTGAACAAGCCCAGGGGCATGGTGGTGCACCCGGCGCCGGGGCACCCGGACGGCACGCTGGTGAACGCCCTGATGTACCGCTGCGGCAGCTCCCTCTCCGGCGTGGGCGGGGAGCGGCGGCCGGGGATAGTCCACCGGATTGACCGCGACACCTCCGGGCTGCTGGTGGCGGCCAAGAACGACTTCGCCCACCTGGGGCTGGCCGCCCAGCTGGCCGACCACAGCCTCCGCCGGGTGTATGAGGCGGTGGCCAGGGGGCGGTTCAGGGAGGAGAGCGGCACGGTGGACGCGCCCATAGGCCGCTGCCCCTCCGACCGCAAGAAGATGGCCGTGACGGACAAGAACTCCCGCGCCGCCGTCACCCACTGGGAGGTGCTGGCCCGATATGAGGGCTACACCCACATCCGCTGCCGGCTGGAGACGGGGCGCACGCACCAGATACGCGTGCACATGGCCCACATCGGACACCCCCTGCTGGGCGACGAGCTGTATTCCAGCTCGAAGAAGCCGGAGAAGGGCCTGACGGGCCAGTGCCTGCACGCGCGCACGCTGGAGTTCACCCACCCGCGAAGCGGGGAACGCATGGGCTTCACCACGGACTTGCCGGAGTATTTCACCGCCGTGCTAGCGCGGCTGGGCACACAGACAGGATAAGGAGATGGGTAAAGTGGACTACAACGAAGCGGCGCTGCGGATGCACAGGGAACACCGCGGCAAAATAGAGATAAGGGGCAAGGTGGGCGTGCGCACGCGCGACGACCTCTCCACGGCCTACACCCCGGGCGTGGCGGAGCCCTGCCGGCGCATAGCCGCCGACCCGGCGGCGGCCTGGGAGTACACCTGCAAGGCCAACACGGTGGCCGTGGTGACCGACGGCTCGGCCGTGCTGGGGCTGGGGGACATCGGCCCCCTGGCGGCGCTCCCCGTGATGGAGGGCAAGGCGCTGCTGTTCAAGGAGTTCGCCGGGGTGGACGCCGTGCCGCTCTGCCTGGACGCGCATGGGCCGGAGGAGATAATCTCCGCCGTCAGGGCCCTGGCGCCGGCCTACGGGGGCATAAACCTGGAGGACATCGCCGCGCCCAAGTGCTTTGAGATAGAGTCGGCGCTGGAGCGCGAGCTGGACATACCCGTGTTCCACGACGACCAGCACGGCACGGCCATCGTGGTCTCCGCCGCGCTGAAGAACGCCCTCAGGGTGGCGGGGAAGCGCCTGGAGGAGGCGCGGATAGTCCTCAACGGGCCCGGAGCGGCGGGGACGGCCATCACGCGCATGCTGCTCACGCTGGGCGCGCGGGACGTGGTGGTCTGCGACCGGCGGGGGGCCATATACGCCGGGCGGGAGGCCCTGACGGCGCACAAGGCCGCCCTGGCGGAGAGCACGAACCCGCGCCGCGTCACGGGCCCGCTGGCCGACGCCCTGCGGGGGGCCGATGTGTTCATAGGCGTGTCCTCGGGGAACCTGGTGACGCAGGAGATGGTGCGCTCCATGAGGGAGCGGGCCGTCGTGTTCGCCATGGCCAACCCCACGCCGGAGATAGGCTACGAGACCGCCCGGGAGGCCGGGGCCTGCGTGGTGGGCACGGGCAGGAGCGACTACCCCAACCAGATAAACAACGTGCTGGCCTTCCCCGGCGTGTTCAGGGGCGCGCTGTCCGTGCGCGCGCGGGACATAAACGACGAGATGAAGTCCGCGGCGGTGGACGCGCTCTCCTCCCTCGTGGGCGAGGGGGAGCTCTCCCCGGAGCACATCATCCCGGACGCCTTTGACGCGCGGGTGGCGGAGGCCGTCTCCCGAGCGGTGGCGGACGCGGCCGTGAGAAGCGGGGTGGCCAGGCTGTGAGGGAGATAGACTGCGCCCGGATAAGCGCGGCGGTGGCGCGGCTGTGCGTGGAATCGAACAGATACCTGCCGCCGGAGGCGGAGCGGGCGCTGCGCGTGGCCGCGGGGCGCGAGAGCTGGCCCCTGGCCCGCGGCATACTGGACGACCTGGTGAGGAACCTGGATATGGCGCGCGCCGCGTGACTGCCCATCTGCCAGGACACGCGGCTGGTGACCGTCTACCTCGAGCTGGGACAGGACGTACACGTGGCGGGCGGCGACCTCAACGAGGCGGTGCAGGAGGGCGTCAGGCGCGGCTACGCGGAGGGCTATCTGCGCAAGAGCGTGGTGCGCGACCCGCTCAGGCGCGTAAACACGGGGGACAACACCCCCGCGGCCATAAATGTCCGCATAGTCCCCGGAGAGGGGCTGAAGATAACCGTGGCGCCCAAGGGCGCCGGCAGCGAGAACATGTGCCGGGTGAAAATGCTCACCCCCGCCTCCGGGGAGGCAGGGGTGAGGGAGTTCGTGCTGGACGCGGTGCTCTCCGCCGGGGGCAATCCCTGCCCGCCGACGGTGGTGGGCGTGGGCATAGGCGGCAGCTTCGACACGGTGGGCGCGCTGGCCAAGGCGGCGCTGCTGCGCCCGCTGGGCGAGGCGCACCCGGACGGCTATTACGCCCGGATGGAGACTGAGCTGCTGGAGAGCATAAACGCCTCCGGCGTGGGCCCGCAGGGCCTCGGCGGGCGCACCACGGCCCTGGCCGTACACATAAACGCCGCGCCCACGCACATAGCCATGCTGCCCGCGGCCGTGTGCATCAGCTGCCACGCGATAAGGCACGCGGAGGTGACACTGTGATGGAGATAATGAGGCTCAGCGCGCCGCTGGGCGCGGAGGAGGCCCTCTCCCTGAGGGCGGGACAGCGGGTGCTGCTCTCGGGGACCATATACACGGCGAGGGACGCGGCGCACAGGCGGCTCTGTGAGCTGATGGCGCGCGGCGGGGAGCCGCCCTTCCCCCTGGAGGGGGCGGTGATATACTACTGCGGCCCGGCCCCGGCGCCCCCGGGGAGGCCCATAGGCGCCGCCGGGCCCACCACCAGCTACCGCATGGACGTCTACGCCCCGCTCCTCATGGAGCGCGGCGTGCGCGGCATGATAGGCAAGGGGCCGCGCTCGGCGGACGTGGCGGAGGCCGCGCGGCGCTGCGGGGCCGTGTACTTCGCGGCCACCGGCGGCGCGGGCGCCCTGCTGGCCGGCTGCGTGGAGAGCTGCGAGCTGGTGGCCTGGGAGGACCTGGGCCCCGAGGCCGTCAGGCGGCTGGTGGTGCGCGACATGCCGCTGACCTGCGCGCTGGACGCGCGCGGGGGAGACCTGTATGTCGAAGGGCCGCGGGCCTATCGCCAGGCCGCGCCCGGAGGCAGACAGGGTTTCGCCGGGGTCGAATAGCTTCCGCCGCTGTCTCCGCGCGCTGCTCCCTTTGGCCGCGGCTCCGGCTCGCGGGAAGTTGAAGGGCTGCATCTGCGCGGAGCGCGCTCTGCCTCCGGACACAGTCCGCCAGCGCCGGCTCCGCCGGCATCGACATCAGTCCGGCAGCGCCGGGCCGTAAGGCCCAACGCGCGGCCGGCGATGCGGGCTGTTATTCGACTACGGCGTCTGCGCAACTGCTATATTACAACGAAAGTGTCTTTCTTTGGGGCTCCACCCCGTTTCTTTGAACAAGATCAAAGAAATGGGGTGGATTTTTCCCGCGCAGGGCCCCTATTTCCCCAGCAGCTCGTCCGCCGAGACGCCCAGCACCTGGGCCAGGGCGCGCAGCTCGATGTCGGTCACGAAGCGCTCGCCGCTCTCTATGCGCTGGACCGCGTTCTTGTCGAGGTCCAGGCCCTCAATCTGCAGCCGCTCGGCCAGCGCGCGCTGGGACACGCGGCCGGGCATGGCGAGACGGAGGGCGCGCACCCGCCCGCCGCACAGGTTGTTTCCGCCCTCCGGGGCGCGGTTTTTATACATAGGCCTCACCATTTTGACATTTAGCACTTGTCATCAGGCAGATTATATGCTATGCTGAGACCCGAATTGACATTCACCAAATGTCAAAAGAGACAAGACCCCGTTTTACCTGGATTTGCTTGCATTGGGATATTGGGCAGTGTATAATGGGGGACAGATTTTCGGAAGGCGGAGGACGACTATGGCTGACGAGCTGCTGCGTGTGGAACACGTGACCAAGAACTACGGCAAGACCACGGCCAACCGGGACATAAGCTTCTCGGTGGAGGCGGGGCAGACCGCAGTGCTGCTGGGGCCCAATGGCGCGGGGAAGAGCACGATTATCAAGTGCATTGCCGGACTGCTGCGCTTCAAGGGCGACATATATATCGGCGGGGAACCCAACAAGAGCCTGGGGGCCAAGCGGAAGCTGGGCTATGTGCCGGAGCTGCCGGCGGTGTACGAGCTGCTGACCGTGGCCGAGCACCTGGAGTTCATCCGCCGGGCCTGGCGCATGGAGGACGACGGCTACGGCGGCGAGCTGCTGGAGCGGCTGGAGCTGGACGACAAGAGGGACAAGCTGGGGCGCGAGCTCTCCAAGGGCATGCAGCAGAAGCTCTCCATCGCCTGCGCCATGGTGCACAGGCCGGAGGTGCTTATCTTCGACGAGCCGCTGGTGGGCCTGGACCCGCACGCCATAAAGGAGCTCAAGGCCATATTCCGCGAGCTGCGCGCGGCCGGCCGGGCCGTGCTGATATCCACGCACATGATAGACTCCGTGGAGGACTACTGGGATGTGGCGCACATCATGATGAACGGCGAATTCGCCGCCACCAGGCGGGCGGACGAGACGGAGGGCCGCGACCTGGAGGAGCTCTTCTTCGCCATCACCGAGGGCGGTGAGCGGGCATGAGCGCACTCACCTATCTCACGCTGACCGCGCTGAAGAACCGCGCGAAGGGCATACTGCGCTCCCCGGCCAAGCTCGTATACACTCTGGTCATAGTCGCGCTGCTGGCCCTGGTGGTGGTAAGCGGCATGCTGGGCGGGCAGGAGGGCGAGCTGGGCGCGCCCAACTCCCAGCTGGGGGCCATCATCGTGGGCTACTTCGCGCTGATGTT
This sequence comes from uncultured Oscillospiraceae bacterium, assembly GCA_944385765.1. GTDB lineage: Bacteria > Bacillota > Clostridia > Oscillospirales > Oscillospiraceae > Scatomorpha. Next base: position 11,859 of record CALWYL010000011.1, read on the forward strand.
CCTCATGACGGCCAACTCCGGCTTCTCCACCGGCATGAGCATCTTCAAGATGCCGGACGTCAACTTCCTCTTCGCGGGCCCCTTCAGGCCGGTGAGGGTGCTCTTCCACGGCATGCTCAACCAGATGGGCACGGCCTTCATCATGGCGGCCGTGATACTCTTTCAGTACAGCTGGATGCATCTGAGCTACGGCGTGAGCCTGGGCGGGCTGCTGGTGGTGGTGCTGGGATACGCTGCCGTGGTGTTCACCGCGCAGCTGACCGCCATGGCCATATACTGCCTCAGTTCTGGGCGCGACGGGGTGCGCCGGGCCCTGCGGGCGGTGTACGTCGCGGCGACCGCGGCCTGGGTGGGCTACATCGGCTTCCGCGCGCTGGGCGCGCAGGGCGACGTGCTGAACGCCGTCTGCGACGCCGCGGTGGACGGCGTGGGACGGCTGTTCCCCGTGGCGGGCTGGCTGGGCGCCGCCTGCTATGAGGCCATACTGGGCGAGTACGCCGGCGCGCTGGCGCTGGTGGGCGCCTGGGCGGTGTTCACGGTGGCGCTGGTGGTGCTGATGGCCAAAATCGACCAGGACTACTACGAGGACGTGCTGCAGAGCACGGAGACCAGCTTCAACACCCAGGAGGCGGCCAGGGAGGGGCGCATAAGCGAGAGCGCGCCGAAAAAGGTCAGCGTCGGCAAGACCGGCCTCGGCGGCGGCCGGGGCGCCAGCGCCTTCTACTACAAGCACCGCATAGAGAACCGGCGCAGCCGCAAGTGGCTGCTGAGCGGCATGGAGATAGTGTTCGTGCTGGTGAACATAGGCTTCGCCTTCTTCATGAGGGACACGGGCATCGTGGCCCCGCTGGCCTTTGCGGCCTACATGATGTTCTTCTACGTGGCCATGGGCCGGCTGATGAAGGAGATGACCAAGCCCTACGTCTACCTGGTGCCGGAGCCGCCCACCAAAAAGCTGCTCTGGTGCCTGCGCGAGAGCGCGGCGGGCTATCTGGTGAGTGCGGTGCTCAGCTTCGCGCCGATGGCCCTCTTTGTGGACGCGCCCGTGGACAGCGTGGCCGCGGCGGCGGTGGCCTACTTCACCTACGCCTATCTCTTCACGGCGGGGAACCTGGTCACGGAGCGGGTGTTCGGCTCGATGACGGTGAAGGCGCTCATCTTCCTCTTCTACTTCGTGGTGCTGCTCCTGATGGCCGCGCCGGGCATAGTAGCGGGCATATTTGCCGCCATGGTGCTGCCTGAGTCCCTGGCGCTGCTCTCGCTCGCGGGAGTGAACGTGCTGATAACGCTGCTGGCGGTGTTCCTCTGCCGGAACATACTCTCCTGCGCGGAGCTCAACAACTAGGCGGACCCAAAGCGCCCCTCCCCCAGACGGGGAGGGGCGCTTTTTTTGCCTGTTTTGTGCCCGCGCGGGGTCAGTCGCCGAGGCCCAGGGAGACCAGGGAGACGAGGGCCGGCGGCACCAGCCAGAGCAGCAGGTAGGTGAGCAGCTGGCCGGAGGTGGGGGGGAGGCCGGTGGTCAGGGTGAGCACAAAGCCCAGCAGCAGGCCCACCACGGCGCAGACCACGGAGAGGGCCGTGGAGAAGGAGGAGGCCGCGTAGGCCCTCCTGGCGGACTCGGACACCTCGGCATAGGAGGCCAGACCCTCGCGGGAGAGCAGCGCCGCCGGGGGGCTGTCGGCCCCGTCCTCGCCGGAGACGCGGTAGCGGTCCTCGAAGGGGGGGAACTCAAAGCCGTCCGTGGGCAGGCGGAAGCGCTGGCGAATCATCAGCGGGGTCACCAGGAAGTCGCGTATGGCGAACACCGGCTCGCGCCTCGCGCGCAGCAGGGTGCTCAGCGCCTCCTGCACGGAGGTCATGGGGGTGTACTTGATGGCGAAGATGCCCATCAGCACCCCGTTGACGGACACGAAGACGGAGCTCTTGGAGGCCAGCTTCTGCGGGAGGCGCACGCCGGAGAGGTGCATGTAGCCGGCGCTGCCGCAGAGGACCTCGGAGCCGTTTATCAGGGCCCTCAGCCCGCCGCCGTCGCTGCAGGAGAAGTCCTCCACCCGCTGCATGGTGCAGCCGTTGCGGCGCATGAGGTCCAGGAACACGCCGGAGAGGCCGCTGCCGGAGGCGCAAATCAGGCTGCCGGCGGCGGCGATGATGGTCTCCGGGAAGGTGCCCTGCAGTATGCGGATGGACTCGATGCTGACAGTGGTGCGGGGGAAGAGGTCGGTGTCGGTGACGACGATGTGGCCGGACTTGCCTATGTCCCTCATGCCGGCCCAGCCGGCCACGGAGGCCCCGGCGCGGAACACGCGCCTGGCCAGCATGGAAAAGGGCAGCGGGCAGGCGATGAACGCCGCGCAGGGCGCGCAGGCGCAGGTGAGAGCGGCGAAGATGCGGAAAAAGCGCGGCCACAGCCCGGTGACGGCCGCGGAGATGAGCGAGAGCAGCAGGGAGGCGGCGATGAGAAAGGGCGCGAGGGAGGAGTAGGCCCACTCGGCCCCGTCGGGCTCCTCACAGCGGCGCAGATAGCCGGCCGTGCCGCGCCTGATGCGGGAGATGGCGGTCTCGCCCTCGCGCAGCCCGGGGACGGAGACGAGCAGGCTGGGCTCCGAGGCCAGCACCAGCGCCTTGACCGACAGCCGGAGTCCGCGGGATGTGAGCGAGGCGCCCCAGAGGGCGAAGGCCATGGAGAGGGCGGCGGCCGCGCAGAAGGGCAGCCCCCAGCCGGCCTCGCCCAGCAGATAGGTCAGCAGCGCGTCCGCGGCCGCAGCCACGCAGGACAGGGAGACCAGCGACCACAGCCCGGGCCGGCCCCGGGCGAGGGACATGATGCCGGCGGTGAACACGTCGAGGCCCAGCACCACGACGGTGAGCTCCATTATGAGGCACACCAGGGAGGCGCTGCGCAGGTCGGAGCCCAGGGCGCCGGCGGCGGGCAGGCCCAGCGAGAGCCAGGCGAGCACCACGCAGACGGCAAAGGCCAGCCTGGCGCGCAGCTTGAGGGAGACGGCGTGCCCGGCGTAGTATTTGACGGCCTCCTCGGCGGGCATCTCCTCGCCCTCGTCCTCCTCGGACTCGGGGGCGGGGGGAGTTTCCCGCTTCAGGCCCTGCAGGCGCATGGAGACGAGGGCCAGCAGCGCGAGCAGGGGGTTGGCCGGGCGGGCAGGCGGCTCGTAGCGGTGGCGATAATCGCCGGCGGAGGCGTACTCGCCGCCCTCCGCCGAGGTGTCCTCATAGGAGGACTCGGAAAACGCGTCCCCGTCAGGGAACTGCTCTTCGCCGGGGTACTCGGGCTCCCACGAGGGGGAGGGGACACCGGCGGAGGGGCTCTCCGGCTCCGCCGGGCGCTCGGGCGCGAGCGTGGCGGCGCGGGAGGACCAGCGGGCCGAGCGCCGCTCGGCCTCGGCTATGGTGTCGCGCACGGACTCGTGCGCGGAGTAGATTTTCACGTCCTCGTCGCCCTCCGGCAGGCCGCCGCGCGCCGGGCGGTAGACCTTGACATCGCCGTCGTCCGGCTCCGCGGGGGGCTCGGGGGGGATGGGCGCCGGGCTCTCCGGCTCCGCCGGCGCGGCGGGGACCCCGGGAGAGGGTTCGTATGTATCGGCGATGGGCTCGGGGTGCTCGTGTGCGCCGCGCGCTTCGCGCTGCGGGCGCGCCGGGCGGCGGGACTTCTTCCGGCGCCTGCCGGACTCGCGGCGGGCAGGCTCACGCGCGGGCTCGGGGGGCAGGCCCTCCGTCCCGTCTGCGTCCGTGTCCCTCAGCCCGGCGGAGATGGTCTCCCCCAGGGCCTCCATGACTATCTCGCGCGAGCGCGCCTCGACGCTGCCGGCGCTGGGCGCGGGCTCGTCGCCGTACTCGGCGAGGATGGCGGAGAGGGAGTATTCCGGAGTTGAGGGCACGCTCTTCACGTCGTCCAATGAAATGTCGTCTCCGAGCAAATCCATAACCTACTTCTCAAGATGGGGCTCGCGTCAGCTCCGGCGCTGGCGGAGCATCTCGTACAGCAGCACCGCGGCGGCCGCGGAGGCGTTGAGCGAGCTCACCCGGCCCAGCAGAGGTATGCTGACCAGGAAGTCGCACTTCTCGCGCACCAGGCGGCCCAGACCGTCGCCCTCGGAGCCTATGACCAGGCAGGCGCTGCCGGTGAGGTCCGTCTCCCACATGGGGGAGCTGCCCTCGGCGGCCGTGCCGTATATCCAGACGCCGCGGCTCTTCAGCTCGTCGAGGGCGGCGGGGAGATTGGGCACGCGGGCGACGGGCAGGTGCTCCGCCGCGCCGGCGCTGGTCTTGTCCACTATGGCGGTGAGGCCCGCGCTGCGGCGGCGGGGTATAATCACGCCGTGAGCGCCGGCGCACTCCGCGCTGCGGATGATGGCGCCGAGGTTGTGCGGGTCCGAAATCTCGTCGCAGGCGACTATGAGGGGGCTCTCGCCCCGCCCGGCCGCCCGGGCGAATATGTCGTCTATCGTGCAGTAATGGGCGGCGGCGCAGACGGCCACCACGCCCTGGTGGGCCTTGGTGACGCTCATGGCGTCCAGCTTGCGGCGGTCGCACTCCACGACGGTCACCCCGCGCTCGCGCGCCCTGGCGGCCACGTAGGCCAGGCCGCGGTCGGTGTCGCCGCGGGCGATGAACACCTTGTCCAGCGCGCGGCCGGCGCGGAGCGCCTCGGTCACCGCGTTGCGCCCCTCTATGGTCTCGTTTTTAAAGCCGTCCCTCTGTTCGTCCATGTATATCGCCGCCCCGGGGTAGATGATGATTCATATTATACTACCATAACGGGGGCGAAACATAAAGAGTAAAAATCAAGGAAAAACGATATTTTTCTCCCCGCTTCGCTCTGGCAAATGCACAAAAGGCCCGGACCGCCGCAGGAAAACGCCGGACGGCGGAATCCGTCCGGCGTGCGCGGCGCTCAGCGGCGCCCCAGGAAGTACATGTCCGTCCGCCGGGCGCTCATCAGCGGCAGCTGGCGGCGGACGCTCTCCACGCGGGAGAGGTCGAGCTCGACGTTGAGCGTGGTCTCCTCAGCCCCGGCGCGCTCTAGCACCGTGCCCCAGGGGTCCACGGCGATGGAGTTGGCGTAGGAGACATAGCGGCCCTGCTCGTCGCGGGCGGGGGCGCAGCCGAGGGCGAACACCTGGCTCTCCACCGCGCGGCCGCGGAACATCAGCTCCCAGTGGGCGGGCCCGGTGGTCATATTGAAGCTGGCCGGGCAGAACACGGCCAGGGCCCCGTCGAGGGACATTATGCGGGCCAGCTCGGGGAAGCGCATGTCGAAGCAGATGCACAGGCCCATCTTCCCGAACTCCGTGTCGAAGGTGCATATCTCGTCGCCCGGGGTGAAGGTGTCGGACTCCTTGAAGTGCTGGCCGCCGTCCACGGCGATGTCGAAGAGGTGGGTCTTGCGGCAGCGGGCCGCCTGGGCCCCGCTGCGGTCGAATACGAACGAGGTGTTGTAGAGCCGGCCGCCGTCCTCCTCGGGGATGGAGCCGCCTATGAGCCAGATGCCGTGTTCGCGCGCACTCTCGGAGAGCATGCGCCAGGACGGGCCTCCGGCGCACTCCTTGTTCTCTATGAACGCCCTGTTGCGGTATTCGCAGCAGAACATCTCCGGCAGCACGGCCATGTCCGCGCCGGAGGCGGCCGCGGCGGCTATCAGCTCGCGGGCGTGGGCGAGATTCCTCTCCTTCTCCTCCACCACGGACATCTGAATGAGCGAGACCTTCATAAAAAAACCTCCCTTGGGTGTTGAGGACATTTTACACCGCAGGGGAGGTTTATTCAAGCGGGGAGTTCGTCAGAGATTCTTCACGAACAGGGCGCGGACGGCGTTGAGCACGGCCAGTATCATCACGCCCACGTCGGCGAAGATGGCCAGCCACATGTTGGCCAGGCCCAGGGCCACCAGAGCGAGGCAGGCGAGCTTGACGCCGATGGCGAACACGATGTTCTCGTAGACGATGCAGAGGCACTTGCGGGAGATGCGTATGGCCAGGGGTATCTTCAGCGGGTCGTCGTCCATCAGCACCACGTCGGCGGCCTCGATGGCGGCGTCGGAGCCCATGGCGCCCATGGCGATGCCTATGTCCGCGCGGGAGAGCACGGGCGCGTCGTTTATGCCGTCGCCCACGAAGGCCAGCTTGGCTTTGGGGGAGTTCGACTCCAGCAGCTCCTCCACCTTGCTCACCTTGTCGCCGGGGAGCAGCTCGCAATACGCCTGGTCGATGCCCAGCGCGGCGGCGACGCCCTCGCCGACCCTGCGCGAGTCGCCGGTGAGCATGACGGTCCTGCGCACGCCGGCCGACCTCAGCTCCGCTATGGCCTGCGCCGAGTGCGGCTTCACGACGTCGCTTATCAGGATGTGGCCGGCGTATTCCCCGTCCACGGCCATGTGTATGACGGTGCCCACGCCGTGGCACTCGATGTAGTTGACGCCCAGGGAGTCCATCAGCTTGCCGTTGCCGGCGGCCACGGAGCGGCCGTCCACCACGGCGGTGACGCCCTCCCCGCTTATCTCGCGTATGTCGGAGACGCGGCCGCCGTCTATCTCCCGGCCGTAGGCCCGCCGCAGACTGAGGCTTATGGGGTGGGAGCTGGCGCTCTCCGCCAGGGCGGCGAACTCCACCAGCTGTTCGTCGGAATATGGGCTGTGGTGGATGCCGTTGACCTCGAACACGCCCTTCGTGAGGGTGCCGGTCTTGTCGAACACCACCGTGCGCGTGCGGCTCAGCGCCTCCAGGTAGTTGGAGCCCTTCACCAGCACGCCCGCCCGGCTGGCCCCGCCGATGCCGGCGAAGAAGCTCAGGGGGATGCTTATCACCAGCGCGCAGGGGCAGCTGGCCACCAGGAAGGTGAGCGCGCGGTAAATCCAGGTCTCCCAGCCGCCGGAGAGGCCCAGGCCCAGAATCCGCACCAGCGGCGGCACCACGGCCAGGGCCAGGGCGGCGAGGCAGACGGCCGGGGTGTAGACGCGGGCGAAGCGGGAGATGAAGGCCTCGCTCCTGGACTTGCGGCTGGAGGCGTTCTCCACCAGGTCGAGAATCTTGCTCACCGTGCTCTCGCCGAATTCCCGGGTGGTCCTTATCCTCAGCACGCCAGTCATATTGATGCAGCCGCTGATTATCTCGTCCCCCGCGCGCACCTCGCGCGGCAGGCTCTCGCCGGTGAGGGCGGCGGTGTCCAGACTGCTCTCGCCCTCCGCGACCACGCCGTCTATGGGCACCTTCTCGCCCGGCCGGACCACTATGACGGAGCCCACCTCCACGTCGTCGGGGTCCGTCCGCTCCAGCTTGCCGTCCACCTCCAGGTTGGCGTAGTCGGGGCGGATGTCCATCAGCTGGGAGATGCTGCGCCGGGACCTGCCCACGGCGTAGCTCTGGAACCACTCGCCTATCTGGTAAAACAGCATGACGGCGATGGCCTCGGTGTAGTCCCCGCTGCCCTCGCAGAGCGCGAGGGCTATGGCCCCCACTGTGGCCACGGCCATGAGGAAGTTCTCGTCCGTCACCTGGCGGTTCAGGATGCCCCTGCCGGCCTTTATGAGGATGTCGTAGCCGATGAGCAGATAGGGGACCATATAACAGGCGAGGCGCGGCCAGCCGGAGACCGGGGCGAAGCTCAGCGCGGCCAGCAGCGCGGCGGATATGAGTATCCGCGCGAGCATCTTCTTCTGCCTGCGGTTCATCTGCCGCATCTCCCCTCTCAGAGATATATCTCGCAGTCGCTCTCCACCCGCTTGCAGGCTTTGAGCACGTCCTGCATCACGGCGTCGCGGTCGGCGCCGGGCTCAAACTCGACGCTCATCTTGAGCGTCATGAAATTGACCACGCAGTCGCTAACGCCCGGGGTGGCCTTGGCGGCGAGTTCCATCTTGTTGGCGCAGTTGGCGCAGTCCACGTCTATTTTGTAGGTCTTTTTCATGTCAGGCGGCCTCCCTTTGAGTTTAATAATTAAACAATCGTTTAATCGTATGCTCAGAGTATACCACATTCCGCGCCGGTGTCAAGGGGGGCGGGGAAATTTATTTGCCGGGGGGAATATTGACTTGGGGCGTTTTGCATGTAAAATACTATTATGATCTTGATGGGAGGGAGAACTATCAAACACATTCTCATTGCACTGCCGGAGCTGAACGAGGGCCACAGGGAGAGACTGCGCGCCGCGGGCGCCGGAAACGACATCCGCTTTGTGGAGGCGAACGAGGTCGCGCCCGCCGACATAGAGTGGGCGGAAGTGATAGTGGGCAACGTGCCCGCCCCGCTGCTGCACGAGCCCGGGAAGCTGGAGTTCTACCAGCTCTGCTCCTCCGGGGCCGACGCCTACGTGGCGGAGGGCATACTGGATCGCCGGACCATCCTGGCCACCTGCACCGGGGCCTATTCGCAGACCGTGGCGGAGCACGCGCTGGCCTCCACGCTGATGCTGCAGAAGAACCTGCACCTCTACCGCGACGCGCAGCGCCGGCACGAGTGGACGGACATGGGCCGCGTCGGCACCATGGAGGGCGCAGTGGTGCTGGTGGTGGGCCTGGGAGAGATAGGCTGCTACTACGCGCGCATGGCCAAGGCGCTGGGCGCGTATGTCATAGGCGTGAAGCGCCGCGCCTCGGAAAAGCCCGATTACGTGGATGAGCTCTACCTCACCGCGCAGCTCGACGAGGTGCTGGGGCGGGCGGACGTCGTGATGTCCGTGCTGCCGGGCAGCGCGGCCACCGAGCACTTCTACACGGCCGAGCGCTTCCGCGCCATGAAGAGGAGCTGCATATTCGTCAACTGCGGGCGCGGCAACGCCGTGGCCATGGACGTGCTGGAGCAGGCCCTGCGCGGCGGGGAGATAGCCTGCGCGGCGGTGGACGTCTTTGAGATAGAGCCCCTGCCGGCGTCTTCGCCGCTCTGGGACCTGGACAACCTGCTGGTGACCCCGCACGCCTCCGGCTTCTACCACCTGCCGGCCACCGTGGAGCGGATGGTGGACATCTGCGTGAAGAACCTGGCCGCCTATCTGGCCGGCGGCGAGCTGATGAACGTGGTGGACTTCAACACCGGATACAAGAAGTGAGCGATTTTTCAAGGGGGAATGGCCTTGGCCTGCCATGAGCTGCCCCACGACCACGGGCAGGAGATAGAGAAGTGTTTTGAGCGCATGCCGAGCGTGGAGGAGTTCCAGACCGCCTCCGACATCTTCAAGCAGCTGGGAGACGGCAGCAGGATACGCATTTTCTGGCTGCTGTGCCACTGCGAGGAGTGCGTGATAAACCTGTCGGCCATGGTGGAGATGAGCAGCCCGGCGGTGTCGCACCACCTGCGGCAGCTGAAGGCCGCGGGGCTGATAGTCAGCCGGCGGGAGGGCAAAGAGGTGTACTACCGCGCGGCGGACACGGAAAAGGCCCAGATGCTGCACCACATGATAGAAAAGCTGGTGGAAATCGCCTGCCCCTCGGAATAGCCCGGGGAGCGGCGCGAAGTGCCGCGCGGCAGCGAGCCGCGCGGCGCTTTTTTTGCCGTGCGGCTCGCTGCGCCTTGCCACCGGCGGGAGATGTGTGCTACAATTTGCGCATGGACGGGGGGAGGCGGTCACGCATGGAATGGGCGGACGGAAAGCGGCGCTGCCGCTGGGCCAGGGCGCGCAACGAGCTCTATGTGGCCTATCACGACCTGGAGTGGGGAGTGCCGGAACACGACGACCGCAGGCTCTTTGAGCTGCTGATACTGGAGGGCTTCCAGGCGGGGCTGAGCTGGGAGTGCGTGCTCATGAGGCGCGAGGGCTTCCGACAGGCCTTCGACGGCTTCGACGCGGAGCGCGTGGCGCTCTACGGCCCGGAGAAGCTCCGGCAGCTGATGGAAGACGCGCGGATAATCCGCAACAGGCTGAAGATAGAGGCGGCGCCGGTGAACGCCCGCGCGTTTTTGGGGATACGGCGCGAGTACGGCAGCTTTGACGCCTGGCTCTGGGGACACACCGGCGGAGCGGTGGTGTATGAGCGGGGCCTGACGCGCTCGGCGCTCTCGGACGCCGTGTCGCGCGAGCTGCGGCGGCGGGGCATGAAGTTCGTGGGCAGCACGACAATCTACGCCTATCTGCAGGCTGTGGGAGTGATAAACTCGCACGAGGAGGGCTGCTTTCTGGCCCGGGAGGCGCGCGGTGGAGAGATACATAGTATTTGACGTGGAGACGCCGAACAGCGCCAACGAGCGCATGAGCGCCATAGGCATCACCCTGGTGGACGGGCGGGAAATCTCGGGCGGGCTCTACTCCCTGGTGGACCCGGAGCAGAGGTTCGACCGCTTCAACGTGGCGCTCACCGGCATCACGCCGGAGGCGGTGCGCGGCCAGCCGGCGTTCCCGCAGCTCTGGGAGAGGATAGGCCCGCTGATGGGCAGCGGGCTGCTGGTGGCGCACAACGCGCCCTTTGACATGTCCGTGCTGGCCAAGTGCCTGCGCGGCTACGGGATAAGGTGGCGCGAGCGGGTGGACTACATATGCACCTGCCGGCTCAGCCGGCGCGTCCTGCCCTCGCTGCCGAACCACAGGCTGGACACGCTCAGCGGCTATCTGGGGCTGGAGCTGGAGCACCACCGGGCGATGAGCGACAGCCGCGCGTGCGCGGAGATACTGCTGCACTGCCTGCGCGCCGGGGCGGAGCCGGGGGACTTCGTGCGCGGCTACGACATGCTGGGCATGCGCACGCTGCCGGCGGAAAGGGGGCGGCGCGATGGGGGCTGAGGGGCTTTTTACCGGGCGCGGCGGGGTGATGGTGAGGGCCTGCCTGGAAGGGGAGCTGGGCGAGGTGCTCGTCTCGCCCTCCGGGCGCTCGGCCGCGGCGGCGCTGGGGGACTTCGTCTTTCTCGCCGGGGCGCCGGAGCGCGGGCTGCTGGAGCAATCCCGGGGGGACATACTGGTGCCCCTCTCCGGCGGCTGGGCGGAGGAGATAAGGGCCCTCTACGGGCCGCGCGCGGCGCAGTTCGTGCGCTTTGCCTTCGGCAGCGCGCCCGGGGCGGAGGCGGCGGCCCGGCTGAGGGAGCTGGCCGCGCCGCCGGAGGGCTTTGAGCTGCGGGAGATGGACGAGGAGCTCTGGGAGCTCTGCCGGCGGGAGGCGTGGAGCCGCGACCTGGCCGCGGAGCACTGGGGGAGCTGGGGGAATTTCAGACGCAGGGCGCTGGGCTTCCTCGCGCTGAGGGGCGGGGAGCTGGCCGCCGGGGCTTCCAGCTATGCGGCCTGCCAGGGGGCCATAGAGGTGCAGGTGGACACCCGCGCGGACCTGCGCCGGCGGCATCTGGCGCGCTGCTGCGCCGCTAAGCTGGCGCTCGAGTGCGCGGAGCGGGGGCTCTACCCGGATTGGGACGCGCACACGGCAGCCTCCGCCGCCCTGGCGGAGGGGCTGGGCTATGGCGGGAGACGGCCCTACACGGCCTTCGCCGTGGGGAGATGAGGGGGAAGAAAACATGCTTATGAGGGAGAGCCGCCGGCGGCTGCTGGGCCGGCTGGAGCGGGAGTTCGGACGCGAGCCCGAGGTGAGCTACAAATCCGGGGACATGGACGGCATAGCCGCCTACCACAACTGGGTGCGCGACAGGCGCCCGGGGGAGTTCCACATAGACGGCGTGACCTGGTTCGACCTGGACATGGACCGGTTGTTCAAGCGCATGAACGCCGCGCAGTCCACCCCGGGGGAACAGTACCTCTATCACCTGCTGCACACGCCGGCCCTGGACGCGGGGGAGTTCGCCCGCCGGCGCGGGCTGATATCCCTGGGCGGGGGCGGAGAGGACGAGAGGCTGCGCATACAGTACGTGCTGGCCCGCCTGGGGCGCTTCAGGCGGGCGGATGTGCGGCGCGTCTTTGCGCCGGAGGCGCACGGGGCCGCCCGGCTGGCCCTCTATGTGCTGCTGGCGCTCTGCTTCACGCTCTCGCCGCTGCTGGCGATACCCTGCGGCCCGGGAGCGCTGGCGGCCACGGTGGGGCTGTTCATACTGAACACCATGCTGAGGGAGCTGGTGCTCAGGCGCGTGCAGGGGGACTTTGACGCCGTGAACTTCAGCGTGGCCATGGTGTTCGCCCTGCGGCGGCTGAAAAGGCTGGGCATACCGCGCCTGGACGGGCAGCTGCGCGGGGCCTACGCCGCCCTGGAGCGGCTGCGGCCCATACTGAGGACGGGCGGCGTCTCCCGCAGCGGGAGCGGCGACATGGGGGACCTGATAAGCTCGGTGTTTTTGCTCGACCTGATAGTGTACGAGTACCTCAAGACCCGCCTGGCCGGGCTGGGGGGCGAGCTGACGGCCGTGTTCGAGGCCCTGGGCGGCGTGGATGCCGGCATAGCCATAGCCTCCTGGCGCGAGCTGCAGGGGCGGTGGTGCGAGCCGGAGCTGAGCTTTGACGGCGCGGGCGCGGTGGCCCGCGGACTGGTGCACCCGCTGCTCAAAAACGCCGTGCCCAACGACTGGGACGGGGGGAGCTCCGCGCTGGTGACGGGCTCCAACGCCTCCGGCAAGAGCACCTATCTGCGCACGGTGCTGCTCTCCGCGTTGCTCAGCGAGTGCGTCTGCACCTGCCCGGGAGAGAGCTACCGGGGAGGGGCGTTCAGGATATACTCCTCCATGGCGCCGGAGGACGACATATTCTCAGGCGAGAGCTACTACATGGCGGAGATACGCGCCGTAAAGCGCATACTGGACGCGGCGGCGCAGGAGGGGCCGCGCGTCCTCTGTGTCCTGGACGAGGTGCTGCGGGGGACGAACACCATAGAGCGCATCGCCGCCGCCGGGGAGATACTCTCCGCGCTGGACTCGCTGGGCTGCCTCTGCCTGGCGGCCACGCACGACGTGGAGCTCTGCTCGCTGCTGGAGGGCCGCTTCCGGCTGCTGCATTTTGAAGAGCACATAGACGGCGGGGAGATGGCCTTCGACTATCTGGCGCGGCCCGGGAGGGCGCGGACGCGCAACGCCATCAGGCTGCTGGAGCTGATGGGCCTGGGCGGCGAGATAACGGAGCGCGCGGACGAGCGGGCCCGCAGATTCATGGAGACCGGCTCCTGGACGGCCGGAGAAGGGGAGGAAGGACAATGAAAAGGCGCATTTTTGCCCCGGTGAGCTCCGCAGAGAGCGAGAGGGAGCGGCGCAACCGCGCCCTCTCCCGCACGCTCTGCGCGGAGGGCATGGTTCTGCTGGAGAACAACGGCGCGCTGCCGCTCTCCGGCGGGCGGGCCGCGCTGTACGGCGCGGGGGTGAGGCACACCAGCTTCGGCGGCACGGGCAGCGGGGAGACCCACCCCCGGCGGTTCGTGGACGTGGAGACGGGCTTCAGGGAGAACGGCTGGGAGGTGACCACCTCCCTGTGGCTGGACGAGCTGGACGCGGCCTACGCCGAGGCGCGGGCGCGCTGGCAGGGCGAGATAGCCGAGCTGCTGAAGAACGTGCCGCTCACGGAGCAGTCGGAGGTGTCCTGGACGCGGCCCTTCCGCGCGCCGGAGGGGCGGGAGATAACGGCGGCGGACGCCGCGGCCTCCGGCACGGACACGGCGGTGTATGTCCTCACGCGGCAGGCCGGCGAGGGCCGGGACCGGCGCGTGGAGGAGGGGGACTATCTGATATCCCCCGCCGAGCTGGGGCAGCTGAGGGCCCTGAGGGCGCTGTATGGGCGCCTGGTGCTGGTGCTCAACTCCGGCGGGCCCATGGACCTGGGATTTCTGGACGAGCTGCGGCCGGACGCCGTGCTCTACGCCTCGCAGGGGGGCATGGAGATGGGCAACGCCCTGTTCGACGTGCTCACGGGCGCGGCGCAGCCGGGCGGGCGGCTGGCGGACACCTGGGCCAGGCGCTATGAGGACTATCCCTGCCACGACAGCTACTCCCACATGGGCGGAGAGGCCCGTGTGGAGGAGTACCGCGAGGGCATATATGTGGGTTACCGCTGGTTCGACAGCTTCGGCATCGAGCCGCGCTACCCCTTCGGCTACGGGCTGAGCTACACCTCCTTCGAGCTGAGCTGTGCCGGGCTGGAGGCCGACGGGGCGCGGCTGAAGGTCCGCGCGCGGGTGGAGAACCGGGGGGAGAGGCCGGGCCGGGAGGTGGCGCAGCTCTATCTGAGCGCGCCGGAGGGGAGGCTCCGGCGGGAGCGCCAGAGCCTGGCGGCCTTTGCCAAGACCCCGGAGCTGCAGAGCGGCGCGGGCTGTGAGCTGGAGCTGGAGTTTGATTTGCGCTCCTTTGCCGCCTTTGACGCGGAGCGGGGCGAATTCGTGCTGGAGCCGGGGGAATATGTGCTGCGCCTGGGGCGGGATTCGCGCTCCGCGCGGCCCGTGGCCGCGGCGAGGCTGAGAGAGGAGTTCGTGGCGGAGCGGGTGCGGAGGCTCTGCGCGCCGCGGCGGCCCATAGAGCTCCTGACGCCGCCGGAGCGGGAGGCGGAGGAGCTGCCGGAGACGCTGCAGCGCGTGGAGCTGGAGCTCTCGGGGCTGGAAACACTGGAGCACGACTACCGCGGCCCGCGGATGTACCGCAGCGGGCGGGTGGACGCCATAGCCGCGCGGCTGACTGAGCCGGAGCTGGCGCTGCTGCTGACGGGCTCCACCTACACGCCGCCCTTCCACAGCACGGTGTTCGGCGCCTGCGGGCGGACCAGCGCGCTCTTTCTCCGCCGGGGGGCCAGGGACCTGGTGATGGCCGACGGGCCCCAGGGGCTGAACCTCACGCGGGAGGCGCGCCCCTCGCTCTACACCCTGCCGGCCATACCGGAGTCCATCAGGAAATCGCGCGCCGTGAGGCTGCTCTCGGCCGCGGAGAGGGCCCTGAGCCCCCGGCGCACCTATTACCAGTTCACCACGGCCTGGCCCTGCGAGACGGCGGTGGCCCAGACCTGGGACACGGACCTCGCGCGCGCCCAGGGGGAGGCCGTTTCGGCCGAGATGGAGGAGTACGGCGTGGACTTCTATCTGGCGCCGGCCATGAACATACACCGGAACCCGCTCTGCGGGCGCAACTTCGAGTACTTCTCCGAGGACCCGCTGCTGAGCGGGCGGATGGCCGCCGCCGTCTGCCGGGGGGTGCAGTCGCGCCCCGGGAGGCACGCGACGCTCAAGCACTTCGCCTGCAACGAGCTGGAGGACGGGCGCAAGCTCTCCGACAGCCGGCTGGACGAGCGCGCGCTGCGGGAGATATACCTCAAGGGCTTCCGCCTGGCCGTCACGGAGGGCGGAGCGCGGGCCGTGATGAGCAGCTATAACCTGATAAACGGCGTCTACGCGCCCAATAACCGCGAGCTGCTGACGGGCATACTCCGCTGCGAGTGGGGCTTCGAGGGCCTGGTGATGACGGACTGGTTCGCCACCGGACACTCCGACAGCAGGCACGAGCTCTGCTGTGAGGCCGGCAACGACCTGGTGATGCCGGGCACGCCGGCGGCCGCGTGGGACATCTACCGCGCGCTGCGCCGCGGGGAGCTCTCCCGGCTGACGGCGGAGCGCGCGGCGCGGAACATACTGCGCTTCGCCCTGGGCGAGGCGTGAAAAAACCCGGCGCCGCGGAGAGCGGCGCCGGGATCTCTATTGGGGCTCGTCAGAGGCCGAGGAAAAGCCGCAGCTTCTCCGCCAGGGCGGCGTGGGCCTCGGCGGTGAAGTGCACGCCGTCGAAGGCCAGCGGCAGAGCGCCGCAGTCCAGGAAGGACGCGCCCAGGTCGGAGGCCAGGCGCGCATAGGCCGGGGCGAGGCGCGACGACTCCTCCGTCAGCCGGCCGGGGGGCACCCAGGCGCCGGGGACCAGGGGCGGCGGGGCAATCAGCAGGGTGCGCGTGCGCGAGAGCTCCGGCAGCGCGGCGGCGCGGAGCAGGAAACGCCTCATGCGCCCGGCGGCCTCCGCGGCGGTGACGGCGCCGTCCTGCAGCAGGTCGTTTGTGCCCAGCAGGACCAGCAGCCAGTCCGCGCCGGCGGCGCGGCGCAGCTCGTCCTCCGCGCGGCCGATGGCGTAGGGGGTGTGGGGTATCTCGCGGCCGTTTTCGCCCAAATCCACCAGCTCCACGCCGGGCAGGGCGGCCAGGCGGCCCGTCCAGCGGACCTCGCGAGGGAAGCGCTCGCCCCAATAGGAGCGGCCGTCGTAGCCCCAGGTGTTGGAGTCGCCCAGGCAGGCGAGCTTCATATGTAGATTATCATCAGCCCCACCAGGACGCCGACAACGGTGGCCAGGGCGGGCATTTTGGAGCGCCACATAAGTATGGCCTCGGGCAGCAGCTCGCCGAACACCACGTAGAGCATGGCGCCGGAGGCGAAGCTGAGCGAGAGCGAGAGCCAGAAGGGCGAGAGGGTTCCCAGAGCGAAGCCGACTATGGCGCCGATGATGGTGGGCGCGCCGGAGAGGGCGGTTATCAGTATGGCCTTGAGCCGGCCCATGCCGCCGGTTATCAGCGGCACGGCCACGGCCATGCCCTCGGGGATGTTGTGCAGGCCGATGACCACGGCCATCACCAGGCCCATGCCGCCGGCTATGCCCCCGGCGGAGTCGCTGGCGTAGGACGCGCCTATCACCATGCCCTCGGGCATGTTGTGCAGCGCGATGGCGCAGGCCATGACCACGCCGGCGATAAAGAGCTGATAGGGAGAGGAGGGGCCGCCGTCCTCAGAGCACTGCTCGTGGCGCACATAGTGGTCGGAGTGGATGAGCTCGTCCAGGTCGTCGGCCGTCTTGGGGTGGTTGGCGTCGATGTGCTTTATCTCGTGGTTGGTCTTGGCGTCTATCCAGATATTGAGCAGCCATATCACCACGTAGCCGAGCATGGTGCCGAACATGACGAAGAACACGCTCATCTGCTCGCCGGAACCCTCCGGCGAGAGCGCCTCGCTTATCATGTCGAAACACACCACGCCGGTCATGATGCCGCCGGCGAAGGCCAGCAGCAAACTGACGAGCCGGCTGGAGTCGCGCCGGAACAGCGCGGCGACAACGCCGCCGAGGCCGGTGCCGCCGACGCCGGCAATGGCGGTGACGATGATTATCATACCAAGCATATATCTCTGCCCCCAAATAAGGAGTCCGGCCGCCGGATGGGGCGGATGCGGCGCGCACAGAACAAAAGCGCGCGCATTTCGTCTGAATGGGCGAGGCGTCCGATGTGGATATCCGGCGTCCGAATCGGATGTTACGCTCTATTTTATTGCAAGGGCGCTCGGTTGTCAACGGCGGCGTGAAATGATATAATCGGCGCGGGGGATGTCCCGCCGGGGCGGCGGACAGAGCGCGCCCGGACGATTCAGCTTCACAGGAGGGGCCTATGGAAAACCTGCCGGACATGACCGGTTACATCATGCAGGGAAGCAAATATATACTGCCGGCGCTCGCCCTGTGGGTGCTGCTGCGCTGCCTGCGCTCCATGCTGCGCGAGCGCTATGAGCCGGAGACCTGGGCCTATCTGGTGGACCTGAACGGCACGGAGCACCCGGTGAACCACTGGGAGTGCATCGTGGGCCGCTCGCGCTCGGCGGACATAGTGCTCGACGACCCCACGGTCTCGCGCATGCACGCCTCGCTGCAGCGCGACGGGGACGGGGACTGGACGCTGACGGACCTGCGCTCCCGGGGCGGTACCTATGTCAACGGCGAGGAGGCCGGGGCCTGGGAGAGCGTGGGCGACGGGGACGAGATAGACTTCGCGGCCGAGGCCACGGCCTTCCGCGAGATTTCCGGGGCGGAGCGGGAGCGGCTGGAGCGGCGCCGCAGCGCGCCGGGCAGGTCCGTGGGCCCGGGGGTGACGCTGCTCATACTCTCGCTGTTCCAGGCCTTCCTGGCGCTGGAGTTCACCGTGACGGCGGACGGGGAGCACCTCTACTCCATCTGCCTGGCCTTTTTCGCGCTGATGGCGGCGGAGTGGTTCTGCTACCTCTTCATGCGCACGCTGGGGCGCACGGGCTTCGAGCCGGAGACGCTGGCCTTCTTCCTCACCACGCTGGGGCTGGAGGTCTGCGCCACCAGCACCCCGGAGGACATGTTCAAAGAGGTGGTGCTGATACTGGCCGGGGTGGCGCTCTTCTTCTTCCTCGGCTGGTGGCTGCGCGACCTGGAGCGGGTGAAGCGCACCCGCTGGCTGGCCGCCGCCGCGGCGCTGGGCCTGCTGGCCCTCAACCTGGCCATGGGCGAGGTGCGGGGCGGCTCCATGAACTGGCTGGAGCTGGGCGGCTTCACCATACAGCCCTCAGAGCTGGTCAAGGTCTGCTATATCTACGCCGGGGCGGCCACGCTGGACCGGCTGTTCGCCCGGCGGAACCTCTTCGGCTACATCGCCTTTTCCGCCGTCTGCGTCTGCGCTCTGGCCCTGATGGGCGACTTCGGCACGGCCGTTATTTTCTTCGCCACCTTCCTGGTGGTGTCCTTCCTGCGCTCGGGCAGCTTTGCCACCGTGCTGCTGGCCGTGTCGGGGGCGGGTCTGGCCGGCTTCCTGGTGCTGAGCGTCAAGCCTTACATCGCCCAGCGCTTCGCCACCTGGGGCCACGCCTGGGAGGATGTGTGGGACGCCGGCTTCCAGCAGACGCGGGCCATGAGCGCCGCCGCCTCCGGCGGGCTCTTCGGCCAGGGCGCCGGCGAGGGCTGGCTGAAGGACATCGTGGCAGCCAACACGGACATGGTGTTTGCCCTGCTCAGCGAGGAGCTGGGGCTGATAATAGCCGTCACGGCCATGCTGGCGGTGATTGCCCTCGCCCTCTTCGCCGTGCGGAACGCGGCCCAGGGGCGCAGCACCTTCTACGTCATCGCTGGCTGCGCTGCCGTCAGCCTGATGATGGTGCAGATGGGCCTCAACGTGTTCGGCTCGCTGGACATACTGCCCTTCACGGGCGTCACCTTCCCCTTCGTGTCCAAGGGAGGCACCTCGCTGCTCTCCTGCTGGATGCTGCTGGCCTTTGTCAAGGCCACCGACACCCGGCGCGATGCCAGCTTTGTCGTCCGCCGCGAGCGGCGCCGCGTGCGCGCCGACGAGCGGGAGGCCTATCCCGAGGACTACGACGGGGACGGGGATTACTACGACGAGGGCGAGGAGGAGCTGAGATGAAAAAGGTACAGCGGAGGGCGGGCTCCGCGCTGCTGATAGCCCTGCTGCTCATGGCGGGCCTGGCGCTCTATCTGGTGCGCCTGGCGGACGACGGGGGGGCCTGGGCGACCTATTTCACCGGCGGCTCGCCCGCCGGGCAGATTGTGGACCGCAACGGGGCGCTGCTCTACTCCTCAGACGGGCAGAGCGCCTCCTTCGCGGCGGACGAGGCGGTGCGCCGCGCCTGCTACCATGTGACGGGCGACACGCGGGGCAATGTGGCCACGGGCGCTCTGAGTCAGTTCCGCGATTCGCTCATGGGCTACAGCTTCGTCAGCGGCACCTCCAGCGGCAAGACGCTGCGGCTGACGGTGGACTCGTCGCTCAACGCCGTGGCCTACGAGGCCCTCGCCGGGCGCGACGGCGCGGCCATACTCCTGGACTACACCACGGGGGAGATACTCTGCATGGTCTCCACCCCGGCCGACGACCCGCAGAACCCCTCGGCCGAGCCGGCGGACGGGACATATATCAACAAGGCCATAGGGGCCAGCTTCGTGCCCGGCTCGGTGTACAAGCTGGTGACGCTGGCCGCGGCCATAGACAACATACCCGACCTCTTCGAGCGCAGCTTCTGGTGCGGAGGCAGCGCGCAGCTGCAGGGCATAACGCTCCAGTGCACGGGCTCGCACGGCAGCCAGACCATAGAGCAGGCCCTGGCCAACTCCTGCAACTGCGCCTTTGGGGAAATCGCGCTGGAGCTGGGCTACGACGTGCTGCTGGAGTACGCCGAAAAGCTGGGCATCACGGCGCAGCTTGAGCTCGACGGCATGGAGGTGAGGCGCGGCAGCCTGGACTGGGAGAGCGAGGACATGGACATCGGCCTGGCCTGGACGGGCATAGGCCAGCACAACGACCTGGTCTGCCCCTACGCGCTCGTGCGCTATGTGGCCGCCGTGGCCAACGGCGGCAGCGTATACGAGCCCACGCTGCTGGGACATGGGGAGCTGGACCGCCAGACGGAGCTGCTCTCCGCCGGCACGGCGTCGAAGATAGCCTCCATGATGGACTACAACGTGGAGGCGGCCTACGGCGAGGGGACCTTCCCCGGATTGGACGCGGCGGCCAAGACCGGCACCGCCGAGGTGGGCGACGGCACCTCCCACGCCTGGATGACGGGCTTCCTGAACGACCCGGAGCACCCCTACGCCTTTGTGGTGCTGGTGGAGCACGCCGGGGGCGGGAGGGTCAACGCCGGCCCGGTGGCCAACGCCCTGCTGCAGGCGGCAGTGGCCGCCTCCCCGGCCCAGGCGGACGCGGCACAGTGAACATGAACGCGAAAAAAGCGCCCCCAGGGGGCGCTTTTTTGCATATCGGGTTCACTCCAGATACCAGGTGTCCGCCTCCGGGGGGAAATCCTCGCGCGGGGGCATGAAGGAGCGGAACATGGGCTCTATGAGCCAGGTGGAGGCGAGGCAGAGCCCGCCGGGGAGCAGCGGCAGCGCCGGGGGGAATATCCAGCAGAGCGCCGCGGCGGCCAGGGACATCAGCGCGAGGGCCAGGGCCCGCAGGGGGAAGCGCCGCGCCAGGCGCAGCGTGAAGCCCAGGAGCTGAGGCACCTTGAAGCTGAAGCGCGAGAGGGCCGGCAGGGTGAGAGAGACCACCAGCGCGGCGGCCAGCGAGGCGAGGGCCAGCGTGAGGCAGTAGAAGACGTCCACCAGGCCGCTGAGCGGGCGGTTCACCACGTAGAGGGCCGAGAAGTAGGCCACGGCCAGCAGCAGCGCGAGGATGGCGGTGAGCCCCAGGCCGGGCAGCAGGTTCTGCCGGAAGGAGCGGAAGAACTCCCGCCAGGGCGAGCCGCGGCCGCGGCGCACGCTCTTGGCCAGGGCGTAGTATAGCGCGGCGGCGGAGGCCCCCAGCGTCACCAGGGGCAGCGAGCAGGCCAGGGCGAGCAGGCCCAGGCCGAGCACTTCCAGCGCGCGCCTCATCCCAGGGCCTCCAGGGCCTCGTCCAGGTAGTAGTGCACCAGCAAATCCACGCACTTGCCGTAGCTCTGGCGGCCCAGCTCCTGCCCGTTGGACTTGAGGAAGGAGTCGTACACGCTGTTGGAGGCCTCCTGCACCACGCTGTCCTCAAACTGGTCCCAGTAGGCGTTGTTGGCGCTGAAATCCCCGCGCACAGTGTCCGAGAGGGAGCGGTAGACCTCCTCCCAGGCGCCGTAGTCCGCGCCGTGCAGGGCGTTGCCCAGATAGATGTAGCCCAGGGCGGCCCCCGCGTAGCGGTAGTCGGCGTAGTCGGAGATGAGGCAGGAGAAGATGGCCACGAAGTTGCACTCCTGCTCCGCGGCCACGCCGCGCTGGTGCGCTATCTCGTGCTGGCTGGTGGAGGGCAGGAGGAGGGCCGGGGAGTCCATGTTCAGATTGGCCTCGCCGGTGAAGGGGAAGAAAAAGCCGGTGAAGTCCAGATAGCTCATGATGCGGGAGAAGTGTATGCCCTTGGGCTCCAGCGCCTCGCCCTCCAGGCAGGGGAAGGCCGCCGCCGCGCCGGCGAAAACCTCCGCGGAGCGGTTCACTATCCCCTCGCGGCTGTAGTCGCAGAGGCCGTCAGCCCCGCGGGGCACCTCCTCGGCGTACTCGTTGGCCAGGGCGGCGAAATAGCGGGTGACGGCCTCCAGCTCGGAGACCTCGACCGGCCCGTCGTCCACCCCGCTCTGCTCGGAGAAGCCGGGGGCGTAGTAGTACGGCGTCCACAGCAGGCAGAGCCCGGCCCAGAACATGGCGGCGAGCATGGCGAGCGTCGCCGCCGTGCGCCAGAGCTGGAGCAAGCGCCCCGCGCACCTCACGAGGCGGTATGCGGAGACGGCCAGATAGGCCAGGGCGCCGAGTATCAGCACGGCGTAGAACGCCTCGGCCACGGAGAAGTCCACATGGGAACAGAGCCGCCCCATGAAGAGGTGGTAGGGGCGGGATATGTGGGAGTATATCCAGAGAATGGCGCCCTCGGAGCCGCGCAGGAGCTGTATTCCCAGGGCCGTGAACAGCGCCAGCGACGCCAGGGCGCAGCGCGCGGGGGCAAAGTCCCTCAGCGGGGGGCGCTTTTTTGCGGTGAGATTGTCCATGCGCTCAGCCGCGGAACACGGCCGCGTTCCTGGCGAAGTACTCTATGCCGGAGTAGACCGTCGTCAGCAGCACCACCACCCAGCAGGCGGTGACACACCAGCCGGGGATGGGCAGCATCAGCAGCACGAAACACACCATGGTGGAGGCGGTCTTTATCTTGCCGGACCAGGCGGCGGCAATCACCTTGCCCTCCTCCACGGCCACCAGGCGCAGGCCCTGCACCGCCAGCTCGCGGGCGATGACCACTATGGCCGCCCAGGCGGGGAAGAGCCCGGTGTCCACATACACCAGCATGACGGAGATGACCAGCAGCTTGTCCGCCAGGGGGTCCAGGAACTTGCCGAAATTGGAGACCTGGTGGTAGTGCCGGGCTATGTATCCGTCCACGAAGTCGGAGAGCGAGGCGGCCACAAAGACGGCCAGGGCGGCGTACATGTGCCCGGTGAAATCCAGGTACATCAGCGCCACCACGACGGGGATGAGGAAAATCCTCAGCACGGTTATCTTGCTTGCGGTGGTGAGTTTCATTCGCTGTGCCTCCGTTATAGCGGTGTCATATGCTCTCGCAGCGCAGCTCGCCGTCCTCGGCGGAGAGGACGCGCAGCTGGACTATGTCGCCCGGCATGCAGGGGCCGGGGAAGGTGACGGAGCCGTCAATGCCGGGGGAGTCGAAGTAGGCGCGGCCCGTGGCGGTGTTCGTCTCCGGGTCGTACTCGTCGCAGATGGCCTCTATCACGCGGCCGGCGAGGGAGGACTCCCACTCGTCCATAATCTCCGCCTGCAGGGAGGAGACCAGCTCCGCCCTCTCCCGGGCGGTGTCCGAGTCCACGTGGGGCATCACCGCCGCGGGGGTGCCCTCCTCCGGGGAGAAGGGGAACACGCCGGCGCGCTCTATCCTGGCCTCCCGCAGGAACTCGCACAGCTCCTCGAACTCGGCCTCCCCCTCGCCGGGCAGGCCGGTTATCAAGCTGGTGCGCAGCACCAGGCCGGGGATGCGCTCGCGGAGCTTTTTCAGCAGGGCGCGTATCTCCGCGCCGCGGTCGCGGCGGTTCATGCGGCGCAGTATGCCGTCGTTGATGTGCTGCAGGGGGATGTCGAGGTACTTGACTATCTTGGGCTCGCCGGCGATGACCTCGATGAGCTCGTCGTCCAGCTCGTGGGGGTATAGATAGTGCAGCCGCAGCCACTCCAGCCCATCGACCCGGCACAGCCCGCGCAGCAGCGCGGCCAGGTTGGTGCCGTCCCTGAAGTCGGCGCCGTAGTGCGTGAGGTCCTGGGCGACGAGTATGAGCTCCCTGTAGCCGCGCGCGGTGAGGTCGCGGGCCTCCTGCAGTATGGCCTCCATGGGCCGGGAGCGGAAGGGGCCGCGTATGGAGGGAATCAGGCAGTAGGAACAGCGGTTGTCGCAGCCCTCGGCTATCAGCAGATAGGCCCAGGCGGGGCCGGTGCAGACCAGGCGCTCCGCCTCCTCCACAGGGGCGTCGTTGGGGTCCAGGAACACGGGGCGCTCGCCGCGCGCGGCGGCCTCGACGGCCTCCGCTATGCGCGGGCAGCTGCCCACGCCCACCACGCCGTCCACCTCCGGCAGCTCGGACATTATCTCCCCGCCGTAGAGCTGGGAGAGGCAGCCGGCGCAGACCAGCGTCTTCAGCGCGCCGGACTTGAGCCGGGCGGCCTCCAGCAGGGTGTCTATCGCCTCCTGCTTGGCGTCCTCGATGAAGGCGCAGGTGTTCACCACCACGGCCTCCGCCTCCGCGGCGTCGGAGACTATCTCGTGCCCGGCGCGGCTCAGGGCACAGAGCATCTGCTCGGCGGCCACCTGGTTTTTGGGGCAGCCGAGGGAAATGAGCGATATCTTCATGCTTCCTCCCGCGAATCGAATTCGCTTTTGTATCTCTCCAGCGCCGGGCGTATCTCCTCCCAGGAGAAGCCCCGGCGGCTCAGCGCGGCGGAGGCGCGGCGCAGCTCCTCCGGAGAGGCCGCGCGGCCGCGCAGCCTGGCGCAGAGGCAGCGATAGGCCGCCTCGCCGTCGTCCGGCAGCTGGCCCAGGGCGTCGTCCCAGTATTCGCGGGGGACGCGCCGGCGGCGCAGCTCGTCGCGCACGCGGCCGGGCCCGAAGCCGCGCGCGGCGTAGTGCCTGGCGACCATGGAGGCGTAATTGGCGTCGTTGACATACCCGAGCTCCACCATGCGCCCGGCGACGGCCGCGGCCTCTTCGGGCCCGGCGCCTTTTTCGACCAGCTTGGCGGCGAGCTCGTCGCGGCCGTAGTCGCGGCGCTCCAGCAGCCGGAGGGCCTGCTCCTTCACGCTCTGGGGCATTTCAGGCGTCGAAGTCCTCGGCAGAGATGTCCACCGCGCGGCCGGCGGCCACCGCCGCCTTGCGGGCCTGCGGGGTCATCAGCTTGTGGGCGTTGGCGCGTATCTCCGCTTCCAGCTTGTCCATCACCTCGGGGTGCTCCTCCAGATAGTTGCGCACGCCGTCGCGGCCCTGGATGCGGGCCTCGCCCACGGTGTACCACGCGCCGGCCTTCTCGATGAGGTCCAGCTTGGCGGCCAGGTCGATTATCTCGCCCACCTTGCTGATGCCCTGGCCGTAGATGATGTCGAACTCCGCCTCCTTGAAGGGGGGCGCGACCTTGTTCTTTATCACCTTGGCGCGGGTGCGGTTGCCTATCATCTCGCTGCCGCTCTTGAGGGTCTCTATGCGGCGCATGTCTATGCGCACGCTGGCGAAGTACTTGAGCGCGCGGCCGCCGGGGGTGGTCTCGGGGTTGCCGTACATGACGCCTATCTTCTCGCGCAGCTGGTTGATGAAGATGACTATGCAGCCGGTCTTGCTGACGACGCCGGCCAGCTTGCGCAGGGCCTGGCTCATCAGGCGGGCCACCACGCCCACGCTGCTCTCGCCCATCTCGCCCTCCAGCTCGCTGCGGGGCAGCAGGGCGGCCACGGAGTCGATGACCACCACGTCCAGCGCGCCGGAGCGCACCAGCTGCTCGGTTATCTCCAGCGCCTGCTCGCCGGTGTCCGGCTGGGAGATGAGCAGGTTGTCTATGTCCACGCCCAGCGCGCGGGCGTAGGCCGGCTCCAGGGCGTGCTCCACGTCGATGTAGGCGGCCTCGCCGCCGTTCTTCTGCGCGCTGGCCACCACGTGAAGGGCCAGGGTGGTCTTGCCGCAGCTCTCGGGGCCGTAAATCTCCACTATGCGCCCGCGTGGCACGCCGCCGATGCCCAGGGCGAGGTCCAGGGAGAGCGAGCCGGTGGAGATGGCCTCCACATTCACGGGGATGTCGTCCCCCAGGCGCATGATGGCGCCCTTGCCGTAGTTGCGCTCTATCTGGGCGATGGCGGTCTCCAGGGCCTTGCGCTTGTCGGGCCCGGCGGCCGCGGAGGCGGAAGCCGCCGGCTTTTTCTTCTCTGCCATATCTCAACACCTCTTATATATCATCAGTTTTAAAGTTTCATTAGAGCGTGGGCGCGCTCAGGCGCGGGCGGTGACCACGCGCTCGACGCCGCGGGTGTCCAGCACGGAGGCGGCCTCCCGCAGGCCGGCCATGCGCATGAGGTCCTTCACCCGCTCGGCCTGCCCCTCGCCCACCTCGAACATCAGCTCGGCGCCCTGGCGTATCACCCCGTGCCAGTTCTTGAGTATGGCGCGGTAGAAGTCCAGCCCGTCCTCCCCGCCGTCCAGGGCCCAGATGGGCTCGTAGTCGCGCACGGAGGGGTCGAGGGTCATTATCTCCGGCGTGGGGATGTAGGGCGGATTGCTCACCACCAGGTCGAAGCTGCCGGTCATTATGGGCGGGGCCTTGGTGACGTCGGCGGCCAGGAAGCTGACGCGGCCGTCCAGCCCGTTGCGGTTGACGTTGCGGCGGCTGATATCGATGGCCTGCGGGCTCACGTCGGCCAGCACCACGCGCACGCGCGGCAGCTCGGCGGCTATGGCGCAGCCGATGCAGCCGGTGCCGGAGCAGAGGTCCAGCACGCGGGCGTCCAGCTTGCCGGAGCTCTTGAGATGGCTTATGGCCGTCTCGGCCAGCACCTCCGTGTCCACGCGCGGTATCAGCACGTCGCGCGAGACCTCCATGGGCAGGCCGCGGAACTCCCACACGCCCGTTATATAGGCCACGGGCTCGCCGGCCAGGCGCCGCCGCACCATGGCCTCGGCGCGCTTTTCCACCTCGTCGGTGGCGTAGTAGCGCATGTCGCGCAGCAGCTTTTCCGTGCTCTTGCCGGCGGCGGTGGCCGCTATGAGCCGCGCCTCCAGGGCGGCGGCCTCTATCCCCGCGTCGCGCAGCCGGTTGCGCAGCGCGATATACATCTCACTATAGGTCCTCGGCATTGCCATTCATCCCCCAATTCCCCGTGTTGACCTCTTGCCTCACCAGGCGTCCGAACCGCGTTGCTCGGGTATCACCAGCTCCAGCGCGCGGATGGCGCACTCCATCATGCCGTCGTCCGGCTCGCTGGTCGTGAGGTGCTGCAGCTGGCGGCCGGGCCAGGAGAGGACGGAGGAGAGGACGTTGTCGTGCCGGCCCGCCCAGCGGTTTATCTCATAGCTTATGCCGACTATCAGCGGCAGCAGGGCCAGGCGGCAGAGCATGCGCAGCAGGGTGTTGTCTATCTGTATCAGCAGCCCCACCAGGATGCCCACTATGATGGCCACCAGCAGGAAACTGGTGCCGCAGCGGGGGTGGAAGCGGCTCTGCGGGCGCACGTTCTCCACGGTGAGCGGCAGGCCCTTCTCGTAGCAGAAGATGGTCTTGTGCTCCGCGCCGTGGTAGGAGAAGAGGCGCTTCATGTCCTTCATGCGCGAGCAGAGATAGAGGTAGACCAGCAGTATGACCAGCTTGAGCAGGCCCTCCAGCAGGTTGCGCAGGGCGAACTCGCCCTCCAGCCCCGGGATGAGCCCAATCAGGAAGGTGGGCAGGAAGATGAACAGCCCGATGGCCAGCAGCACGCCGAGGACGGCGGCCAGGGCAATCACGGCCTTTTCCGCCCGCTCGCTGCCCAGCTTCTTATCCAGCCAGATGTCGAACTTGGTGGGCTCCTCCTGCTCGTCCTCGGGCAGGAGGCTGGCGGAGTAGGTGAGGGCCCTCATGCCCTTGAGCATGGAGTCCGCGAACACGGCCACGCCGCGGACGATGGGCCAGCCGAAGAGCGCGCAGCGCTCCTTGAGCGGCTTTATGGGTTCCGTCTTTTCAACTATGCCGTCCTTGGTGCGGCAGACGACGGCCTGTTTGTCCGGCCCGCGCATCAGTATGCCCTCCATGAGGGCCTGGCCGCCGATGGAGGTGCGGAAGCGGACCTGGGTATCGCTTTTCTGTGACATATTGACCTCTTTTGCTTGATTATTGGGTTTTTACCGGGAGCTCGACGGTGACCAGCGCGCCGCCGCTCTCCGCGTTCTCTATCTTCAGGCGCCCGCTGTGCAGCTCGACTATCTCGTCGCAGACGGCGAGGCCGATGCCGCTGCCGCGCTCCTTGCCGCGGCCCTTGTAGAACCGCTCCTTGACGTGCGGCAGGTCCTCCGCGGCGATGCCGGGGCCGTGGTCGCGCACGGACACGCGCACATACTCCCCCTCCGCGGCGGCGGTGAGCTCCACCCGGCGGCCGCTGCGGCCGTACTTGACGGCGTTGTCCAGTATGTTGAGCAGCACCTGCTTGAGGCGGGCGCTGTCGCCGGTGACGGGGGGCAGGCCCTCGTCGGGCAGGGAGCAGCTGAGCTGTATGTCGTCGTGCCTCAGCAGCTCGCTGTAAGTGAAGTCGACCTCCTCTATCAGGGCGCAGAGGTCCACCGTCTCCAGGTTGAGGGTGAAGCGCCCGTCACGCAGGCGGGTGAACTCCAGCAGCTCCTCCACCATCACGGTGAGGCGGCTGGCCTCGTTGGAGATTATCTCTATGCCCCGGCGGGAGTCCCCCTGCAGGGCCTCGTCGTAGAGCAGGGTCTCGCTCCAGCCGGTGATGGCCGTCAGGGGGGTGCGCAGCTCGTGGGAGACGGAGGAGACGAACTCGGTCTGCGCCCGGCTGGCCGCGCCTATCTTCACGGACATGTCGTTTATGGCCTCGGTCAGCGAGCCCACCTCGTCGTCGCGGAACTTCTCCGCCAGGGAGCCGTAGCTGCCCTCGGCAATGCGCCGGGCGGTGTCCCCCAGACCGAGGATGGGGCTGGTGACGCGCTCGCGGAACCAGAGGTTGGACGCCAGGAGCAGCAGCACGGCCCCGCCGCCCAGCGCGGCGGCCCAGCCGGACGCGCCGGAGTGGGCGCAGATGAGCGCGGCGACCACCAGCAGCGCGCAGACGCAGCTGGCGGCCAGCCAGGCCCCCTTGAGCCCGCGCAGGGTGTCCGGCAGGTTCTCCCGCCGCAGGCGGCTCAGCAGGCGCGCCGCCCGCCCGCGGAGGGAGGGATCTCGGTTCTCCTCCATGCTCAGCTCCCCCACTTGTAGCCGTAGCCCCAGATGGTGGTGATGTAGACGGGCACCGTGGGGGTGTCCTCCACCTTCATCCGCAGCCGGCGGATATTGACGTCAACTATCTTCAGCTCGCCGTTGTAGTCCGCGCCCCAGACGTTCTCCAGTATGTCCTCGCGCGATAGGGCCCGCCCGGGGTTCTCCATGAAGAGCTTTATCAGGGAGTACTCCGTCTGCGTCAGCTTTACGCGCTCGCCGTTCTTGTCCAGAGTGCGGTTGCGCTTGTTGAGCACGAAGGGGCCGCTCTCTATCTCGTCGTCGCTGCTGTCGTCGGCGGCGCCCAGCCGGCGGTAGAGCGCGTCCACCCGCGCGATGAGCTCCGAGGGGGAGAAGGGCTTGGTCACGTAGTCGTCCGCGCCGGTCATCAGCCCGGTGACCTTGTCCATCTCCTGGCTGAGGGCCGTCAGCATGATGATGCCCATGCGCGAGCCGGAGGCCCTTATGCGCCGGCAGACCTCAAAGCCGTCTATGTCCGGCAGCATTACGTCGAGCAGGGCAACGCCCACGTCCTCATTTTGCTCCAGCAGCTTCAGGGCCTCCTCGCCGGAGGAAGCCTCTATGGGCTCGTAGCCCGAACGGCGCAGATTTATGACGACGAAACTGCGTATGGCGCTCTCGTCCTCCAGGACAAGCACTTTTTTCACTGCCGTCTCACCTTCCCGTGTGTATGCTTCATGCCGCCCGGCGGCGGCTGGCCACAGCCGGGCTTCTTACCATTATAACATATCGGTTTCATTAATGGTAGCGGAAGATAACAAAATGTAGTATAATTTATGACAATGAAGCGGGGCGGCGGCCCCGCGCGGGAGGAGGGGCCCCAAGTGCTGATATGCTGCGCGGATATCCGGGGGCTGGAGGCCGCCGACGCGCGCCTCCCCGGGCGCGACGGCACGGCGGGCAGCGCCTTCGCCCGCTCGCTGCTCGCCCTCGCCGCGCGGGAGTTCTGGGGGCTCGCCGCGCTGCCGCCGCTGGCCTATGCGCCGGATGGGCGGCCTTTCTTTCCGGGGGAGCCGGGGCGGTATTTCTCGCTGAGCCACACGCGCACACATGTGCTGGCCGCGGTGTCGGACCACCCGGTGGGCGTGGACATAGAGACGGTGGCGCCCCGCTCGGAGCGGCTGCTGCGGCTGATGAGCGAGCGGGAGCGGCGGGACTTCGAGTTCCACGAGCTCTGGGTGCTGCGGGAGAGCTGCTACAAGCTCGCCGGCGGGGGCGACCTGCGCTCCATGCGCTTCGCGCGGGAGGGCGGGCGCATAGTGCCGCCGGTGGCCGGCGCGCTCTGCCGGCTTTACGCGGAGGCGGAGGGCTGCCGCGCGGCGGCGGCCACCTTCGGTCCGGAGCTGCCGGAGCGGCTCACCCTGGTGCCGGCGGAGGAAATACGCTCTTGAAAATGCGCCGCGCAGGGGGTATAATGTGTTATCCGCGCCGGTGTGTCGGAACTGGCAGACGACCGCGACTCAAAATCGTGTGGAGAAATCCGTGTGGGTTCGAGTCCCACCACCGGCACCATGAAGGGTTGACAAAAAAGATGTCAACCCTTTTTTCTTAGTATTCATGCGGGTTTGCGGGCTTTT